>JAPEVH010000081.1 GCA_026645415.1 Candidatus Electronema sp.
TGCATCAGGAAGGTGGATTGCCTGGACTACCAAGAACTGGGCATGGAGGCAGTCTGGCTGATCGAGGTGCAGAACTTCCCAGTCTTTATCCTCGTGGATAACAAGGGCAATGACTTCTTTGCCCAGCTTGGGTGAAGAGCACGATCAGCGGCTCTGATCCAGATGCTATGACTGGGCCGACCTCAGCAACCATCAGTAAACATGGTATCTTTTCTGCTGCTTGCTCAGGAGGAAATTGATGTCCTGATGCAGTTTTCGTTCCTTGCGCAGCTCCTGTCACTTCTTTGCTAAGAGGTTGCATTCCTTTGCTAGGAACAATTACTTCTTAGAATACTCCTGCAACTCATCTGATAGCTATCAACGTTCCTTTATCAGCTATCAACACTCCTTTGTTGGTAAGTTTTACTCCTTTGCTGATAGCATTCATTCGTTGAAAAGCTCCTGTAGCTTCTTTGTTATAAGGTTTTACTCGTTGCACAGCAAACAACACTCCTTTGCAATCTTACTGCGAAGAGTTTGCGGCTATCAATGAAGATGATGTTTCTTCTTCTGCACGTTTCTCTGGCTGTGCTGCTTGATCAGGAAGTTGATATACTCGCTGAAATTTTGGTTATCAGGAAGAGGATAGTTGCGCGGATCGTAGGCAAGGCCGCTGGGCTGAACCAGTTCCTCAAAGCGATACTGCAAAAAACGGTAGTGGTGCTTTTCGGACAGCTTCAAGCCCTCCTGCTGGACATCAACAAACTTGTCATCCCCCTGCTGCTGGAGAAACTTGGCATAAAAATAGAGGCACTCCACATGATAGTAGCGGATATGCCAGAGAAGCTCGGCTGCATCTTGGTAGAGCTGGTCTGCCTGCTCCGCATCTTCCTCAACAAAGGCCAGCATCAGCTTTTTCAGACCTCTGGTATAGGGGTTAACCACGACTAAGAGTTCTATCACCTCTTTCGGCAGAGGCTCCAGCTTGGCGCGGGTGTAGCTGGTTTGCATCCATTCAATGTGGTCTTTTTCATGCAGCCCAGCAAGATAGGCATCAATCTTTTTAACGTCCAGCTTGCCAAGATTGGCCAGCACCTCAAAGGTGAAAAAATCATCCTGACAGAGTGCTGCCAGCTCTTTGTTGTATTCACCAAGGTACAGCAGCTCACCGGAATAATGAAAATAAAAGAAATGATGTTGGGTAGCATATTCCGCTACCCACAGAGCCTCTCCTTCCATCAGATAAATGTTGAAAGCACAGTCAGCAAGCAGTCGTTCACAGAGAATTTCTCTGTCCAAGGACTTGATCTGTTCTATTGGCAGCAGGTGTTGAAGCGTGGCAAAGGCACGACTGAAGTCGCCATTATAATACTTGGCCCACAACAGTATGACTTCAGCGCATAGTCGTTCTTTCTCATGAAATAGCTTGATCTTTGCAGAGAGTTCCCGAATAAATCCGTGCAATGAGCAGATGGCAACAAATAAGCCTGCGCAATCGTCAAAATAGTCCAGTAGCTCTTCTTTATCCGCCTTAAAACGGTCGCAATACTTGATGGCGGCAAGGAAATTTCCCTGCTGGCGGCTGAAGTTTTCCAGCGCCTTACTTTCCTCATCTGTTTTTAGTTTTTGATACAGTGCCCTAGCCAGCCTGCGGTTATAGATAAAGGCATTGTGATAGAGCTGGGTAAAGTCTTTCCGTTCTTTCAGCATCGCCAGAGCAAACCTGCCAATCATAGACTGGAGCTTGAGCAGGCCGCCGTTGTTCTCCAGCATGGACTTATTCTCCAATGCCTTGAGCAGCTTGTCCGTGATCAGCGACAAAGGCAGTTTGTCTTTCTTTTCCGCCTTGCGGGTCAGCTTCTTGAACTCCTCCAGATGAATACCGTCCGGGAACAGGGAAAGCAGCTCAAAGGTCATTTGCTCCTCCTCATTCAAACGGTTGTAAGAATAGAGGATAGAGACGTAAATGGAGTCTCTGCGTTCAATATTGCTGTCCGGGCCGCTGGCAAAGACTTCCAGCTCATCGGCGCAGACCTTGCCGAACAAATTTTTTTCCAGCTCCTCTTTCAGTGTCTCCAAGCTCTTGCCCTTGGGCAACTGGCCAGTGATCAGTTTGATGGCCTGCGGGTTATTGTCCAACTGCCTGCTGAGAATATCTTGGCGCAGCAGTTCGATTTCCTGCGGCGGCACATTGAATTCAGCGATGAATAGCTCGGCTGCCTCGTCTGTGGTAAAGCGGCGCATTGGATGAACAATCTCGCAATCTAACCCCAAAACCTCTCTGCAAGTGACCAGCACCTTGGCATAATCTGCCACCTTGCTGAGAATCCGTTTGATCTCCTCCTGCTCATCAAGATAGAGCAGCGGCTCAAAGTTATCAAAAATGATCAGGCGGTCTTGGCCGTCGTGATAGTCACTGAGATGCTGCCACAGGTCTTCGGCCAGCTCCAGCCCAAAAAACCGCAGCAGCCTTAAACTTAAACTGCTTGCTGTCGGTCACCGGCTCACAGTCGATAAAGTGGATGCCGCCGCTGAACAGGCCCCGGTCAGCCAACGCTGCGGCAATCTTCTTCACTGTGTGCGTCTTGCCAATGCCGCCCGCGCCCTTGACCGTCAGCAGCTCGCCTTCATCCAGTTCCATGAGCTTGCGGCAGATGTTCTCCAAATCATCGCTGCGGCCAACAAAGCCCTTTAACTTCTGGCGGTTGATGCTGTCAGGAAGTGTTGTTCTCTTGTAAAGGAAGTGCTGTTCCCCATTCAGGGCGCAGAGATGCAACGCAGCCTTGTTGAGCACCCGGCTCTTGCTGTCGAACTCTGTATTGTTCTTGGTGAAGAGCTGATAGAGCGCAGTATGGAGATGCTTTTTGTCCTCCACAGGCAGCAAAAAGGTCGGCATGGTCAGTTCAGCCGTGAATTTATCTTCGGGCAGTTGATCAACAAAGAGGAACAGCCCGGCAAGCTGCCTGTTGCCGATGTTGTCGTCAAGTTCCTTAAAGCTGATCGTGTCCTTGCAGAGATATTCGTTCTCGATCAGCAGCTTGTTTTTGCTGACCTTGCTCAAAATCAGCAGATAGGCATTATCCTGAAGGCTGTTGAGATTCTCAATATTCAGGCTGTGCTGCTCAATCGGGCAGGTAATCTTCTTCTTGATCACCTCGATATATGAATTCCATTCTTGCGGCTCATTCAGCGGATTGGCAGTAAGCAGAACAATCTTTTCCGGCACCTTGGCCGCTGCCCGACGTTGCAGTAGGATTGGTGTCAGGTAATCGGGAAGATCATAGAGATGCACAGCGGTCTTGCCAAACTCAAAGGCATGTTCTATGCTTTTGCCAAAGCCCAAGGCATTGTAAAAACCAGCGGCAAACTCCACCGCCGCCTCGTCACCAACGGCCTTTTTCATGCCGATGACATAGGGAATATGCTGAGAGATGGCTTCGGCTTGGGCTTGGGAATGACAGGAGTTAAGAATTACGCATTCAACGTGTTCTGTACACAGGGAAAACAGCGAGGCAAGGGCATCTGAGGGAACCAGAACCGCTTTGCCCTGTTCATCCTCCAACAGTATGCCCTCTTCTTCGCCGTGGCCGCAGAAGTGGACAATATCCGGCTCGTGCTCCAGCAGTTCCTGCTGAAGATCATGAATTCTGACTGCCGTGGCCAGCTCGACAGCAAACTGATCGCCGTGTTTAGGTTTAGCCCGCTTCAACTTGTCTTTAATCTTCCAGACTTCTTTATCAAGGCGCAGACGAGTTGTATCTTTAGGGTTAGCAGAAAAAATAAGGATTTTTCTTTCGACAGTTGTCAGATGAGCGGGCATTTTTTCCTCTGCGGTTATAAGCGCACACGGTGAACATTGCTGAAGCGCATTGTTACCATATTCCTGCAAACAATTCCATTTTTCTGCACACTGCCCACAGAGCTACTGGAAAAATGCCCTAGCTTACCGGAGCCGCCCGAATCGACCAGCTATACCTACCACTATTTATCCAGCATAAAGCCATACTTTTCCAACACAGCCTTTGTTTTTTCTCCAGCAAGATACTCATAAAAGGCTTTTACTGCGCCACTCTTAGTCCCAGTTGCAGTCAGGACCATCGGATAGGTAATCTTGTCATGCAGATCATCAGGCACGGTGAGAATGATCTTGGCTTGTTTGGCTAAGAGCGCATCCGTCTTATAAACAAAGGCTCCATCCACCTCTTCCTGATCCGCATACATGAGCGCATGGCGAACATCTGAGGCGAGGACAAATTTCTTTGCCTGCGCCATTGCTGCATAAATACCGACCTTCTCTAAAGCCTGCTTGGCATACTGACCTGCTGGAACATTCTGCGGATTGCCAAGAGCAATTTGCTGGAGAGTAGCAACCTGTTTCAGCGAAAAGTCTGCTGCCTTTGGGCTACCAACAAAGACTAGACTGTTAAAGGCAAAGACCTTCTCTGTATCAGCGGCAACAATTTGCTTCTCCGCTAGATAGTTCACCCAGTCTGGGTTGGCAGAGATGAAGATGTCAGCAGGTGCGCCCTGTTCAATCTGTTTGGCCAGTGCGCCTGATGCCCCGAAGTTTGGCAGCAAAGTCACATCGTGATGGCCTGCTGCATAATCTGCCACGATTTCTTTGAGCGCATCAGTCATGCTCGCAGCAACTGAAAGACGGACGGTCTCTGCCTGAAGAGTAGCAGCAGCGCAGAATTGGAGCAGCAAAACAGTGAGCAATACTTTACATTTCATAGAGGTTCCTTTCTTTCTGGTTCAAAAAGACACGCTAAAACGGCAGAACATTGCTCAGAGACAGCAATGGACATGAAGGGGCGATACAGATTTGTATCAGAGTTGTCGGTAAAGGTAAGCAAAACAGAAACGGCATTCATCCTGTTTCAAGATGAATGCCGTGGCAGAGGTTTAGACTATATCGTCTTGATGGCGAACAATATTGCCTTTAATCAGATAGATAACATCTTCAGCAATATTAGTAGTATGGTCAGCGATACGCTCCAGATAACGAGATACACTGAGATAGGTTAGGAGTTGATCAACATGCTCTGGCTGCCTGATCACCTCTTTGGCCACCTTGCTAAATACAGAGGCATGCATGGCATCGACGGCATCATCTGAACTACATACTTTAACTGCCAAATCCCTGTCCAAGTTAATCAGTGCATCCAAGCATTGCCGGAGCATTTTTTGCACAGCTTGGGACATTGCATTAAAATCAAAAGGAAATTCTACTGGGTCTTGCTCTATCAGCACCACTGCTCGTTCAGTGGCATCTACAGCCAGATCACCTATCCGTTCCAGATCGTTGTTGATCTTCATAACAGCGATAATAATGCGGAGGTCAACAGCCATAGGCTGATGTAATGCCAACACATTCAGGCATTCCTCTTCGAGATCAACCTCCATTAGATCGATTTCCACATCACGATCAATAACCCGCTGGGCTAATGCCTTATCCCGACTAACAATACTTTTAACTGCCAGATCAACCTGCTCTTCGACGATTGCGCCGATAGCAAGCAGTCGCTTCTTAATCTTTTGAATTTGCCGATGCAAAATCATGCTCTTGTTTCTCCCTGCACATCCCGCAGCACCGCCGGGAAAATTTTTCGTTCTTCTACAAACCAAGTAACGCGCTGCTGTATTTGCTCCCGGATTAACCGTATTGTCTCCACCTGCTCTTCAAGGCTGCCGGTCAACTGAGCAGGATCAGCAAATCTCCAGTGCAATCGCTCGGCTTGACCAGGAAACAAAGGGCAGCGTTCTCCTGAAGCATCATCACAAACTGTAATCACATAGTCAAATGTTTTTTCTTGCTGAAGGAGACTGAATACAGTCTTACTGGATTGCTGTTTAATATCGATATCGATTTCAGCCATTACCTTAACAGCAAGTGGATTGAGCTGTCCCTTCTCCAAGCCAGCACTGGCCGCCTCAAAGCCGTCTCCAGCCAAGTGGCGAAGAAAAGCCTCAGCCATCTGACTGCGGGCGGCATTGTGGATGCAAACAAAAAGTACCGAAGGTTTTGCGGCCATGCTTTCCTCCCTTATCAACCAAAACGGCCGGTGATATAATCCTCAGTCTGCTTCTGCTTTGGATTGGTGAACATCTCTTTGGTCAGGCCATATTCGATAATTTTGCCTTTATAGAAAAAGGCTGTAAAATCAGAAATACGCGCGGCCTGCTGCATACTGTGGGTAACAATAACAATGGTAAAATTACCCTTGAGTTCCTCAGCTAATTCCTCAACCTTGCGGGTTGCGACAGGATCAATAGCTGAGGTTGGCTCGTCCATAAGCAATATTTCTGGCTCCAAGGCAATAGTGCGGGCAATGCAGAGTCGCTGCTGCTGCCCACCAGATAAAGCGACCCCAGGCTTGTCGAGCTTATCTTTCACTTCATCAAATAGGGCTGCTTTTTTCAAGGCGGACTCTACTCGACCATTCAGCTCACTTTTGGGCATCTTAAAGTGCAAACGCAAACCGTAGGCTACATTTTCAAAAACACTGAGCGGGAATGGGGTTGGTTTCTGAAAAATCATCCCAATCCGGCGGCGCAGTTCGATCAAATTCGTACCCGAATCAAGCAGATTTTTGCCGTCTAGTAGCACCTCTCCTTCAGCTCGTTGATTACCATAAAGCTGGAATATCCGATTATAAATACGGAGGTGCGTTGATTTACCACAGCCAGACGGGCCGATAATGGCAGTGATTCGGCCTTCGGCAATGTCTAAGTTGTTGTCAAACAGGGCCTGCTGATCGCCATAGTAAAAATTGAGATTCCGGGCAGAAATTTTAGCTGAAGATACTGTGTCTTCCTCATCCTCTTCTTGAAAATGATGTAAGAATGCTTCAATTTTGGCTCCTTCCTCTCCTGTTTCTTCGTCTGTAAAACGTCGTGGCATTTTCTCATCAAGGGCAGCAGTCATATTTTTTTCTCTCTCACAGCAAACCGCGCCGCTAGATTGAGCAGCAGCACGGCAGTCATAATAAGCAGCGAAGCACCCCAAGCAATCTGATTCCAGTCATCATAGGGAGACATAGCATACTGATAAATGGTGACTGTCAAATTAGCGAGTGGTTCATTCAGTGATTTCATCATATAAGAGCTGTTCAGTGCCGTAAAAAGTAAGGGTGCGGTCTCGCCGCTTACTCTGGCCACTGAAAGCAGTACTCCGGTGATTAGGCCAGATTTGGCTGCCCGAAATATAATACTCAGGGTTGCCATCCAGCGTGGATTGCCAATAGCTAAGGCGGCCTCGCGCAGAGCATTGGGCACCATACTCAACATGTCTTCTGTGGTGCGAGCCACAACCGGAAACATGAGTATGGATAAGGCAACACCACCAGCCCAACCAGAAAAAGTACCAAAGGGATAGACCAGAATCGAATAGACAAAAAGACCAAGGATAATAGACGGAATGCCCATCAGGACATTGACGGTGAAACGTACCCAAGCACCTAGACGGCTGTGCTTACCAAATTCAGCTAGATAAACTCCAGCTAGAAGCCCGGCTGGTACACCAAGTAGCGTAGCTAACGCGGTCATTATCATGGTGCCGAGGATGGCATTGGCCACACCGCCGCCTTCCATGCCGGGCGGCATCGGCAGCTTGGTAAAAAACTGCCAATTAATCGCGGCAATGCCCCGGTCGATAACCACAAAAAGAATCCATCCAAGGAAAAAAAGACCAAGCAGGGCAGCACAAACCGATATTGCCTTGACCATCCAATCGAGGAGTTTGCGACCTTTATCTGATCGTGGTGTCATAGCAGGTCACCTCCCATCTTTTTCTTCACCCGCTTCAGCCAAAACTGGGTGATAATTTGGAGGATCAGGGTCATTAAAAAGAGCACTAAACCTAATTCCATGAGAGCACTCAAATACATCGGTTCTGCGGCTTCGGCAAATTCATTTGCCAAGCGAGAGGCAATACTGTTGCCTGCCTCAAACAGAGAAATAAAAATGTCGCTGCTGTTGCCAATAACAAAAGTGATGGCCATGGTTTCGCCGATAGCTCGGCCTAGGCCAAGCAGACAAGCTCCAATCATACCTTGGATGCCATAGCGGATGGTTACATCCTTGGTCACCTCGAATGTGGTTGCCCCCATGCCGTAACCTGCCTCTTTCATTACGTCGGGCACCATAGCAAAGACATCTCGCATCACGGTACTGATAAAGGGCAAAATCATTAAAGCAAGAATGATGCCTGCGGTCAGCATACCAATGCCCATTTCTGGCCCTTGAAAAAATGGCAGCCAGCCGAGATATTCGGACAATAATGGTTGAACATGATCTGCCATAAAAGGTGCAAAGACGAAAAGTCCCCACATACCATAAATAATACTTGGCACAGCAGCTAGTAATTCAATGGCGTTGCCAACCACTGCACTGACCTTAGGTGGGGCTAACTCAACCAAAAACAAAGCAATGACCATGCTCAAGGGTACAGCAAGGAGCATAGCAATGGCTGTGGACATCAAGGTTCCGTAGATACTGCTCAGGGCACCGAATTTTTGGCTGACAGGATCCCATGCTTTGGAAAATAGAAAACTGAAACCAAACTCCCGAATCGTAGGCAGTGAATTCCAGACCAAAGAAACAAAAATACCTGCCATGATTACTAAAACGAAAGCTGCACAGGCGGCAGTAACACCTCGGAATAGTAAATCCATGCTTCGGCTGGTCTTCCAGCTTTGTTGTCTTCCTGTTGCGCTATGCTCCATATATCAGTTTTAGGTGAAGTTCAATTTTTAAAAAATATTCCTAAAATTTCTCTTCTTTAAGACAGAAGTAGATATCATTCAAGCGCATTTCCCGAACTTTCTTTGGTTGCCAATGATACTTCTGGATTAAATAATACCAAACAGCTTCCAAGCCAGAAACTTGTTCATAGCCTTCTCGTTGTGCGAGGCTGTCTCCCAGTTCTCCTAATTCTGCCATGAGTTGGGTAGCAACGTCTGCTGCATCTTTGTGCTCTATGTTAGTCTGCTGCATTTCAGTTTTATTTTTCTTCATAGTGTTTTAGCCTGTAAAACAACGTACGGGCAGGAAAGTCGTCTTCCTGCCCGGTAGGGAATGACTACTTCAGGAGAAAAATGAAGGAAATTATTTTACAGGCCAAAGTGGACCATTGCCTGCGCTAATATCCTTGCCCCAGGCATCCTCAACCATTTCTACAACATTGTCTGGCATAGAAACATAGTGCAGCTTCTCAGCAGTCTCTTTACCATGTTTGTAGCACCAATCAAAGAACTTCAACATAGCTTGAGCAAGATCAGCTTTACTCTGCTGCTTATGTAGAAGAATATAAGATACACCAGTAATTGGCCAGCTCTCTTTGCCCGGCTGATCAGTTAGGTACATGGCAAAACCTTCCTCTGCTTTCCATTCAGCATTGACCGCAGCAGCCTGAAAGCTGGCAATGGTCGGATCAAGCTCACCACCATCCCGGTTGATTAGCTTGGTATGAGCTAGCTTATTTTGCAAAGCATAGGCATATTCAACGTAACCAATGGCACCATTAACCTTGCGTACATAGGCAGAAACACCCTCATTGCCTTTACCGCCTACGCCCGTCGGCCAAGCAACAGTTTTGCCTTCACCGATCTTTTTTTTCCATTCTGGTGAAACCTTAGCAAGGTAGTTGGTGAAAATGCTCGTAGTACCAGAACCATCTGCTCGATGCACTACGGTGATTTTTTTGTTCGGCAGCTTGAGGCTGGGATTCAGCTTGCGAATAGTAGGGTCATCCCATTTGCTAATTTTGCCAATAAAAATATCAGCCAACATCACATTGCTCAGTTTCATCTCCCCGGCATTAATACCTTTAACGTTGATGATCGGCACTACGCCGCCCATGATCATTGGAAACTGAAGCAGCCCAGCTTCATCCAGTTCTTTCTTTGCTAACGGTGCATCAGAAGCACCGAAATCAACGGTTTTTGCTTTAATCTGCGCAATACCACCGCCTGAACCAATAGATTGATAGTTGAGCTGCACTTCTGTCAGCTCGTGGTACTGATGCGCCCACTGCGCATAGACTGGAAAAGGAAAGGAAGCACCAGCCCCGTTGACAGTCAGGGCTGCCGTTGCCGGAGCAGCGACATGAAATACGGTAGCTATTGCCACGGCGGCCATCCAACGAACTGCATTCAATTTCATAAGATACACCTTGCTTGTAGTTGGCTATTTTTCTGCAACGATAGATATTTTATAAACAACTTACGTGCAGACTTCAATCTTTTCGTGAGGCAATATACAGCGGCTTTGTTAGAACAATATGAGGAAAGAATAAAAATGAACAGGTAATTGAGAGAAGTGCATACTCAACATGCCGTTGGAGTCTGATTCTTACCCCATTAATTTTCTCTACGGTATTTTTTGTAGCTTATAGAAAAACGGCAGGATGCACAAGAATGGCATTCTCTCCCCAAGCTGAAATGAACAAGGCTATGTAAATCTCTTGGATTTAATCGGATAAAACAGCTATTCTTGACAGACTGCTATCTATAATTTGAAACCACTATTGAAAAAAATGAATATAATCAAACCTGAACAGCAACATTGTTCTGGCGTAGTAGCGGTGATAGGCCCGCCTAACGCCGGCAAATCTACTTTGCTCAATCGTTATCTCCAACAGAAAATTGCTATTGTTACCCCTTTGCCCCAGACTACTCGCAACCGGATTCAGGGTATTGTTACCGGCCCAAATTATCAGATGATTCTTTTGGACACGCCTGGTCTGCACCAACCACGAGAAATGCTCAACCGAGAAATGGTGCGAATTGCAATGGAGGCTTTGTCTGAAGCAGATTTAGCTCTGTTTATCACCGATGTTTCTGAGGACGCAGAGAAGAGGGAGAAGCGGCGCGAGGAGTATAAAGGCTGGCTAGAGCAGGCTAAATGCCCAGTCATACTCGCACTGAACAAAATTGATCTGATTAGTCGAGATCAAGTGCTGCCGCTTATTGATTGGTTCCGCAATCTCCATCCTTTTGTTGCAATGATCCCAGTATCCGCCTTAAAAGGAGACGGCGAGGACGCGCTCCTGCAAGAGTTAGTTAGTCGTTTACCCGAAGGGCCGCAGTATTATCCAGCAGATATTCCTACAGATGCCACCGAACGGTTTATTGCTGCTGAGTTAATTCGGGAAAAAATTTTCCTGCGCACTCGGCAAGAAATTCCCTATTCCACGGCAGTACTCATAGATGCCTTTGAAGAAAACGAGCAGATCGGAGAAGTGACCATTCATGCCTCTATTTTGGTAGAGCGTGATTCACAGAAAGGAATCATTATCGGTAAAAATGGAGCGATGCTTGGCGCAATTCGCAAGGCCGCAGTACGGGAGATTGAAAAGTTGCTCGCTTGCAAGGTGAAGCTCCAACTTTTTGTCAAAGTTAGAAAAAATTGGACTGAAAATGAGCAGATACTGAGGGAACTCGGCCTATAAATCAGGTAGATTCTGTCCATGAATGGCGCGGCAAGATCATGCTTAACAAAATTTCATTTTATAAAACATAATGAGTGCGTTATGCTGATCACTACATTGTAGCAACTGCAATCTATAATTGGCTGATGATACGGGCTATGTTCTTGCTTTTTCTTCTTTAAATGCCAGTGAGCACTTTTCTTTCCATGCAACGAGTACCTTGTTCAAGGTTACTGACCTCTGCTCACGTGATGCTTAATGACGAAAATGAAGAAAATGCTTCGGAAGAGAAGCGAAACTCAGATTTATGTTGCAAAAAAAAAAGCTCCCCTGTTACAATATCATTCTTGTTATGCTTGTCCTTAATCTGATTTTATCCAGTCGGCTGCCTCTTTTTATCTGTCGGACTGCTCGCATGGGTAGCCGGCTCTGTCGGCTGTAGACATATTTTTTTAGGAGCAGTTATGAGTGCAAAAATTATCAGCGGTACTGAAGTCGCGAAGGAAATCCGCGAGGAGCTGAAGGCAGAGGTTGCCGAGCTGGCGGCAAAGCACAGTATTGTACCAGGCCTAGTCACTATTTTGGTTGGTGAAGACCCAGCCTCGCAGTCCTATGTAGCGGCTAAGAACAAGACCGCTCATGCCTTGGGTATTCATTCTGAGCAAGTCACCCTGTCTGCTGACACCAGCGAGGCTGACCTGTTAGCCTTGGTGGAAAAATACAATAATGATCCAAAGATTCACGGTATATTGGTTCAACTTCCTCTACCCAAGCAGATCAATGAAGCTAAGGTGCTGAACACCATCAACCCAGACAAGGATGTGGATGGATTCCATCCAGTCAATGTGGGCCGCATGGTGCTGGGAGAGAAATGCTTCCTGCCCTGCACCCCGCACGGCGTTTTGGAACTGCTCAAGCGTACTGGCGTAGAGACCTCTGGAGCGGAGGTGGTGGTGGTAGGTCGTTCTAATATCGTTGGTAAGCCGGTCGCCAACCTGATGCTGCAAAAACGAGAGGCAGGTAATGCTACGGTCACTCTCTGTCATACCCGGACCAAGGATATGGACTTCCACACCAAGCGGGCCGACATCCTGATTGTCGCTGCTGGGGTTGCCAACATGATCAAGGCGGATCAGGTCAAGGAAGGCGTGGTAGTGATTGATGTCGGAGTGAATCGAATTGGCATGACCGAATCAGGCAAAGCCAAACTAGCCGGCGATGTTGAGTTTGACTCGGTGAAGAAGAAGGCCGCTGCCATCACGCCAGTGCCCGGCGGAGTTGGGCCAATGACCATCACCATGCTGATGAAGAATACCGTTCAGTCGGCAAAGCAGTTTGCCGGGCTGGCGTAACCTTTTCCCACCATTTCTTATTAGGAGAGGAGAGTTTTAATTATGGCCAAGCCCAGCCGCATCACCAGCAGCAATGAAATTACCGGCAGCTCCACCCGCGAGCTGCTTAGTCAGGATTTAGCTAAACAGGTACGTACTGCCTATACTCGCCTTGAAGAGCGCGGCATGGCTGCCTGTCTCTTCGGCTCGCAGGGCACCTGCTGTAAGAACTGTAACATGGGGCCGTGCCAGATCATTGACGGCGTAGAGTCGATGGTCGGTATCTGTGGAGCCACTGCCGACACCGTCGCGGCTCGCAACTTTGCCCGTACTGTGGCCGCAGGTACTGCTGCCCATACAGACCATGCTCGCGAAATGGTACGTGGCTTCATTGCCACTGCCAAGGGCGAAACCCCGCACGAGATCAAAGATGTGGCCAAGCTGCACAAGATGGCGCAGCTCTTTGGCATCGCTACAGAAGGCCGTGACAAGAATGAAATCGCCCTAGAGCTGGGCCAGCGCGCTTTAGCCGAGTTCGGTCAGCAGGACGGCACCCTGACCATGCTTAAACGTGCTCCCAAGAAACAGCAGAAGATTTGGAAGGATAAGGGCGTGGAGCCACGCGGGGTTGACCGGGAAGTTGTAGAGGTCATGCACCGTACCCACATGGGTGTGGATCAGGAATACCACAATATCATGCGCCAAGCTGCCCGCTGCTCGTTGGCTGATGGTTGGGGCGCGTCCATGCTCTCCACGGAGCTGACTGACATCATGTTCGGCACCCCAGTGCCTCGACGGGCCATTGTTGATTTGGGTGTGTTGCGCGAGGACATGGTTAACGTTACCGTGCATGGCCATGAGCCGCTCCTAGCTGAGTCACTCTGTCTTGCGGCTGAGGACGAAGAACTGCTGGCCCTAGCCAAGAAAGCCGGAGCTACCGGCATCAATCTGGCTGGTGTCTGCTGCACGGGCAACGAGATTCTGATGCGCCGGGGCATTCCCGTGGCTGGCTCCTTTATCCAGCAGGAAATGGTCTTAGCAACTGGCGCAGTTGAGGCAATGGTTGTTGATGTGCAGTGCGTAATGCAGTCTGTGGCTCAGGTAGCCAAAGACAAGCACACCGACATCATCACCACCAACTACCGGGCCATGATGCCGGATGCTATTCATATCCAGTTTGATGAGCATGATGCCTATGCCTCAGCCAAGAAGATCCTCACCAAAGCAATCGGCAACTTTAAGAAGCGCGGGCCGTACTACATCCCCAAGGACAAGAAATTTGACGTGGTGGTTGGCTTCTCGCATGAGACGATCAACTACATGCTTGGTGGTCGCTTCCGCCAGTCCTATCGTCCGCTGAACGACAACATCATTAATGGCCGCATCCGAGGTGTGGCAGCAATCGTCGGCTGTGAGCACTACAAGCACGCGGATGATGTGCATTTCAAGATTGCTGTTGAGCTGATTAAGAACAATATCCTCGTCTTGGCGACTGGCTGTGCCGCCCAAGCCCTTGGTCGACGTGGCTTAATGCGCCCAGAGGCAGCAACTGAGTACGCTGGGGACAGTCTGCGCGAGGTCTGCGAGACCGTGGGTATGCCGCCAGTCCTGCATGTTGGTTCTTGCGTCGATAACTCCCGTCTGCTCATCGCTCTGACCGAAATGGTCAATGAAGGCGGGCTTGGTGATGACATTTCTGAGCTACCTGCGGTTGGTTCTGCCCCGCTCTGGATGAGTGAGAAAGCGGTTGCCATTGGTCAATACTTTGTCACCAGCGGTGCGCACGTTGTCTTCCAAGATCTGCCAATCAGCGGGGCTAAGAAGTTCTCTGATTTCCTCCTCAAAGGCATCAAAGAAGAGTACGGTGCCTGTTGGGGCGTAGCCAGCGAGCCGCTCGACATTGCCAAGGCCATGATTGATGCGATTGAAGAGAAGCGCGAGGCCCTTGGTATCAACAAGAAGAAAGAGCGGGTCCTGATGGATATGGCCATGCGGCGCGATCTCGAAGCTGGCAAGGGTTTGGCTGGCATGGGTTGCGGTGGCGGTAAGCATTGACACGTGTATTTTGCCGATGGTCCGTAGGGGCAATTCATGAATTGCCCCTTACAATTCGTCGAGATAAATCCAAGCAAGCGGCCTGAAAATTTCAGACCAAATTATCGTTTCAAGGAGAGCGACTGAGATGGAAGGTACTGTTGAATGTGAGTTCGAGTACGAGGTTTCTGGAAAGATTGAATCAGGGGAAACAGTATCTCGTTCTGGCCAAATGAAGGCTATGCGTCGTGATGCAGAGCTGGAAGACGTTGAGCCTGAGATGCTCTATTCAGAAGCAATCCAAGCTGCGTTTCAGGATTTCTGGTACTTCGAGATGAACAAAAACGGACATTCTTACAGCTTTCCTGCTGATCTCACCATATCAATTCGCAACTTGACTGATTTGACTGATTATGGAGATGAAGAATGAAAGGGCGCGAATTAGCATTAGATTATAATAAACATTTCTGCCCCAGCGGCGGGTCAGGCGAGGAGGATTGATGAAATCGGGGAGCAATTTGGAGCGGGTGCTCCGCAGCGGCCAGTTCGCTGTCACCGGCGAACTGGGGCCGCCCAAAAACAGTGACCCAGAGGTGGTCAGGGCCAAGGCCCGTATCCTCAAGGGCAAGGTGGATGCGGTCAACATCACCGACTGCCAGACCGCCATTGTCCGCATGTCGTCCATTGGCGCGGGCCTGCTGGCTCAAGCAGAGGGCGTGGAGCCGGTCATCCAGATGACTTGCCGCGACCGCAACCGGATTGGGATGCAGTCCGACATTTTGGCGGCTGCCGCCTTGGGGCTGAAGAATCTCCTCTGTCTGACTGGCGACCACCAAAAGTTCGGCAACCATCCCGGCTCCAAGGGCGTGTTCGACATGGATTCGATTCAGCTCCTTGGCATGATGCGGGACTTGCGCGACGCGAAGAAGTTCCAATGCGGCGAAGAGCTGAAGGGCAAGGCACCAGAGCTGTTCCTTGGCGCGGCAGCTAACCCCTTTGCTTGGCCTTTCGAGTTCCGGGCCGTGCGCATGGGTAAGAAGATCGCCAACGGCGCAGACTTCATCCAGACCCAGATTATCTACAACGTCGAAAAGTTCGCGGAGTTCATGAAGATGGCTCGTGATCTTGGTTTGCCTGAGAAGGCATACATCCTTGCCGGTGTGACCCCGCCCAAGTCCTTGGGCATGGCCCGCTACATGAAGAAGTCGGTGCCGGGCATGGACGTGACCGATGCGGTCATTGAGCGGATGAAAGGCGCGAAGAACCAGAAGCAAGAAGGCATCAATATCTGCGTGGACATCATCAATCAGGTCAAAGAGATTCCTGGTGTAGCTGGTGTCCATGTCATGGCTATTGAGTGGGAAGAGGCGGTTGCTGAAATCTGCGAGCGTGCTGGTCTGCTACCCCGTCCGACCTTTGCTGAGGATGCTGTGGCCGCACCGGTCAAAGAGGCTGCGGTTCCAGTTGCCGAGACCATTGAGGTGCGGACTGATGCTGCCGATGCCCTGCTGGCTCAGGCCAAGGCCGAGGCTGAACAGATTATCGCCGCAGCCCGGAAGGAGGCAGAGGCATTTGTCGCTGCTGCTCGTCCGCAGGTTGGGGCAGAGATTCAACCTGCTGAACAGGCAGACGATGCGGGAGAGCATGAAATGAATGAGCAAGGACGGCGCATGGCGTTGGAGTCCATGAGCAAGGGGCTGGAGGCCCTGAAAAAGGCTTATGGACTCAGTGAGGATCAGTTCCAAGCATTGATGAATTTTGCCAATGCCGCCAAGGTACTGAGTGAGGCACCCAAGACTTATGCCTTTAAGCCACAGGCAGCAGCCCCGGTTGCACCTGCCCAGCCTGTTGTGGATGATGCGGCGGAGAAGGCTGCCAAAGCAGAGGCAGAGGCCAAGATGAAGGCGGAGGCCGAAGCACAAGCCAAGTCTGAAGCAGAGACAAAGGCTAAGGAAGAAGCGGCGGCGAAGGCCAAAGCGGAAGCTGATGCAAAGGCTGCGGCCGAAGCACAAGCTAAAGCAGAGGCAGAGGAAAAAGCCAAGGCGGAAGCAGCCGCTCAAGCAGCAACAGCAGCCCAACCTGCGGCAGCAGCTCCAGCAGACATTGCCGCGCCAGAGCTGAAGACCGGCGAGGCTCCCTTTGCCGAACGGGCCACCAAGGTGCCAGCCTCTGCCTACAAGATGAACTACTCCGGCAAAATTCGCGAAGTGACCCTCGGTAGTGGCGACAAGGCCGTGACGGTTGGCGGTGCGACCTCCATGCCGTTCCATCTCTTTGAAGGGGCGATGCCGCACAAGCCGCTGATCGCGATGGAAGTGATGGACATCCGGCCTGACAACTGGCCGCAGACCCTGAGCCAGCATTTCGAGGATGTGATGGGCGACCCGGTGGCTTGGGCGCGCAAGTGCGTGGATGTCTATAAGGCTGATGCGATCAACATCTGGTTAGCAGGCACTGACCCCAACGGCGCGAACCGTCCGGCTAAGGATGCAGCCCAAGATGCGGCCAAGGTGATTCAGGCCGTGGATGTACCGGTGATTGTCTGGGGCTGTGGTAATGCGGATAAGGACACCGAGACATTGCGTGAAGTCACCTCAATGATTGGTGACAAGCAAGTCTGCCTCGCTCCGCTGGAAGATAGCAACTACCGCTCTGTCGGTGCGACCGCAATGGCCTTCCGCTATCCAGTGGTGGCTGCTTCGCCCATTGACGTGAACCTTGCCAAGCAGCTCAACATCCTGCTGGAGAACCTTGGCGTTGGCTTGGATACGGTCATGATGGATCCTTCGGTTGGCGCGCTTGGTTACGGCATTGAGTACACTTATTCCGTCATGGAGCGCATCCGTCTGGCCGCCCTGACGCAGAAGGACGAGAAGCTGCAAGTGCCGATCATCTGTAACCTAGGCCGCGAGGTCTGGAAGGCCAAAGAGGTCGGTCTGCCCACGGATGAGATGTTGGGCGACCAAGAGCGACGCGGCATTATGATGGAGGCCATTACTGCTTCCTGTATGCTGATGGCTGGTGGTGAAGTTATGATCATGCGCCATCCTAAGGCGGTGAACATGGCCAAGTCGCTGATTAACGGGCTGGTCGGCTGACCGGACGGAAACAACTAAGCAATCTAAGGAGCTGTTTCAATGTCAAAGATCATCTGTTCCGCAGCCATCCGGGGTGCCCATAAGATAGTGGACATGGCTGAGGCCGCCTACGAAGAGGCCCTGAAGAAGTTCGGGCCTGAGCACGAGGTTTCCTTCCCCAACACGGCCTACTACCTGCCGATCATCTACTCGATGCTCGGTGCCAAGGTGGAGAAGCTGGGCGACATGAAGGAGATTTTCCAAGAATGCCGCACCCTGCTGCCTGCCATTGTCAGCGACAATATCTGGCTGCCCTATCTTGCCCCTGCGCTGGACGCGGGCATGGCTACCTATTTCGCTGAGGAGATGTACGAGGCGATTCGTTATCTCAACGAGCCGAACTTCTACACCAAGACCGAAGACCCGCTGCCAGAGAATCTCTGGCTGGGCGCGGCGGACGACGTAATCTTCCGTAAGCGCGGCGTGGAGTTTGTTGACGGCACTGCACCAGGCTTTGCGGCCATTGTCGGCTCGCCGGAAGACAAGGAGGTTGCCTCCAAGATCGCCTTGGAATTGCAGGAGAAGAACCTCTACATCTTCATGCACGACCAGTCCAACGGCAAGAACATGGCCGAGCTGCTCAAGGAAAACGATGTGCAGGTAGGTTGGAATACCCGGCTGGTGCCGTTCGGCAAGTCCTACACTTCGGTGGTCTTTGCGATTGGTTTTGCCTGCCGCGTAGCCTTGGCTTTTGGTGGTGTTAAGCCGGGCGATTACCGAGGCAACCTGATCTATAACAAAGACCGAACCTTTGCCTTTGTTATGGCCTTTGGCCCGGTTAGTGATGAGTGGTACGCCAATGCTGCTGGCGCAATCAACTGGGGTTTCCCGACCATTTCTGACTACGACATCCCGCAGGTGCTGCCGACAGGCATCTGTACCTACGAGCATGTGGTCTCCAACGTGCCGCATGACGAGATTGTCCAGAAGGCCATTGAAGTGCGCGGTCTCAAGGTCAATGTGACCAAGATCGACATTCCCATGTCCTTTGGCCCGGCCTTCGAAGGCGAGCGCATCCGCAAGGATGACCTGTACATGGAGTGCGGCGGCGGGCGAACCACTGGCGTGGAAGTGTTGATCTCCAAAGAGATGGACGAGGTTGAGGACGGCAAAGTCATCCTCGAAGGCCCGGACATCAGCGACATCCAACAGGGTCAGAATCTGCCCATCGCTATTCTGGTCGAAGTTGCTGGCCGCGAGATGCAGTCCGACTTCGAGCCGATCTTGGAGCGTCAGTTCCATCACTTGATCAACTATGTGCAGGGTATCATGCACATCGGCCAGCGCAACATCATGTGGGTGCGCATCGGCAAGGGCGCGGTGGAGAAAGGCTTCTCCTTCAAGCACATCGGCAAGGTGCTGCACGGAAAGCTGCATCAGGAGTTCGGCGCAATCCTCGACAAAGTGCAGGTGAAAATCTACACTGTGCAGGATAAGGTCGAAGAGGTGATGGAGTTAGCCAAGCATGTCTATACCGAGCGCGACCTGCGCCTCGGCTCAATGACTGACGAGACCGAAGAGGTCTTCTACTCCTGCACCCTGTGCCAGTCCTTTGCGCCGAGCCATGTTTGCGTCATCACGCCGGAGCGCATCGGCATGTGCGGGGCCTATAACTGGTTAGACGGCAAGGCTTCCTTCCAGATCAACCCGACCGGCCCCAACCAGCCCATCGAGAAGGGCGAATGTCTTGACGACAGTAACGGCTACTTCAGCGGCATCAATGAGTTTGTCAATCAGGCTTCGCGGGGCGCAGTCACCGAAGTGAGCTGCTACTCGCTGATGAACAACCCGATGACCGCCTGCGGCTGCTTTGAGGCCATTGCCGCCATGCTGCCTCAGTGCAACGGCATTATGGTGGTCAACCGCGACTACATGGGTATGACTCCGTCCGGCATGAAGTTCACCACGCTGGCGGGCATGGCGGGCGGCGGTATGCAGACTCCTGGCTTTATGGGTGTGTCCAAGCACTACATGACCAGCAAGAAGCTGTTTAAAGCCGAAGGCGGGATCAAGCGGATGGTCTGGATGCCCAAGATGATGAAAGAGGAGATCAGCGAGAAGCTGCGGGCTGCCTGCGCTGATGTGGGTATGCCGGAGCTGTACGACATGATCGCCACTGAGGAACAGGGCACCACTGAAGAGCAGATTTTGGCCTTCATGAAGGAGAAGGGGCATCCTGCCTTGGAGATGGAAGCAGCGATGGGGTGATTTTGGCTGACTGATGCAGATTGGGAATCAGGCGAGGAAGTCCACGACCTGATTCCCGCCTAATTATTACGGAATGACTTCGACTAAAAAACAACATTATGTTCCACAGTTTCTTTTAAGAAGGTTTGGAACAGGAAAAAAGAACCGGGAGAGAATATGGGTATTAGATAAGTCCACCGGGAAGGTCTTTCAATCTTCAGTCAAAGATATTGGTCATGAGAATAATTTTTACGACCACGATATCGAACAGCTACTCGGAAAGACCGAAGCTTATGTTGCTCCGTTGCTCTCCCGAATCAATAAAGCCGGTAAATTGTTCAGGGATAAGTCTGAGCTTGTTGGATTGTCGTATTTTGTAGCTGCTCAGATATTAAGATCGCCTGTAGTTAGGGCGGAAATGGAAAATTTCAGACAAATACTTATTGATACATGGGGAGCGGAAATAAAAGTACATCCAGATGATCCTAAAACGATCGGTGAGTATGGAGTTGAAGATGCTAAATTATCTTCCTTAAATTGTATGAAAAATGTTCCAGAATTTGCAAAAATTCTTCAAGAGAAAGTTTGGTCTTTGTGTAAAGCACCAAGTCAATCCGCTTACATAATATCGGACAATCCGATTACAAGACACAATATGTTTGAGAGAGCTGGCCGCGGAAATTTAGGTATTCGTAATGAAGGGATAGAAGTTTATATGCCGCTCTCTCCTGAATATACAATTCGAGCGTTATGCCCTACGCTTTCTGAGTTAGTTAGCTGTACACCGCAACTTTCAGATGAATATCAAAATGCTTTGATAAGCGGCAGTCCAGTAGCGCAATTGCCAGAAAATGTAGAGTTTTCTAACTCACTTCAAGTAATTTCCGCTGAACGATTTATCTATGCAAGGTCAAAAGAACACTTGATAATGCCCATAGATATGCTTAAAACAAATCCTGAATTAAAACAAGGGCCAAGGGTAGTGGCGCATTAACTGAGACATAATTTTGATTATATGCAACACCAACTAAACATACAATATCCTCAGCACTGGCTGGATGCGCTTCAGCTCACACAAAAATCTTTTGAAGAAGAAGCCAGAATGGCTATGGCTGTCAAATTGTTTGAGATGAAACGACTCTCTTCAGGAATGGCGGCAAAACTTGCCGGGATTCCACGCGTTCTTTTTCTGCTCAATCTGCATCGTTTCAATGTACCGATGCTTGATCTTGAGGAAGATGAACTTGCGGAAGATATAAAAAATGCCTGAATCTGATGCGATAGTCATCAATACTGGCCCGATTTTGGCATTGATTGCCGGACTTGGCAGTCTGAATATTCTGGATTCACTTTATCAACAAGTTGTTGTACCATACGAAGTTTGCGAGGAAATTTTAGCGGGTGGTTCAAGCGGATTCGGCATTGAAGTGTTAAATAAGGCAAATTTTTTGACCAAGCTGAATATACCGACGGAAATTCATCCATATCTGCGGAATTCTTTGGACTTGGGCGAAAGTTCTGTCATTCAAACCGCACTTGATCAGGGAATCCAGACAGTCTGCATTGATGAAACCGTCGGAAGGCGAATTGCCCGCTTGAATGGACTGACACTCACCGGTTCGCTTGGCATCATGATTCGGGCAAAAAGAGAAGGGCATCAACTCATGCTTCGCGAAGCAGTCAAAAGAATGCAGGCACATGGCATCTGGCTGAGTGACCGACTTGTAGCTACCGCATTGCAGCAGGCCGGTGAATAAAGTAAAAAAAATTCTCTAACCAAACTAAAAGCTACCGGGCGGACAAAAAAGCGTATCCCCGGTGTTCTGATTTTGATTTTTTGAACAGGAGGGTAAAATGGCGTTAACCGGTATCCAGATTCTCAAGATGCTGCCCAAGACCAACTGCGGCAAGTGCGGCATCCCAACCTGTCTGGCCTTTGCCATGAAAGTGGCGGCAGGGCAGGTCGAGATCGTAGCATGTGTTGATGTAAGCGAGGAGGCCAAGGCCACCATCGGCGAGGCTTCGGCTCCGCCCATCCGCACGATTAAGATCGGCGGAGGCGAGGCCCAGTTCACCGCAGGCGGTGAGACCTGCCAGTTCCGGCACGAGAAGCGTTTTGAAAACAAGACCGGCTTGGCCGTGTTGGTCAGCACCAATGAGGATACAGCCGCTCTTGAGGGTAAACTGAATCGAGCCGCTGCCTTCGAGTATGAGCGCGTCGGCGTGATGATGCGCAACAACTTTGTGGCGATTAAAGATGCAGGCGGTGCGTCGTTAGCAGATATAGCTAAAAAAGCTATGGAGATCGCACCAAATCAGGCACTCATTTTAATGAGTGATAATGCCGATAATCTTAAAGCTGGTGCAGCAGCCTGCGGTGACAACAAGCCGCTGCTCTACGGCGCGACCGCTGACAATATTGATGCCTTTGCCGCCTTAGCCAAGGAAACTGGCTGTGTGATCGGCGTAAAGGGCAAAAACTTGGATGACCTGATCGAGACTGTGGACAAGCTGCTTGCTGCCGGGGTCAAGGATATGGTTATTGACAGCGGCGCGAGAACTCTGCGGGCTGCCTTTGAAGACAGTGTTGTGGCCCGCCGCTCGGCCGTGAAAGCTAAGTTCAAGTCCCTTGGCTTCCCAGTTATCGCCTTCCCCTGTGAGATGTGCGACGACCTGATGATGGAGGCTCTGATCGGCTCGGTGCTGATGGCCAAATATGCGGCGATTACGGTATTCTCTGACATTCAGGGCGACGTGCTCTTCCCGCTTCTCTTGGAACAGCTCAACATCTTCACTGACCCGCAGCGACCGATGGTCGTGGCCGAAGACATCTACCCGATCACCGGGCCAGATGAGAACTCACCGGTGTTGATTACCTGCAACTTCTCCTTGACCTACTTCATTGTTTCCGGTGAGATCGAAGGCTCTAAAGTACCGAGCTGGCTGCTGATTAAAGACACCGAGGGGCTTTCCGTGCTCACCGCTTGGGCGGCAGGCAAGTTCGGTGCCGATCTGATTGCTGCCTTTGTCAAAAAATCTGGCATTGCCGACAAGGTCAAGCACCGGGAGCTGATTATTCCAGGCTACTTAGCCACGATCAAGGGAGAGCTGGAAGAAGAGCTGCCAGAGTGGACAATCACTATCGGCCCGCGTGAGGCAGGGCATCTGCCTGCATTCCTCAAGGAGTGGAAACCGGCGAAGTGAGCGTGGGTGGGAAAATTACCCTGCTGTCAAAAGGGCAGCAGGGTGCTCTAACATAATCATTTGATTATTCCAGCAAATCGTTGCTTGAACTCTTCATGCAGCGGAATCATCACTTCACGCATGGACGGCTCTGCCGCCTTAGCGCAGCGCAGCTTGAAGATGTGCCGCCACTGCTCCAAATTGGCATAAACGATGATCTCGGTCTTGCAAGAATTGGGCAGTACCGTCCGTGCGGCTTGGGCGGTGGAGGTCTCCAGTAGACGCAGATAATGCCGCTCAGTGTCCTGCATGGCCTGTTGCCAGATGGTGTATTCCTCGCTACCTTCCTCCCAAAACATCGGCTTGATGAAGGTCACTTCGCTGCCGAACTTGTCCTCGCTGTAACGGCAATACCGCTGTGATTCCTGAAGATATTGACACGGCCTGTGGCGGACAATCTCGTGGGTCACGGCCCGGTTGACAATGAACTTGACCGCAAGATGCCGGTGTTTAGCCAGCAAGTCGGCAGGCATCTGCTCCACTTCCTCCAGAGCCACTTTGCGCACTGTGATTGACGGCACAGCGGCCAACCCGCCTGCTGGCAGAATAGTGCTGAAAAAGTACGGGTGGCGTTCATTCAGGCAAGCACAGGCTGATCGGACAACAGCGCAGCTTGGATAGAACAGCAGCAGTTCTCGGAAAGCCCGGATGCTGCCGGTGAGCAACAGGCGGCTCTCTTCGCGGCTGATGTGCAAATATTTGGGCTGGCAGAGGAAAAGCTCGTTGATTTCGCGTTCCTCCGCACTGACCACCAGCGTAACCACGCCCATTTCCAGCACCGAGTTATGGCCATGCTCGGCCATCTTGGCAACAAACGGCAGAGCCGACTCCTGCGTGATGCGGTCTTCGCTTTTATAACAGATGCGCCCGCAATATTCGATGCGGACAGCAAGGCTCTGCTGGTCAAGATGATCAAGGATTGCAAAGGACGGGGCAATGATTTTCATGGATTCAGATTGCTTTCGGTGGCGAAGAAGTTTCTTTTCTGGGTATTAAGATGCGTGGAAAACTGGAACGTATGTAGGTCTGACGGACTAACGTATATAAGTCCGCCGGACATACGTACATAGGTCCGAGGGACTAACGTATATAAGTCCGAAAGACCTATGTACGTTGCTCGGAAGTGGCAACGCTTATTGCTCTTCCGCCAGAAACACGCGCCGCAGGCGGTAGAAATAGTCAATGCCTGACCAGAGCGTTAGAATCAGGGCGATATAAACGAGGAACAGGCCAATTTGATGAAGAAAGGGTATTGGTACGACACCAAGCGGAAAAATTAAAGTGCCAAGGCCAACATACTGCATGATGGACTTCATCTTGCCCAAGCCGCTGGCAGCCACTACCACCCCGGCCGCAGAAGCAATACCACGCAGACCTGTCACCAATAGCTCGCGGGAGAGAATCAGCAGCGCGACCCAAGCTGGCACCCGGTTCAGGGGAATGAGCATGATCAGGGCGGTAGTCACTAAGAGCTTATCAGCGAGCGGATCCATCAGTTTGCCCAAAGTGCTAACCACACCATAACGGCGAGCCACATAGCCATCCACCATGTCCGTGACTGCGGCAACAGTGAAGAGGAAACAGCAAAACACAGCCAAGCCCTTAGTCTGTTTCAGCATCAGCAGCACAGCAAGCAAGGCAGTGAGAACAAGACGGGCAGCAGTAATTAGATTCGGCAAGTGGCGCATCGGCTTCATCTTACATTCTTTCTTCTTTTTTTTAGGGAGGGTGAAGCGGATGCTGGGCATCCCTCACGTCCAATAATGTACCGCGTTTTTCCAGATGATGCTGTTGCTTTGTGCAAGAGGCTAATCTTTTCCGCAGGTGATGCTTAGACTTTGCTTTTCTCGAGCAAAATGATAATCTGGCAGCATAAAGACGACACGCTTGGCGTAATCTTGAAAGAAGGCGAACAACTGCTCATAATTCTAATCAGTTTGTCATGAGACCTGAACAAACAACCGGAGGAATCCCCGCTCTGCGCGGCTTCCGCAAGCAGTTCCTGCATACGCTGAACAGCATTCTTTCTTCAGAAACAGGACAGTTCTATCCTGAAAGTCTGGAAGACTTTGCGGTTTATGACAGCACGGGAAAACCGCTCGAAATTGTTCAGGTTAAAGACTACAAGGCTCCTCTAACATTTTCAGCATTAGAAAAAGCGGGAAAGGGGAAGAATTCTGGAAAAAATTTTTTTGAACGTGCTGCTGAATACATCACACGCTACCCGGATGTTCAGGTTGTTCTGGCAAGCTACGGAGAGCTGGGACCGGAATTGCAAAAGTACATAGGTGCCGCTGAAGTGCCGCTGAAAAAAAAGGGGAAATTCAACACTCCCGAAATGCTAAAAGTCTTTCAGCGGCTCAAGCATCGTTCTCTCAACGAGCAGGATGAACGCAATTCCATCCAAGAACACCTCACGCAATTCCCTCTGATGATCGGTGATTGGGAGACGGCCTTTGATCTGCTGATGCAGGAGCTTTACCGTGGTGCTGAACAGGAAAAGGGCTATACCCGGCAGGATTTGCAGGAACGCTTGCAGCAGATCGGTCAATATCTTGCCGCCCGTGAAGCGCATCACAGAGAATGGGGCACTTCCATCATTCCGTTGCTGGAACAAGAAATTGATGACAGGGAACAACTGCGCAGTGCGTTTCATGAAGGTGTGTCTGTTGGCTGGCGGCATATCCTGTCTGATCTGGATGTTAAACGCCAGCAGCACTTGGATGCCATTCAAGAAGGCTTCAAGAAAACAAAGATTGTCATCGTGCATGGCGCATCCGGGCAAGGAAAGTCTGCCTTGGCCTATCGCTATCTGCACGATTACTGTCCTGCTGCTTCGTATGAAATTCGAGATTTAAGCACTGCAAAACGAGCCTTGGAAGTAGCTGCCGCTCTTTCCGGGTATAGCATTCCCTTCACCTTTTATGTTGATGCCAGCCACAATGACAAAGGACTGGCTGAATTTTTACGGCGCATTGATGAACTGAAGCATATTAGCTGCCTTGTCACGATTCGGGAAGAAGACTGGCGACTGACCGGCATAAGTTCGGCTGACATTACGTTTACAGATGTAGAGCTTGCCTTTAATCGTCAAGAGGCACAGGCACTTTATGCAGCATGGGAAGATGCGAAAAGCAGCCGTTTCCCTGATTTTGAGCAGGCGTGGGTAAAGTTTTCAGAAGCAGGCCCTTTGCTGGAATTTATCTATCTGCTCACGCACACTGAAAATTTACGCAACCGCCTGCAAAAGCAATATGATCAAATTGCCGATGAAGTTGATTGCCAACAACGTTCAGAAAACGATCTGAAGTTAATCAGGCAAGTTGCTGTCGCTGGGGCTTGCGGTGCCCGCATTGATTTGGCCAAGTTAGCTAAATTTCCCAACTCAGCGACACTGCAACGATCAATTAACCGTTTAGAAAAAGAATATTTGCTACGCCGCAGCAACAACGATGACCGTCATTTAACAGGATTGCATCCTGTCCGCTCGGAAATTCTTGCTTCTATCATTGCAGACCCTGTTCTGTGCCCTTGGGAAACATTGGCTTTGGAATGTCTGCCTTTGCTGGAGGATGCAGACGTAGAAATATTTCTTTTACATATCTTCCGTTTCCACTCTGAGGCTACGAATACCGTTTTTTCATCCTTGAACACCACGGCAAAATACGAGACTTGGCTTGCAACAAACGGTGTGCTGCGTGCTCTGCTATGGCTTGGGATATATGAATACATTCAGAATAATGCCAAACTGATTAAGCAGGTTTATGATAGGGTTGGTGATGGGTGGTTTGCTGTCTTAGATTTTGTAGATTTCGTTGGAGTGTTGGATAAACCATTAGGTATTCTGGATTCTCTTGAAGAAGGAAAGAAAGAGGCGGAGCAATGGCAAAGAGAGCAGTTGCCCAAATCGCAGGTGTTTGCACGGATTGATAATTGGCTGCAACAGGTCATGCTTCCGCTTATTCCCGCTTATGACCAAGAAAAAGATTGGAATGAATTTGGACAGGTTGCTTATTGGACGGGATTCAGGGGAATCAACAAACGAATAGATGAGATTATAGATTGGAATGCACTTCGTAACACTATAGAAAAGCTACCTATCGACACGTTGGCTGTTTTAATTTATGGTCTTTGGCAGGTTCTTTCAAAGACGGATGATTTTATTCAATGGTACGAAGATATTCGTCCGATTTTGCTTGATCGTTACCGTAGGGAAACCGATACACCATATTTAGAAAAAAAGAACGGAATAATTCGGGCGTATTTCATTACTCCTTTAGATAATGAAAAGGAAGAGGTGGAAGAAAACGCTCAAGAGTATTTTACTGCTTGTTTACATAATACTAAAGTAGATTCAAACTTCGTCGAAACGGAACCTTTTCATGCGCTGGCAATGCGTCATGTCGATCTATTGGCGCAATTAGTTCCAGATTGTATAGGGTATGGTTGTCAAGGATACGGGCATCAAATTCTTGATTTTGAATATCCTTATGATGAAACAACGAAGACAAATATTTCAGCCAATTACCTGAAGCCAAACTGGGTGCTGCATGTCAACAAGACTGCCCGTATTTTAGGCAGCCATATATTCAGACCTGCAACATGGCAGGAATACAGCAGCCAGATGTTTGTAATACGAAAGGATGTAGTTTCAACACTTGATGAACTCCGCAAGCATTTGGTAAAACATTTTCGCAGCAAGGAGACTGTTCAGGAACTCAGTAAGTTTTCAGATACCAATGAATGGAAAAAAACGGTTCGGCAAGTTATTAACCGACCGTCTTTTCCATTAGAAACACTTGATAAGTTTGGACAAGAGGAAGAAGAAGTTAAAGATGAAAAACAGCTCAAGAAAAATAAAAAAATTGTAGCCTCTGCATACCTACAACAGTATCAACCGTATCTTCAAACAACAAGAGAATATTTTAAGAGCATATCGAATTTTTTAGATTTAGCTGCATCAGTAATGTTGGCAAATGCTCACCTTGGCAAAGCTAAAACTTCGCAGAGACACATCGAAATTAAACAGCAACTTGAGGAATTAAATTTTAAAATCAGCCGACCTTTCCTATCAGCCGTCAATCTGGCAGAATCCATAAAAAATCTCCCGCAGTTTCAATCCTCCTTTCGCAAGCATTTTTCCAGTCTGATAGACAGTGAGGAGCTTTCTCAGTTGGAACAGAGAGAGCTGAAAACGCTTCATTCCTTATGGCCGTTGTGGTTCTGTTTCGAGACAACTCCAAGCCGCCAAATGATTATTCCGCGAAAAACTGCATTAGATCAACTGGAGCAGCGAAAAAAGGTTGTTCGGAAGAATCTCGCAAAGGCGTTGAAAAAGGCTTCAACCGAGAGCCTTCAGTTCAATATACTAAGCGATTCTGTTGAATTCGACAGCAAACCTGCGCTGTGGATAACGATAGATGGTAAAAATCCGCTTGAAGTCTATGCGCAAACAGAGCAGCTTTATAAGCAGATGCGAAGTTATCTTGGCGATATCAAGTTGTTCTCGATAGATCATTTTGCTTTAGAGTTCCAGTGGCAGAAGGTTATTTTTGTGCCGATGTGCAAAGGAAAACTTCTGGAAGCTCACGCATGGATTATCTCGATCAACAAATTTATTGATAAGTTGGGCGGTGATCAAGGATTGGCTGCTTACAATTTGATTCCTCAGCAACTTGAGCAAAAGTCTCTGGATGCTTTAGGACTGAAAGTATGGGAACCAGCACTGCTCAACGATGCGAAACTATTTCTCCAAAGTGCAGCAACGTTGCAGGTGCGCCTTCGGCACTTAGTGCAAGTCGGAGCTATGCGGAATTTGGATGATACCGGAACAGAGATCGTTCAATCTTTGTTTGAAAAAATACAGGGAGCAGCAAGTCATGAGTTGCAGCAACTTTTTGATAAATCTAAACTGCTTGCATCGATGCGTAATCAGATCGCGAATGGAGCCGATAAGACATCTGTAAACGAATATCTACAGTTTGCTTACGAGCATTTAGTTTCAATTTACGACAATTCAATTTACGACAAGTTATTTCCTGAAGAACTGGAAAACGGCAGTGCAGTCCTGTCATGCGAGGCGATCAAAAAATGGCAGGAACAGCTTTTGTCTGTTCAAGGCGAAGTAGGCATTATTTACTTGTATTGGTGTGGATACGTTATAAATAGTAACTGAAATTACAAGTCTTTTCTTAGCAAAGTATCAAGCACTCAAGGAGCATCCATGAGCATTCATCCGCTGGCAGGCAAGCCTGCCCCGAAATCCATATTGGTCAATGTCCCGGAACTGATTTCCGCCTATTACACCCTGCTGCCTGACCCGCAGCAGGAGAGCGAGCGGATCAGCTTTGGCACTTCCGGCCATCGCGGCAGTTCGCTCAAGCGCAGTTTCAACGAGGCCCACATTCTCGCTGTGACCCAGGCCGTCTGCGATTACCGCAACGAAGCAGGCATCAGCGGCACCCTGTTCATGGGCATGGACAGCCACCCGCTGTCGTGGCCTGCCCAGCTCACCGCCCTGCGGGTGCTGGCCGCCAATAAGGTGCAAGTCTGCATTGCCGCTGACAATTCGCCCTACACGCCCACGCCGGTCATCTCGCACGCTATTCTCACTCATAATCAGCAAGACGGGCCGCTTTGCGACGGCATTGTCATCACCCCGTCCCACAACCCGCCTGCGGACGGCGGCTTCAAGTACAACCCACCGCACGGCGGCCCGGCAGACACGGACGTGACCAGCGTCATCGAAGCCCGCGCCAACCAGCTTTTGCAAACAAATCTGGCCGGAGTGAAGATGCTGCCCTTAGCTGACGCGCTCCAGGCGGAGACGGTGCGGTCTTATGATTACATCACGCCTTACGTCAACGATCTGGAGCAAGTTGTTGACATGGCGGCCATTGCCCAGTCCGGTATCCGCATCGGCGCAGACGCGATGGGCGGGGCAGGCATGGCCTACTGGGCTGCAATCCGGGCGCGTTACGGCCTGAACATGGAAATTTTCCACGACACGCTTGATTCGACCTTCTCGTTCATGCACTGTGACAAGGACGGCAAAATCAGGATGGACTGCTCCTCGCCCTACGCAATGGCCGGGCTGGTGGCGATGAAGGCGGACTTTGACATCGCCTTTGGCAACGACACCGACTTTGACCGGCACGGCATTGTCACCAAGAGCATGGGTTTGCTGAACCCGAATTACTACCTGAGCGTGGCGATTTCCTATCTGGCTCAGAACCGTCCGCAGTGGCGGGATGATCTGGCGATTGGCAAGACTTTGGTCAGCAGCTCAATCATTGACCGGGCCGCCGCCGCGCTGGGCCGCAAAGTGGTGGAAGTGCCGGTCGGCTTCAAGTGGTTTGTCGATGGCCTGCTCAAAGGCGAAATCTTCTTCGGCGGTGAGGAAAGCGCGGGGGCGAGCTTCCTGCGCAAGGACGGCACAGTCTGGAGCACGGACAAGGACGGCATCATCCTCAATCTGCTGGCCGCTGAGATCACAGCCAAGACCGGGCGCGATCCGGGCCAGCATTATCAGGAATTGACCAAGCAGTTTGGCGCGCCGATTTATGCCCGCATTGATGCGCCCGCCACACCTGCGCAGAAGGCGGTGCTAAAGAATTTGCAGCCGGAGGATGTGTCAGTCAAGACGCTGGCTGGCGAGCCGATCACCGCTGTGCTGACCAAGGCTCCGGGCAACAATGCGCCCATCGGCGGGCTGAAGATTGTCGCGGAAAACGGCTGGTGCGCCCTGCGCCCTTCCGGCACTGAGGACATCTATAAGATTTACGCCGAGAGCTTCATTGATGCTGCGCACTTGGCCCGGATTCAGGAAGAGGCTAAGGCGATGGTGGCGGGACTGATTTGAAAGGAGGAATGGCTGTCGGCAGACTGTGGATTCAAGTTCCAAGTGCAACTTTTTGGCAGGCTCCCAAGAATAGCTTTTTTGGCGTGTTGAAGCCAAGAGATTTTCTTGGCCTGTTGTTGAGATTATCCATGATCAAGTTGATGTCTTGCTGGCTCAACAT
>JAPEVH010000010.1 GCA_026645415.1 Candidatus Electronema sp.
ATAAAGATGAACGAAGCTAAACTCATACCCACACCCACTGCAACGACCATATCAAACAGTACAGTCAGAGAAAAGCAGATCAGCAGTACAACCACATCGCTGCGTGGTGCGACTTTAATGGTGCGGATAAAATGCTTTGCCTCGCTCATATTCCATGCCACCATCAGCAGCAAGGCCGCCATTGAGGCCATTGGAATATAGGAAAGTAGCGGCGCGAGCAGCAGAAGCGCAGAGAGAATGAAAAGGCCATGCACCACCGAAGCAATTGGCGTGCGCCCGCCTGCCTTGATGTTGGCGGCTGTCCGGGCAATGGCAGCAGTCGCTGGAATGCCACCGAAAAAAGGCGCGAGCAGATTGCCGATACCTTGGCCGATCAGCTCATCGCTGGAATCATGCTTGGTGCCAGCCATGCCATCCGCAATGACCGCGCAGAGCAGAGATTCAATCGCACCGAGCACCGCAATGGCAATGGCTGAGGGAAAGAGATTGCGGATCAGCTTCCAGCTCAGGCCAAGTGGCGCACCGTCTGCACCGGGCAAATGCCAAGGCAGATGAAAGCTGGGCAGAATTGGAGGAATGCCATTGCCAGTTATGCCGTTCAGCTCAAAATGAAAACGGCTGCCAATGGTAGCTATGGTGAACTCTGGGTTGATCCGGCTGCCAGCCCAAGCAAGAAGCGAGCCAAGCAGCACTGCGACTAAGTGGCCCGGTATTTTGACCCGGAAGTTTGGCCAGATGATCAGCACCGCTAAGGTCAGCATACCAATAATGCAGTCTTCGGCACTAATGCTGGGCAGAGCACGAAGAATCGCCGCCAGTTTCTCTACATAATGACCATTGACCGGCTCCACGCTCAGGCCAAGGAAATCCTTGATCTGCAAGGTAGCAATGACCACGGCAATGCCAGCCGTAAAACCAATAGTCACCGGATAGGGCACCACCTCAACCAGCTTGCCGAGCTTGGCCACTCCCATAACAATCAAAATGATGCCTGCCATCAGACCACTGAGCAGCAGGCCACCAATGCCAAACTTTTGCACAATGGGCAGGAGCACAACCACAAAGGCGGCGGTTGGCCCGGAAATATTGATGCTGGAGCCGCCGCTGAGGGCAATGACAATCCCTGCAACAAGGGCGGTGTAGAGGCCGTGTTGGGGCGGGACCCCGCTGGCAATAGCCAGAGCCATTGACAGAGGTAGGGCAATAATGCCAACAGTCAGTCCGGCCAGCACTTCGGCCTGAATTTGCGGGAGAGAAGGCTTGGCCTTGAGCGTGGCGGCGAGAGCGGAAAACATGGCGTGGTTCCTTACTACTGAGTTTCAAAGACGAGGCAAAACAACATGTCTTGCCTCTTGCGGCAATCTTGCTGCAAGGCCGGGAATATAGCGCGGTCTGCGCAGAGAGAAAAATCAATTTGTAAAGGAAATTCTCTTAGACAGGTTTGGATTAAGCAATTTTTCCCAATGCTGGGGTCTGACGCAACTGGAACCTTGGTTCGAGCTAGACTGGAGTTATAACTCGAGAGAGGTTGGAGTTATAACTCGAGATGCACTGGAGTACTGCCTCGAACTTGGTTGGAGTACTGGTTCGAGATTTCCCCGAACCAGTATTCGAGTATCTTCGCCTGCTGTTTACCGAGCGCGGATTGGGCTTGCAAAAATACGGTTCGGTCTTTAAAGTAGTGGGCTTTCGTGCAATTTCATGGCTGCAGTCTATTTAGTAGGCTGCGAACATTGCAGAGGCGGTTCAGTAACTGCTCTGCTCTCATCTCAACCAAGCAAAACAGCTATGGCACTGATTGTGCAGAAGTTCGGCGGAACCTCGGTTGGTTCCACGGACAAGATAAAGAATGTGGCCAAGCGGGTGCTGCGGCATCAGCAGCAAGGCCATCAGGTGGTGGTAGTGCTGTCTGCCATGTCCGGCCAGACAGATACGTTGCTGGGTATGGCCGCAGAAATGCAGCATCTGCCTGACCTACGCGAGAGCGATATGCTTCTAGCTACTGGCGAGCAGGTGACAATCGCCCTTTTTGCTATGGCTATTAAGGGAGCTGGGAGCAATGCGGTTTCTCTGCTTGGCGATCAGGTGCGGATTATTACGGATGCCATGCACACCAAGGCGCGGATCAAAGAAATTGAGACCGACGTAATCCGCAAGCATCTTGATGCGGGCCGGGTGGTGGTGGTGGCTGGTTTCCAAGGGGTTACAAGTGAGGGCGAAATTACCACGCTGGGCCGGGGTGGTTCTGATACCACTGCTGTTGCCTTGGCTGCTGCGCTCAAGGCTGATGCCTGCGAGATCTACACGGATGTCGAAGGGGTTTACACGGCTGACCCTAATATCTGTGCGCAGGCGCGGAAGATTGACATGATCACTTATGACGAAATGCTGGAGCTGGCCAGCCTTGGTGCCAAAGTGCTAGAGATCCGCTCTGTCGGTCTAGCTAAACGCTACAAGGTTCCACTGCATGTTCGTTCTACTTTTTCTGAAAACGAAGGCACTTGGGTTGTCGAGGAGGAGAGGATTATGGAATCAATGCTGGTTTCCGGCATCACCTATAGCAGAAAAGAGGCGCGCATTACCATTACCGGTGTGCCAGATCAGCCGGGTGTTGCCTCGAAGATTTTCCAGCCCATCTCTGATGCAGGCATTCTGGTCGATATGATCATCCAGAATACGAGAGAGGGACAGCTTACCGATATTACTTTTACTGTGCTGCGGACAGACTATGCTCGGACCATGGAGATGCTTCAGAAGACCATAGCAAATATTGGCGCAGAGTCGGTGAAAGGTGATGAGTCTATAGCGAAACTCTCTATTGTTGGTGTGGGAATGCGCAATCATTCTGGCATTGCCTCAACCATGTTCCAAGTCATGGCCAACGAGGGCATCAACATCATGATGATCTCTACTTCCGAGATCAAGGTTTCCTGCATTATTGCTGAGAAATACACTGAGCTGGCCGTGCGTTCGCTGCACAGTGCCTTTGCCTTAGACAAGAACAACCTCCCAGAAGAAGAGTAGAGTTCTTGCAGCCATAGTCCTGCTGCCGAAAAGCAGCGGGACGGTGAGCTGCCATCCAGCAAATCCACCCAAACATAAAGAACTACCTTGAGTAGGAAGTCGGTATCGGTTATGACAAAAAGAGGCCGTTGTTTTGTCATCAACAATTAACACCGCATCTTCTAATCATGAATCTTCTTATCTGGCCCGCTTCTTTTGCCCTTATCTGTACGCTTTTCACACTTTACGAAAGCCTCCAATATCAACGCCGCATCCGCAGGCTTGAGAATAGTGCGCCTCTAAATACCGGAAAACTCCCTCTTGTTTCTATTATCATTCCAGCTTGCAACGAGGAAAGGCATATTGAAGCTGCTCTGGCCTCAGTATTAGCCTTAGACTACCCAAAATTAGAGATCATCGTGCTTGATGATCGTTCCACAGACAGCACTGCTGACATTCTGCATCGTATGTCTGAACAAGATCCTCGTCTGCGGGTTCTTACTATTCGGAATCTACCGGCGGGCTGGTTAGGCAAAAATCATGCTCTTCATGTCGGTGCAGAGCAGGCAGATGGCGAATTCCTTCTTTTCACGGATGCAGATGTACGGATGGCCCCAGATACAGTGAGCCGTGCCCTAGCTCGGGTGCAAGAGCAGGACTTGGATCATCTTTGCTTAACCTTCCGACTCGACTTGCCAAACGCACTTCTCGAGATGCTGGCTGCTGACAGTCTCTCTGGGGTGTTGATTTTCTTAAAACCCTGGCGCATAGCAGAGCCAGATTCCCGCTATTTTATCGGTATTGGTGGTTTCAATCTTATTCGCCATAAGGTCTATGCCGGCTTTGGTGGCCATCGCCCTATTCGCCTCTGTCCAGTGGACGATATGCTCTTGGGTCGACTGGTTAAAAAGACTGGCGGCAGGCAGGAGTGTTTAGACGGCTGCAATTTTATCACTGTGCCTTGGTATAATTCTGTAACAGAGATGGCCAATGGCCTGCGTAAGAATGCTTTTTCTGCTGTAGATTACCAGCTCAGTCTGTGCATACTACTTACATTGCTGATCATCTGCTGTCAAATTCTTCCATTCTGGGGATTACTCTTAACGGATGGAATAGTTCGTCTGCTCTGTGGTTTGACAGTTATCGCCATGTTTTTCTCGCAACTTCTTGCGGCCCGTGCCTTTGCCCTTCCTCTAACTTGCCTGCGGTGGTTTCTGCTCGTTCCGTATCTTAAGCTCTGGATATTCTGGCGAGCCATCATTATAACCTTACAACAAGGTGGCATTGACTGGCGGGGGACGTTTTATTCCTTGGATGAATTAAAGAAGAATATGATATCTCTTATGCCGTGGAGAAAATAATGGAATTTCGTCGTTTCTCTGATCGGCAGACTCTTGCCAATACGCTAGCAGAACACATAGGACTTGCATTGCAGGAAAGTATTACCCAACAAGGTAGAGCCAGTTTAGTCGTATCTGGTGGTTCTACGCCGCTCCCACTCTTTCAACAGCTCTCTACACTGCATCTACCTTGGCAACAAGTCATTATTACCTTGGCAGATGAACGCTGGGTGGAACCATCAAGTCCAGGTTCTAACGAGTCTCTGGTTCGACAACATCTACTGCAACATCAGGCGACAGATGCCACTTTTTTTGCTTTGAAGAACAGCGCAAAAACAGCAGAAACAGGCGAGATAGCCTGTGAAAGAGGTCTGCACAATATTCCGCGCCCCTTTACAACTGTTGTTCTTGGGATGGGTAACGACGGACACACAGCTTCGCTTTTTCCTAACACAGCTCAACTCTCTCAAGCTATAGACATGAGCTGTAATAAACTCTGCGCGGCAATCAAATCACAAACTGCTCCTCATGAACGAATGACTTTGACGCTACCTACCATATTGGATGCTCAGGAAATTATTCTCCATATTACTGGAGTAGATAAAAAAGCAGTGCTCGACCAAGCCTTAGCTAACGGGCCGCCAGAGGCTATGCCAATTCGTTTTATTCTTCGGCAGCAGGTAGTACCAGTGAAAGTGTATTGGGCAGCTTAATCTTCTGAAGAAAAATTGTGTGAACAAACGACAGCGTGACAAAAAATAATTTGCATTTTCTTTTTCTTTCACCTAAAAAATAACTATGGCATGTCTTTCCTGAAAGGAAGCCATGATATATTAAAAATTTACATATTAGCCAAAAAAGGAGTATTCTATGGCAAAGTGGACAAAATATCTCGTTCAGGATCATGCACATAATGCAGCTGAAGTTGAATTGTATACAATACCTTTGTATATAACTATCATGACATCAATAAAAAATGATAATAGCGAAGCCTTTAAAATTATCAGAGGTGTTCTTGTTGAGGAAATGATGCATCTTCAAATAGCTGCAAATTTATGTGTCGCTCTTGATACAGAACCAAAATTTCATTTCCCTACTTATGAATTGAATGTTGGGTTTATAAAACCTGGGGCGGTTCTGAATGCCGATCTTGGCCCGCTTGACGACAAGGCGATAAAAACAATGTTAGCCATTGAAAAGCCAGAAAAGGTTGTGAATGACCACAATGCCAATCTTGGCCCTGACTACCCCTACAGCTCAATCAGCGAAATGTACGATGCTTTGTTTAAAGGCATTCAGGATGTGGGTGCAGACCAGTTTAGCTGGACCACCGCAGGTCAGCAACAGCATTGGGCAACGCAGGGATATCCGCAAATCATTAAAAATAAAGCTGATGCAAAAGAAGCGATTGAAGCGATAAAGGCGCAGGGGGAAGGCAGGGAAATGCCGGGAGATTTGCAGGAACCTTATAAGCCGTCAGACTTTCCTGTTGACCCAAAATATCAAATGAACAACATCGCACCCGTCGGAGCGGCAGGTTCGCCTTATGAAGCTACTCCCATTCTGCACGGGCAATACTCCCACTATGGGCGCTTCCTGACAATACAGCAGTCAGCTCTGCCTGATGTGTACAGTGGCCGGATTGACCCAAAACATCCAATTAATGAAGCCCTGCAAAATAAATTCATAGCGATGATCGGAGCACTTAACCCACTATGGACTTCAAGTATCTTGCCTCATGATGTTTTATGGAAAACAGCCTTGGACACCATGAGAAATTGCGCCACACTTGCACGGAAATGCTGGCAGGCTGGAGTTGTTCCGACTTGGTTTCATCTTTTTTAGGAGGTGGATTCAAGTTGTAGGCGCAATGGTTAAGTAATTTAGCTATTTTCAACGGCAGCCTGACTAGGAATAACTACGCAGGCAGACTTAGGGCTACCTCATTTGAAGTTTTGCCTGCTGCAAAAGAGAAATGTGGATTCAAGTTCCAAGTGCAACTTTTTGACAGGCTCCCAAGAATAGCTTTTTTGGCGTGTTGAAGCCAAGAGATTTTCTTGGCCTGTTGTTGAGATTATCCATGATCAAGTTGATGTCTTGCTGGCTCAACATATCGAAATCAGTTCCTTTTGGGAGATATTGGCGTATAAG
>JAPEVH010000040.1 GCA_026645415.1 Candidatus Electronema sp.
TTTACAACTCGAATATTCCTCAAAGAAACCTCGGTCATGTCACGCCGATGGAGGCTCTCAGCAAGTGGAGGAAAACTCATCCTGACTTGTTTAAAAAATCGGAAAGTAATCATCCGGGTCTTGACACCTAAGATTATCGACAGCATCATCCTGAGTAAAGGAGGCATCTCCTATTCAAAATACTTAAACTTTGACAAGATCCTCGTTGGACTCTTTATCCTTGGCTTTACATTCAACAACCTGCTGGCAAAGCCGCAGGCTTGGTGGCTTATGTTCAAACGGGCAGCCCCAGTTTCCGCAGGAACAATCCTTGTGCTCCTGCTGCTGTCCTTTGCTCTGGGCTATGTACGCTTTGATCCTAAATATTCAACCATTGTCTGGTTTTGGGCTTGGACTAATCTCTTCTTTACCTGTATTGCAGAAGAGGCAGTCTATCGAGGTATTGTTCAGCGCTATCTTATTGCCGCTCTGCCAGAATACCGGTATAGGGAAGCTGCCGGGCTGATGCTTGCTGCTGGGCTTTTCGGCTTAACCCATTATCCAGGCGGAGCAAAATATATACTGTTGTCAACTGCGGCTGGCTTGGGCTATGGCTGGGCCTATCTGAGAACCGGCCAGATTGAAGCCAGTATTCTTACCCATTTTTCATTGAACTGCCTGCATTTCCTCTTGTTTACCTATCCTGCATTGGCAAGTGCCGTGTCATAGGTAGGCAAATATTCATAAAAGAATTTCAACGAATACCTGACCTGCGGCTGGAGAACTGGGCGACATCTTGCGCCGCCTAAACTTGCCAAAGGTACCTTTCTTTAACAACACAGGAGTAACCAGATGGTCTTTCCAGAATACCGTCCCCGCCGGATGCGGCAGAATGAAAACTTCCGCACCATGATTCGCGAAACCCGCTTGGCCCTTTAGAGATAGAAAAGGAAATATTTAACCTGCGATTGCGCATCAACTCGCAAACCGAGCAGCGGCTGAAAGCGATCTTAGCCCACAAGCAAAACAAAGAGACTTGTGAGAATGCTTAGAACTGCTTGTTGACTTCCGTCGCCCTAGGTATATACTGTAAGGTATATATCGAACTTTGACAATCAAAGGGAGCCAACACATGGAAACTGCAAAATTGTTCACTAATGGCCGCAGCCAAGCTGTCCGCCTACCCAAAGAGTTTCGCTTGGAAGGCAAAGAGGTGTTCATCAAGAAAACTGGGGCGGGCATTCTGCTTCTGCCAAAAGATCAGTCTGTCTGGGATGCTTGGGAGGAAAGTCTTCTCAAAGGTGGTGAGCCGCTACTTGCCGAGCGCAACCAGCCAAACGATCAGCAGGAGCGGGAAGGACTTGATGAAATTTTTACTTAATACCTGCATCTGTATTTACCTGATCAACAAACGACCGTTGCCGCTTCTCAGTAAATTCAAACAGCATCAGCCGGGAGAAATCGGCATTTCTGTCATCACCGCTTCAGAATTGCAGTACGGTGTGGCGAAGAGTTCCCGGAAAGAAGAAAATCAGGAGCGGCTTGACACTTTTCTTGCCCCGTTTGAGATTCTTCCCTATGATGCCAAGGCGATCAGCACCTATGGACGAATCCGAGCTGATCTGGAAAAAAGAGGACAGCTCATCGGCCCGCTTGACATGCTGATTGCAGCGCAGGCATTGAGCAGCAGCCTGATTCTCGTCACCAACAACGAAAAAGAATTCCAACGAATACCTGACCTGCGGCTGAAGAACTGGGCGACATCCTACGCTGTCTGAGCGAAGTCAAAGGCTATTTTCTTTAACAACACAGGAGCATATAATGGTCTTTCCAGAATACCGTCCCCGCCGGATGCGGCAGAATGAAAACTTCCGCGCCATGATTCGCGAAACTCGCTTGGCCCCAGAGCAGTTCGTTTATCCTCTCTTTGTTATGCCGGGCAAGGACAAAAAGGAGGAGGTCTATTCCATGCCACGAGTCTTCCGCTCTTCTGCGGATTTCTTCAACAATGCAAAAAAACAGAGGAACTTATGAAGAACATGTTGCTTATCGTCGCCGCTGTCATCTTTGTATGTACCGGCGTTTTATCAGCCAGTGCTGCGGATGTGCCACTCATGAGCAAAGAGGAACTTAAGGCCAATTTAGGCTCCCCTGCGCTCCTTATTCTGGATGTACGCACAAGAAATCAATGGGAGACCAGTCAGTATAAGATTCCAAGCGCACATTGGATGCCAAAAGAAGACATTGATATGTGGGCGGGAAATCTGCCGCACGATAAGACTATTTTGGTTTATTGTGCCTGCTCTGGCTTAGGATCAAGTGGCAAGGTAGCGCGAGAGCTACTGGCTAGAGGTTTCTCTCGCACCCGTGTTCTTAATGGTGGCTGGAAAGAATGGCAGGCCAGCGGCTATCCTCTTGAAAAACGCCACTGACCTGCTGCTTGTTCTATTGCAAAGGAATGGTCTGGTCAGTGGCCAGACCACTGCCTTCCTGTCGATTTGTTTCACGGAAACAGGCTCTGATAGTGCTTCCAGCAGCGGCATTGAGACGGCTGTAGGGTACTCGAATCCGAACACTGTTATCAATAATAGAGAGATTCTCGTCCTGAAGCGGTTCTAAAGACTGCCTTTGCTGCGGACTGATAGCGTAAAGACTAGAAAACGCTTGGCCAATTTCATTTGGCGAGGACAGCAGAATATCCAGCTCAAGATCGTAGCCTCCTCGCTCTGCCGCATCAGGCAAGACATCACCTGTAGTAGGATTCATATCTGTATCAAAATAAAAACTAATCAGTGCATCAAAAGACTCTCTATTTGCTGCTCCAAAATAGTCCGCTAAGGGCTTGGCCAAAGTTACTGTAAGCTGGAGCGCATCCTCTTGTCCTATTGCTGACACTTCTTTAATATCCAACAAAGGATTACGAGTATCGCCAGCAGGGTCACGCCAGATAATAAAACCATCTACAGAAGGAAGCACCTGCACCTGTGGTGAGACCGTGCCAGTACGAGGCTCGGTGGGTGGTAAGGGAATATTTACACCTTGACGTTGGGCTTCCTGCTGAACTTGCTGTAAGATTCGCTCTCGGATATTTTGGAGTTCACCGGGCAGTTTTGGCCCTGCAACAAGAAGCGCACCAATCAAACCTAACAAAGGCAGGATGATGCCAAAAAGAGCCATTGGCATCCACAGGCAGCGGGAGCAAGAATCAGGATCGATCCTTCCAGCCGCCTGCTTGAGATCACGATATACAGCTACAATATAAAAGATAAAAAATACCGAGATAAAATAGGATAGAACCTGAATAACAATTTGTTGCCCTGGAAAATGGACAAAAAGCGGCAGAAGTGAAAACGGTATGGATAAAACGGTGACGAGGAGTAATACCACTAAGACTTTGAAAAATGTATTCCACCAGTGACCGCGCACATACAGACGACTCGCCATAAGCGCATCAAGACCAGTGCGATCCTCGTCGATCATAACGTAAAAAGCGAAAGACATGGACAGCATCAGAATGATTGCTGGCAAGACAAAGAAGATGCTGGCAGTCATTATGATGCCGAAACCGAGACTGCCAATCCAGATCATTGGGAATAGGTATTTCCAGCCAGTGCAGAGAGACTCGATGATACCATGATGCTCATCTATAGTAGCAGCCAAGGATGCTGTATAAATCCAACAGATGAGTAAGAACGCGACTGTCAACAAGACCAAGCCTAAGCCGAGCAGTGGTAACGCGAGCGGATGCGTCATCAGCAAGGAAGGATCTGCAAAAATTTTCTGCAAATCACTGGTGAAGAACTGCTGTAGCTTTGGCATATCTAAAGCAAAGGCATAAAAGCCACCAATGCCAATACCTGCTAAGATGAGAGCCGTAAAGAGATAACCGAGTATGGTTACCGCAAGTACGTAGAGGATTCGTCGTTTATACAGCCCAAAGGCATTCACGAAAATTTGGCCAATGCTGCTGATCTCACCCTTCTGAATCTCTGGCTTTGGTTTAGCCGGTCGTCTTTGCGGTGAAGTTCTTGGCATCGGGCCGGACGGCATCGGTCTTCTTTTCATCATAGTATGAATCTCAGCAGATTAAGCGATCTCAATCCCGTTCCAAGAGAGAGCGGGCTTCATGTTCAGCAATGCCGGTCAGGAGAAGCGTTTTTGCCCGACTACGCAAGCCACTTTTAATCACAACAGCAGATTTGGGAAGATGAAACAGGGCAGCGAGAAAAGCAACAATTGCCTTATTGGCCTTGCCGTCTACTGGTGGAGCAGATAGACGTAGCTTGAGCGCATCACCGTGCATTCCTGCGAACCCGGTGCGAGTGGCTCCGGGCTGGACATGAATTGAGAGCAGCAGGCTACCATCAGAGCGAGCTTGCAGGCAGGGCATCGTATTAACGCAAACTTTGGCCGATTTGATTTAAGGTTGGTACCAGAAAGCTCTGGAGTAAAACAATTGCCAGTATCAAGACCATAGGACTCAGATCCAGTCCGCCCATTGCTGGTAATCGACGACGGATTCTATATAAAACTGGATCTGTCACCTGAGTGAGAAAGCGTATTACTGGATTATAGGGATCCGCATTGACCCAAGAGATAACTGCCCGAGCAATAACAATCCAAATATAAGCATTAGATACGATATAGATCAGATTTGCAAGGGCGAGGATGAAGTTTCCGAGTATGAACATGAAGAATGATTCCGAGTTAGTGCTACAGTTATGAGTTGTTGTCTTGTTCAGCCATTCCAACCGTTGAGATGCACTCGTTCTGGCAAGTAAATGTCTTTCCGAGCAAGGATCTGAGCAGGTGGCCCCATTGGGATAAAGGCAAAAGGTATCACCTCTTCAGGTAAAGCAAACTCAGCTTGGAACCTAGCTACCCGCTCAGTATCAGGATAAATACCAGTCCAAACTGCACCCAACCCTGCACCATGCGCAGCCAGCAGCAGGTTTTGCGTTGCAGCAGCGCAGTCTTCCACCCAGAAGCCTTTGTATTTCTCTAGCCTGAGATCACCACAGACAAGAATACCAAGAGATGCTTGTTTTGTCATCTGGGCATGAGGATGAATTTCTGGGATGCGGTCAAGTACGGTGCGTTCACGCAGGACAATGAAATGCCACGGCTGACCATTGCCAGCAGATGGCGCACACATGGCAGCCGAAAGAATCTTCTCCACCACCTCTTCGCTCACCTCTCCACCAGTAAATTGCCGAATGCTCCGTCGAGTGTGAATTGCCTCAAAGATGTCCATTTGTTGCCTCCGTTCGTATGGTTTATACTTCTGTCCAACTTATCCTGGAATCTGCTCGATTGCTGCACCAACGCGGCACAGTTTTTCTGCCAACCTTTCATACCCGCGTTCTAGGTGATAAATACGAGAGATCTCCGTTGTTCCTGATGCTGCTAGACCTGCAATTACCAAAGAGGCTGAAGCACGTAGGTCTGTTGCCATCACTGGTGCGCCGACCAATTGACCACGAGCAAGACCAGTGACTACAGCTCTGCTCCCCTCTACAACGATTTCTGCACCTAAGCGTTGTAGTTCAGCGACGTGCATGAAGCGATTCTCAAAAATAGTCTCATGGATAATCGAGACCCCGCTACTCTGGCTCATCAACGCCATAAACTGCGCTTGGAGATCAGTAGGAAAGCCAGGGTAAGGCATAGTCGTAATATTGACTGCCGTGAGTGGGCAAGGTGTGCCATTATCACTTACGGAGCAAGACGCTGTGCAACAGTTACCCTTCACCTCGATTTCCATTCCAGCAGTGCGTAACTTGTCAATTAGTACCGTAAGATGACTTGGATCGCAACCTTTTACTTCTAGTCTGCCACCTGCTGCGCCCGCCGCCATCAGATACGTGCCAGCTTCTATCCGATCTGCAATAATACGGACTTCGCTCGGATGGAGTTCTTCAACACCCGTTACGGTTAAACAGTCAGTATCTTTGCCCTGAATTTGCGCGCCCATTGCTGCGAGCATGTCAATCAGGTTCCCTACTTCTGGCTCTTTGGCGGCGTTTTGAATCACGGTTTGCCCTTGTGCCTTGGCAGCAGCCATCAACAGATTCTCGGTCGCTGTTACTGAGGGAATATCAAAGCAGATGCTACCGCCAGTCAGTCGCCCCTGAGCACGGACTTCGACATAGCCCCCTTTCATGGAAGATTTCACCCCAAGAGCTTGAAAGCCTTGGAGGTGATAGTCAACTGGCCGGGCACCTATAGCACAACCGCCTGGCAGCGAAACGCGAGCATAACCAGTCCGACCCAGCAGCGGCCCTAGCACCAACACCGAAGCTCGCATGGTTTTAACTAACTCATAGGGTGCCTCTGCTCCAGTAAGCTGGCCGGTGTTGACCTGTACGGTGCTGCCATCTCGCTCCCACGTTGCGCCCATAATTTGGAGCAACTGAAGCATAGTACGGGTGTCACGCAAATCTGGCACGTTATGCAGGGTATGAGTACCTGGAGCGAGTAAGGTAGCGGCAAGCAGAGGTAGGGCTGCGTTCTTTGCGCCACTTACTGTGATGCTTCCATGCAGAGGCTGACCTCCACGAATACGTAGTTTATCCATTGTTTATCTTGTAAGATATTAATGAGCTTGCCATCTGCTGCTCGTTGGCAGTCCAGTTGTATCTGCTGATGCGGGAAAATATGATACTCATCATACTTGAAGTACAATGAGTATCATATAGGAAGTACGATACTAATCATACACAAAGTATGATGAGTATCATATCTCAGGTATGATGAGTATCATACTTGTTCGGCAACGCGTATAACTCCTCCCTTGCAATATACTCTGTCACTCGCCTATCTAATAGTGCTGTTGTTTTATTTTGTTGCACCTGCGCCCGAATTTCGGACGAGGATACATCTTCTTTCAGTCGGTTGACAAGCAGAACAAACTCCGTCCCATCCGCCCGCTGCCAGCGCAGTTGCTTGGTATCATTTGACAGGAAACCACCGGGCAGTTGGGCAAGCACCTTTTGCATCGCTGTAATCTCAATGCCGGGCCGGGATATAACCGCAAAATTGGTCAGCTTAAGCAGCTCATCGAGTCGGTGCCAAAGGTGTAAGTCCAACAGCGAATCCGCGCCTATGAGGAAATAAAACTGCCCAGTCAATCGCTTGCGCAACTCTATGAGCGTATCAACCGTGTAAGAGGGTGCGGGCAGCTCGGATTCTAACAAAGAAACGCTGAAGCGGTGGTGGTCGGCTAAGGCCAGCTCCAGCATAGCAACCCGCTGCCCGTAAGTGGCTACTGTTTTCCGCTTATGGGGTGGATCAGGGGCTGGAATGAAGAGCATTTGCTCAAGGTGCAGCTCTTCAGCAGCCTGCTCTGCAATGGCCAGATGACCGCAATGCACCGGGTCAAAGGTGCCACCAAAAAGCCCGATTCGCTCCATCGTGTTTACTGACGAATCTCGCCTTCACCATAGACTATAAACTTGCGAGTGGTTAGCTCTTCCAATCCCATTGGGCCGTAGGCGTGCAGCTTGGTGGTAGAGATACCAATCTCTGCACCCAAGCCAAACTGGCCGCCATCGTTAAAGCGGCTGGAGGCATTAATCATCACTGCTGAGGCATCCACTTCGCGCAGGAAACGCTGGCTGTTGGCATAGGAGTTGGTGACAATCACCTCCGTGTGCTGCGAGCCATACTGCTCGATGTAGCGGATGGCCTCATCCATGTCCTCCACCACCCGAACAATCATCTTTAGGTCGAGGAACTCCGTGCCCCAGTCGCTGTCTTGCGCTAGAACAATCTCCGGCACAATAGCTCGGCTCTGCTCGCAACCGCGCAGCTCAACTCCAGCAGCCATCAGCTCTTGAGCGACTTTGGGCAGGAAGCAGGACGCAATACTTTTATGAACCAGCATCCCTTCTAAGGCGTTGCAGACACCGGGCCGCTGGGTCTTGCCGTTCAGGGCGATACGAATACCGGCAGCAACATCGCCGCTCTCGTCCATATACAGATGGCACACGCCCTTGTAGTGCTTGAGCACGGGAATCTTCGAGTTCTCCGTGACAAAGCGAATCAGGCCCTCACCACCTCGCGGGATAATCACGTCAATGAACTGCTCTTGGGCCAGCATGACATTGATGCCGTAGCGGTCAGTGACTGGAATGACCTGCACTGCCTCGGTAGGCACATTATGCGCAGCCAGTACCTCTTGCAGCAGCTTGGCTAAAGCAAGGTTGGAATGAATTGCCTCAGAGCCACCGCGCAGGAGCACCCCGTTGCCTGCCTTGAGGCAGAGAGCAGCAGCATCGATGGTCACGTTCGGCCGTGACTCGTAGATCATGCCGATCACGCCGAGCGGCACCCGCATCCGGCCAACAGTGATACCACTTGGCCTGCGCTTCATGTCGTCAACCGTGCCAACCGGATCTGGCAGAGCAGCGATTTCGTGCAGTCCCTGAATCATGGAGTCAATGACCTTGTCGCTCAGGGTCAGCCGGTCAAGCAGAGCTAAGGACAGCCCTTTCTCCCGGCCAGCAGCAAGATCTTTAGCGTTTTCGGTCTTGATGGAGTCACGCTGTGCTTCAAGCTGCTCGGCAGTGGCCAGTAGGATGCTGTTCTTTACGGCTGTCGGCAGGGCTGCCAACTTGCGGGCCGCCTTGCGGCCTTTCTCCGCCATGCCTGTGATAAGCTGTTCGATGTCGCTGTTGGTCATAAAGTGTTCCTTATGGTATTGGATGAATTTTACATTATTCGGAAGTGGGACAATGTTGGTTAAGCAATACGATAAGAATATTAGTGGCACCTTCTTGTGCAGAGGGGTAACCACATGGCACTGCTCTTGAAATATCCTTAGTCAGGCATGGTAGAAAGGGGCAGGGGCTTTGTCAATGACAAATGCGCGGCACGTGGAATCTGCGTTCAAGAAAATCTCGAAGCAGTACTCGAACTGATCTTGAGTTAGTACTCGGACTAATCTCGAGTTAGTACTCGAGTTGAACTAGAGTGCTGCCTCGAGTTTGTTCGGAAGGAGAGATCGGGTGGTTTTGGGAGTGAGGGTTCGCTCCTTACTTCAAGTTAGACACCGATGACCGCTGAGATGGCAGCGAAAAAAGCCGTCAAGTCTGTAAGGAGAGGGAACTACCAGTATGCCCCTTCCAGATAGGCAAGCCCAAGGGCTTCAGAATACACAAGACTAACACCAGCACCATTGGAAGATAGCGTCACACTATAGCACTCGCCATCTTCCGGGTATTTCCAACCAAGCTCGTTAGTTTTATTGGGGTAATAAAAAGGCCCCTGATCCGAGCAAGAGCTACTCATTGTTCGATCTTGAAAGTTGTTTACCTTTTCACATGCTTGGTGTTCATTGCAAATCAAAGCAAGCCATTCAGTAAGTGCCTTTTTGTCAATTGCAAATCGAGCAAAATAGCCTTCGGAAAACCTATGCACAACAATATTCGTTGCTGTCGGGGGCATCCACTGACGAATTCGCCTGTCGCCAATTTCCTCTGGAGCAGTGTAGGTAAACGTGCCATAACGAAAAAAATCTACTATCTTCATCATGCCGAGGCATGACGGAATAAATAGAACAAGGACAATCAAAACTAACTTGCAAAAAGATAGGTGCCGCTTAGACTTCTTGCTCAAAGGTGGCAGTACGATAACCAAGAAAACAGCTATACCAAAAGTAATTAAAAAGGGAAGAACCACGAATCCATACATTCTTTATATTAGAATTTGGATAACCGCGCCCTTTGGGCGGCAGGGCTGTTAAGTCCTAAAATACTCCATGAGTTCCTTGACATTGCTGGCGAAATGAATTGCTGCTCCTTTAATGGAATCAAAGCCAAGTTCAGGTAATGGTGAGCCATGAGTGACAAGACGATTTTCACTTAGAAAGTGTATTGAATTTACCATGAAAAACAATACAATAAAGGAAAGTTAGCCTTTGAGCTTGGTCTTCCGCAATCCATTTCCAGAAG
>JAPEVH010000074.1 GCA_026645415.1 Candidatus Electronema sp.
ATTGGGAGGCTGACACAGTGATCGGTCGTCAAGGCGGCTCTGTTCTTGTCACTTTGGTTGAACGGAAGTCCCGTTTCAGCGTTATTGCCCTCGCGCCGGACAAACGGGCGGACAGTGTCACGCAGGCTCTCGTCGAAGCATTGCTTCCGTATCAGGAACAAGTTTACACCATAACTTTCGATAACGGCAAGGAATTTTTTTTCATCAAGAGTTCTCCGCAGCTCTTCAGGCTGAATGCTTTTTTGCTCATCCTTATCAGGCTTGGGAGCGCGGACTTAATGAGAATACGAACGGCCTCATTCGGCAATATCTTCCAAAAGGAACTGATTTCGATGCGTTGAGCCAGCAGGACATCAGCTTGATCATGGATCAGCTTAACAACAGGCCACGAAAATCTCTTGGCTTCAACACGCCAAAAAAGCTATTTTTGGGAGCCTGCCAAAAAGTTGCACTTGGAACTTGAATCCACAAAAGTCGCTATCATTTTAACCGCATAAATATATGGAATTTGAAACTGTAATCGGGCTGGAAGTCCATGCCCAGATGAAGACCAAGAGCAAGATATTCTGCGGCTGCTCAACCGAGTTCGGCGCGCCGCCTAACACCCAGACCTGCCCGGTATGCCTCGGAATGCCGGGTTCGCTGCCTGTGCTCAACCGGCAGGTGGTGGAGAACGGCATCAAGCTGGCGTTGGCCGTTGACGCGCAGATCAACCGGGAGAACCGCTTTGCCCGCAAGAACTACTTCTATCCTGACCTGCCCAAGGGCTATCAGATTTCCCAGTTTGAGCTGCCCATTGCCGAGCATGGCCGCTTGGAGATCGAGGTCAACGGCGAGAAGAAGACTATCGGTATCACCCGCGCCCACATGGAAGAGGACGCTGGCAAGCTGATTCATGACGAACGCGAGCCAAAGAGCTATGTTGACCTCAATCGCACTGGCACCCCGCTTTTAGAGATCGTCAGCGAGCCGGACTTGCGCTCACCGGAAGAGGCAGCGGCGTATCTCAAGCAATTGCACGGCATAGTCCGTTGCCTCGACATCTGCGACGGTAATATGCAGGAAGGCAGCTTCCGCTGCGATGCCAACATCTCCCTGCGACCCAAGGGCCAAGAGAAGCTGGGCACTCGCACTGAGCTGAAGAACATGAACTCCTTCCGCAACGTGCAGATGGCTCTCGAATATGAGGAGCGACGTCAGCGGGATATTCTGCTCGACGGCGGCAGTATCACTCAGGCCACCCTGCTCTGGAACCCGGACACAGGCCGCACCGAGGAGATGCGCGGCAAGGAGGAGGCGCATGATTACCGCTACTTCCCTGACCCTGACTTAGTGCCAGTGCTGATTGACGAGACGTGGATTGAGCAAATGCGGCAAAGCCTGCCAGAGCTGCCCAAAGAGCGGCGGCAACGGTTTATGGAGCAGCTTGGTCTGCCGGAAGAGACGGCGGCGATTCTCACGGCCTCCCGCGAGCTGGCTGATTTCTTTGAGCAGGTCTGCGCTGGCTTCAACAATCCCAAAAAGGTAAGCAATTTTATCTGCACCGAGCTGCTGCGGGAGTATGCGCCGGAGCAGTTCAGCACCTGCCCGTTTGCTCCACAGCAAATAGCAACTTTGCTGAAGATGGAGGAAGAAGGCACGATTTCTGGCAAGATCGTCAAGATTGTTTTCGCCGAGATGATTGCTAAGGCTAACAAGGCTAATGAACATACTGCTACTATTACCTTGTCCTTGTTTGAAGTTTCTGGCACTCTTTCCAATCCCGCATTTGACCCGGAGCGGATCGTCAAAGAAAAAGGACTGGTGCAGATGAGCGACGAGGGCGAGCTGCTTGCTGCTGTCCGTGAAGTCATCGCGGCCAACCCGGAGCAGGTGCAGCAGTATCGTGAAGGCAAGACCAAAGTTATGGGCTTCCTTGTTGGCCAGCTCATGAAGCAGACCAAGGGCAAGGCCAATCCGCAATTGGCGAACAAGCTGCTGGCAGATGAGCTGAAATAGAACGACCTCTCTGTTTACCAATGACCGACATAGCCACCCTTTGCTCTCCTGACCACACCCAGAGCCGCCTGCATCGGCTCTTTGACCGCAACTTCCTTGACTACACCGCCTACGTAATCCGGGAGCGGGCCATCCCAGACATTGACGACGGCCTCAAGCCGGTGCAACGACGCATCTTGCAGACCCTGCGCAATATGGACGACGGACGCTATCACAAAGTGGCCAACGTGGTCGGCGAAACCATGAAGCTCCACCCGCACGGCGACCAGTCCATCTTTTCTGCCTTGGTCAATTTGGCCAACAAAGAGCTGCTCATTGACCGGCAGGGCAACTTTGGCAACGTCTTCACCGGTGATCAGGCCAGCGCAGCCCGCTACATCGAATGCCGCCTCACCCCGCTGGCCCGCGAAACGCTCTTTAACCCAGACCTGACCGTGTTCGTGGACTCCTACGACGGCAGGATGCAGGAACCAGTGACCCTGCCTGCTAAATTACCGTTGCTGCTTCTCCTTGGCGCAGAAGGCATTGCTGTTGGCATGGCAACAAAAATCATGCCGCACAACTTTGGTGAGCTGCTCCAAGCGCAAATTGATTGTTTGGAGGGAAAGAATTTCAGCCTGCTGCCTGACTTTCCCGGCGGGGGCATTGTTGATGCTTCAGACTACGACCACGGCAATGGCCGTTTGCGCTGCCGGGCAAGAATGGAATTTTCTGATAAGACCATCACCATCACTGAACTGCCAGCCAGTCTAACCACTGAAGCTCTGATTGAGTCGGTTGAACGAGCGGCCAAGGCAGGGAAGATCAAGATCGCCTCAATTAGCGATTATACCGCAGAAAAGGTGGAGATTGAGATCAAGCTGCCACGCAACGTGTACGCGGAAGAGCTTGTGACCGCTCTTTATGCTTTCACAGACTGCGAATTGAGTGTCTCGCCTAGCTTGGTTTTGATTAAGGACAACATGCCCTGTATCATGGGCGTGGAAGAGGTGCTACGCCATAACACAAACAAGCTGCGCCGTGATCTGGAACAGGAGCTGCGCATTGAGCGAGGTCGCTTGCTTGATCGGCTTCACGCCTGTAAACTAGAGCAAATCTTTATTGAGGAACGACTCTACAAGCAGATTGAAGAGGAGACTTCGGCCAAAGCAGTGACAACAGCAGTCCGCCACGCCTTAGAACCGTTTAGCGAACGGCTAATTCGTCAGCCAAGCAAGGAAGATATTGACCGACTGCTCGATATTCGTATTAAGCGTATCTCCCGCTACGACATTGCCCGGCAGGAGAAGGAAATCCGCAGCTTAGAGCAAGGTATCTCTACCATTGATCGCCACTTGCAGGATGTTACACTCTTTACCAAAAAGTACCTGCATAGTCTGCTGGAGAAATACGGGCCGCAATATCCACGCCGAAGCGAGCTGCTGGCCTTTGACCAAGTCGATGCACGAGAAGCGGCTATTTCTAATCTACTTATGGTTTATGAGCGCGAGTCTGGTTTTATCGGGCATAAGGTCAGTGCAGATCAACCAGAGATCGAAGCTCCTTGCTCAGAGCTAGATCGTATTCTGCTCATCTTCCGCGATGGCCTGTACAAAATCATCACCGTGCCAGATAAGCTCTTTGTCGGCGGCGAGTTGCTCTGGGCAGGAGTAGTGCGCAAGAATTTGGTCTTTAATCTGATTTATCGCTCTGGCTCAGTGAATCTCAGCTATGTAAAACGCTTTAGGATGCCGAGTTTTATTCTGAATAAAGAATACCGCCTGTTTGAAGCCCACAAACGCTCTCTCATTCAAATGCTGGCGATAGGTGGGACTGGTATCCGGGCACGAGTTAGTTTAGTGCCATCAGCGAGGGCACGCAGTAATGCCCTAGAGATAAATTTTGACGACTATCTCATCAAGGGTGAGGCGGCGCAGGGAAAACGAGTCAGTGAAAGGGGCGTGCGTAAGGTAACAGATATTACAGGCCAAGCTCCAAAAGAAACACCGATTGTCCCTGTTTTACCCGGAATGTAGGAATGTACCCTTTGACAGAACTCAAAGGGTACATTCAACTATTTTTTTTCTGGCAAAAAAAGAATCTCTGCTGCTTTTTCTGGCAGTAAGTAACGTTTGGCTAAGGCCGATATTTCCTCTGCTTTGATGGAGGCAAAGTCGGTCTGAATGGTGTTTGGCCATTCCAAACGCTGCGGCTGGCGGGATGAATTGATGAGCACTGATTCTAACCAATAGCGATTTGTACGCAGCATATCGCGAATTGAGGTCAAGGTCGGTTTCAAAGCGCGTTCCAATTCCTCAGCACTGATCGTACTTTTTGCGAGCTGCGTTCCAACCTCTTTAAGTTTATCCAGCAGAAGAGTAGCTTTACTAGGTTCTGCCATCATCATACTCCGTAAGACACCGTAACTAGGATCTACGGTACTGGACTGGTTGTACACATAAGGTGAATAGGCTGCTCCAAGATCTTCGCGAATCTGTTTCCGCAGGCGGTCGTCAAGTACCGAAGCCAGCACACTAAGGCGGCGGGTACGGGAAATATCCCAGAAATCATCTGTTGGCCAAGCCACAGCAAGCATGGCCTTATCGCTGTCTGTAGCTATGTTGAGAGAAAGTTTCTGACCAGAAGGAAAGGCTATCTGGGTGCCTTCAGCCTTTTGGTCACCCTTACGCTGCTCCCCGAAATATTTACCCACCAACTTGATTACCTGTTCTTGATCGAAATCACCAACAACAGAGATTTCCAACGGCTCATTCCTCAAGAGCGGAGCCAGCCAATCCTGCACATCTGCTAGGCTTATTTTTTTTAGCTCCTTTAATGGAGGAATACCATAGCGAGAATTACCACCTGCTAAGAAATTCTCACCTCTCAGCTGCATCATACCTTCGACTGAAGCCTGCATCTGAGCGTACATCTGCGCAACTTTCTGCATTACTCGTTCAAAGGCATCAGCTCGAAAGGCGGGATCGTGCAAATGGGTACTCAGGAGCTGAAAAAGTAGCTCTGTCTCATTTTTTAGGCCCTTGCCTTGAAACTGGAAGCTATCCTCATCTACATTAAAATAAACAGAGCTGGAATAAGGAGTCAGTGCGGTTTTGAGCTGTTCTTGATCCAAAGCACCAACCCCGCTTTCCTCCAGCAGCATTGGCGCGAGCAAGGAGATACCTGGTTTTGCCTCAGACAGTTCTCCTTTGCCAAAAACTACGGCTGCCTGTAGCTCGTTTGGCTCAAAATCTGTCTTTTTTAGATTAAGTACCAAGCCGTTGCTCAACACATACCGATCAACCTTGATTTTGTCGTAAGTAGTATGTTGTGCAACGGTTGCCACAGTTTCAGGTTCCGGCAAATACGGGAAAACTCCCTGTGCTGGCGGCTGCCACGCTTTGATTTCTGCTGTCTCCGCCTTCTGATACGCGCTTAGGATTAGCTCTTCTGGCTTTTTCTCTGCATCTTTTAAGTCAACAGTACCAGCCACCTTAACTATTCGTCGCTCATGCCAAAAGCCCCGAAAGGTCTGATTAACCTCAGCAAGGGTCATTTTTTCTACTTCTGGGCTGTACAGTTCCAATGCCTGCTGCGGCGAAAGTGACACTTCATTGTCATTTAACTTACGGATAATGCTATACGCTAACTCGCTACTGGTTCTGCTACCTGCCGCTTGTACCTCTTTTTTCAACTCAGTCGTAAAATCTTTCTTAGCTCGTTCCAACTCCTCTGGAGTGAAACCATCAGCTAAGGCTTGGCGTAAGGTGCTATTGAGCAGCTCCAAAGTTTTTTGCCAGTTATCCGCCGTTGTATTGGCTTCAAAATTAGCATAGCCCAATTTACCAAACATGGTGTCTGTATAAAAATTAGCCTTAGTCAGCGGGCTATTTTTAAGGTTGAGCAGATGCTGGAGACGGTAATTCATGATTGTTCCAGCTATACTTTCTCTAAGCTGCCGGAAGGCTACAGCTTGATTGAACGACTCTGGCTCAGTATTCCAGACGGAAGCAATAGATACTTCGGTGTAGCCAAGATCTTGCTCTGCCTGATAAAAAGCCTCTGTGCCCTTTTCTGCAACTTGACCAAATTTAGGACAAGTTACTTTGTCATTGCCTTTGATTTTGAGCGTGCTGAATTGTTTTTTGATCAATTGCTCAAGCAGTTTGCTCTCCGTATCACCAACCGCCACCACGATCATGTTGTCAGGACGATACCAGCGTTCATAATACTGGCGGAGCAAGGCAGCGTCTGCCTTATTGAGGACCTCGTCTGTACCAATCACGTCCCGCTGGGCAAAGAGCGTTCCAGCAAAAGCCTGCTCTATGTCTTTGACAAAAACACGCCGGGCCGCAGAATTTCGTTCTCGTTTCTCGGCTAGAATTACTCCCCGTTCCTTTTCTACCTCCTTTTGCAACAGCAGAGCACCTCCGGCATAGTCGGCTAATACTTGCAGCCCATCCTTGAGTGTTTTTTCATCACCCTTTGGCAAAAGCAGATTATAGGCAGTCTCGTCATAGCTAGTGTGTGCATTCGTGTCTGGGCCAAAAGACATGCCAATAGACTGGAAATACTCAACCAAAGTATTGGGTGGATAGTGCGTTGAGCCGTTGAACATCATGTGTTCTAAATAATGGGCTATGCCCCGTTGTGCATCGGTTTCATGCAGTGAGCCAGTCTGAACATCAAGATGTAGAGCTACTCTATTTTTTGGCTCATGATTGATCATGATCACATAGCGCAGCCCATTTTCTAAAACACCGAAAGTTAGGTTTGGATCAGGTTTGAGATTGCTCTGATTCTGAGGCCATCCCTTAGATAAACAGGATTCATCAAAAAGAAGAGGAGCTTCTTTTGCAGGAATGCTAACTGGTAGCAATGCTGAGAGAAAGAAAAGCAATGCGGAACAAATCAGAGCCGTCTGTCGCAGATTCATGACATAGTCCTGTTGGTGAATTCAAGTTGTAAGTGCAACTTTTGCTGGTTTGAGAAAAGAGTGAGTTGTGGTAGTATGATGGCTCATTTCTCACCACCAAGCAAGAGGAGCGCGCATGCACAGCTACACACAACTCACCGAATCA
>JAPEVH010000003.1 GCA_026645415.1 Candidatus Electronema sp.
CAAAACTCAAACCTTCACGTTCTTTGATTTCCAATACTTTCCGACGAAAATCCACTGAATAAGCCATAAGATTCAACTCATAGGATAAGAGTGTTTACTTGATCATTTTATACTGCTACAGCTATACTGGCTTGGCAATCGCCAGCAGGACAGGTGGAGAGGGCAGCCGGAAGCGGACGGCAACGATCATGATGATGCGCTTGACCGGCTTGTCAAGGCGCAGGATGAGGCGTTGAAAGGGGCTGCTGGCAGGCCGTGACGGAAGAGCGTGGAAAAGCCTTGCCTGCTGATCTGGAACGGTTTATTCTGCTGACTGAACTGGCAGTTGGCTGCTGGAAGCGGGACGAAAGTGGTGGTAGATGATAGGAAAAGCTAAAATAGCTCTTATGAATGTTATATTTAAAATAAAGATGTTGATATGAAGAATCTTAATTGTAGCGATAATGGCTGTGATTATCGGGAAGAGTTTGATCCTGCAAGAACACCTAACATTCTTGCCAATAAGATACAAACACGTGTAGATGATATCATTTCAGAATGTGAAGCTGTTGACTGGAGCGAGAATTTAATTAGTTCCAAGATTATCTTGCAGCTAAGGTATATATTAGCTCACTATAAACTACCAGATATTGAAGACGGATTATCTGGGAATAAATTCAACATGGAAGTTTATAAATTAACAGGTAAAGCAGAAAAATCTCACGGTGATATCGCTGTTATTGTTAGTAAATTTATTTCAGGACAAGAAAAACCAATTTCAGGCGTAGCGTTTTATGAGGCAAAAGCATCTGGCAATGGATATAAACAATATCCATCTTTTGATATTCAACAACTTAGAAGGTTAGTAGCTGAGACAAAAAAGTTATCTTATTTAATATATAACAGAGAAGCTCAAGAAATAAGAATGAATGATTGGCTATCAGATGATATTAAAAAATTTCATGCTGTAACTATTGACGCAGGTTTTTTAAATCAATGTAGGGATATACGTACAGCATCTATAACCATAGGTCAATCATTTGGGATTCATTTTGTAAAAAGAGTACTTTCTGGTTGGGACTTGGATTATTCACGATCTCCCGAAAAGACAATACGCCGCTGGTTGAAATGTACTAAGAGATCAGCCCCTCTTGTAATTTCTGTGTCAGTGCAAGAAAAGACATACAGGGAATTTCCTGCGATGATAGAATTATCAGGATTTGAAAAAGTAACACTGCCACAATTAGACTTTTTTGAACCAAAACAATTGGATAATAATTGATTATCTGGCGAACTGCGATAGACTCAGCATTAAGGTCATCGGCTCAATCGGCGATTCAATGAAGCCGTGCCCAAGGTAAAACGCCTTTGCCCGCTCATCCAGCGCATGGACAAGCAGGGCCGCAGCCATGCCAGCGTTGATCAACCGCCAGACGGCCCAAAGCAGCCACCGGCACGGGTTCAGGCATCTGGCGGGCTTGCGATTGGAGATTTACCCACTATAAAAAAGGCTTTGCTTCACACTGTATATATAGCACGTTCGAGAAGGCATCTTTCAGGCCCGTTTTTCAACGATCAGCAAGCGGCCTGTAGGGTTTGACGTTCGGCTGCTGAAATCAAATCTCAGGCCATTTATGGCGTTTTGATCGAAAGACGCGACAACAGATGCAGGATGCTGGCCTTGCCTTCTCTATAGGTAGAAATCGGCAGGAAATCGGGCTTGTGAAGTTTGGTTGAGAGGCGCGGTCAGTCGTTTTCAGGGTGAAGCCACAGAGCAGCAACTTGACATTGGCATGGCGGGCGGCCAGCGGTCAGCAGCAGGGGAAACTTTTCCGGGAGCTTATAAAGAGCTGCAAGGAAATGATGGAGTTTCTGTAGAAAATCCCTGCTGTTCAGCCTGCAAGAGCAATGGAAAAATTTGTGCCGGAGCAGCGGGTAGCTTCAAAAACAGCTCGCCCTGCTTCATGACACGCTTAACAGGCACGGCGGCAGGTTGTGTTTTTTTGTTCCGCTGGGCTGGGAAAATGCCTCGCTGAGAACGGCCTGCATGAGCTGTTCGGCGCGGCATTGGTTTTGGCTGATTTCGTGTTCCAGTTGGTCACAGAGGGATAGGAGTTTTTCAACTTTGGCGACGATAGCTTTTTGTTCGGGAAGAGGTGGAAGGGTGAATATTTTTTCAAGCAACTGGCTTTTAGTTATATTGTTCATGGAAGTAGATTTCCCAGTGTTTAAATTCTGATAGTAATCTTTTGATTGATTTGTCTCATTTTGAATGAAGACATATTGTTTTTCTATTTGATGAGACAAATCAATCCTTGGAGTCTTGTCAGAAAGCATTAATTTTTTTGTTATCTCACTAACAAGGCAACATTTTCCTGCTAATTCTTTTGATCCGCTTGCTCGACAAAATATTAAATCACCTGATTTTATTTGCTTAGAAATATCATCAGGCTCTTTTTCTTTGTAGAATTTGTTTTCGTTTTCAATAAATTTTGCAGATGTAACGGCACTTGTTTTAATTATGCCCCATTCGTTATTCACTACAGGTCTATCTGTACATTTGAAACTCTTTCCTGCTTCATACGAAGTAACAAAATTCCCCAAACGACACCACACCCACCCGTCCGGCAGCGTAAAAGGCTTTTCCTCTTCACTGATCGGCGGCAGCGGATTCTGTTTGCTGATTTTCTTTGCTTTAACGAGCTGCTCTTTTTCCGCCTGAATACGCGCCAGCAGCTCTGAAGCTGGTTCAACATCGGGATTCTGCGCCCGCCAATCAGCAGTGAGCTTGCCTTCAACGGCTTCCTGCAAAATCTGCTGCCGAAGTTTCTTGAGCAAGGCTTGCTGGATGGAAAATTCCTGTTTTAATACGTTATTGTTCTCTTTAATTTGTTGAAATTGAGATATAAACGTCCTTTGTTCTTGTAAGTTTGGGAGAAAGATTTGCTGATTGAAGAACTTGTTTTTCTGCAAACGAATGCGCTGAGTTGTTCCATCACTTCCTTTTCGGCAGATTTCATCAAACCACTGCGTTGAAGTCAGCTCCAAAAAGAAATGTTTATCAACGATCTGTTCGTCTATCTTGAAATACCAAAAATCGTTAGTGACTATTGCCCCATCCAATTCTGGAGGAATAATGCCGAATGCGCCGTTTCGTGCATCTATGCCGGAAAGAATAAAATCACCTGCTTTGACCTCAAACATCTTGGATTTGATTTCTGCACCCGACTTTTCTTCCCGTAAAACCACTCCGTTGTGTTTTAGCTTTACGGTGACGAGCTTATATTTTTTTCCCTGTTCAAGATTGACAGGCCGCTTGATACGATGCAAGAAATCACCGATGAACACCGCCTTTCCCTTCATACCAATTCCTCCCGTAACTTGGCCAACAACGCATCACTCTTGGCAAAAGATTGGTGCAGCATTTTCAACAATTCCCGGCTGCTGTGCTGCTGCTCCGCCTCTGGCTGCTGCGGGTTCTTGATGTCCAGATTATAGCCGTTCTTCTTAATCGTCTTCATATCCACCTGCCAAGCCTGCTCATTCGCTTCCCGCTTGTGCCACCACGCTTTCAGCCCGGCAAATTCAGCCAACTGAATCGGCTTGGTCTTGGAATATGCCTTGTACCCTTCCGGCAGCTTATGCTCATAATACCACACTGTTTTTGTTGCCTCGCCTTTGACAAAAAAGAGCAAATTGGTTGCCACTGAAGCATAGGGCTGAAACACGGAATTGGGCAGCCGAATTATGGTGTGCAGGTTGCATTCTTCCAGCAGTTTCTGGCGGATGCGCTGCTTGACTCCATCACCGGTCAACGAGCCGTCCGGCAAGACCACAGCGGCCCGGCCACCGTCCTTGAGCAGGTGCATCATCAGAATCAGGAACAGGTCAGCCGATTCCTTGGTGCGCAGACTCTGGGGAAAATTGGTCTCGTTATTATTGGAAACCACGCCGCCAAAAGGCGGATTGGCAAGAATCACGTCCACCTTGTCCTTGACTCGGTGGTACTCGCTCAAAGACTTAGCTAAGGAATCCTGATACTGGATATTCGGCAGGTTGATGTCATGAAGAATCAGGTTCGTATTGGCCAGCAAATAAGGCAGTGGCTTGTATTCCCAGCCCATTACATTTTCCTGAATTGCCTCCCGCTCGGCCACAGTTCCAGCCTTGGCCTTGAGATGCTCCAAAGCAGCAGTGAGAAAGCCGCCAGTGCCGCAGGCAGGGTCAAGCACTTTTTCTGTCAAGGTTGGGTCGATCAGTTCAACCATCAGCTCGGTCAGAGCGCGGGGCGTGTAGAACTCGCCCAAGGTGCCCGCGCTTTGCAGCTCACCGAGAAAGGTTTCGTAAATCTGGCCAAAGACCTGCTTGTCTTTGCTGCGGTTGAAGTCAATCTCATTCAGTTTGTTGATGACTTGCCGCAGGTGGATGCCAGACTTCATATAATTGTAGTTATTGGCAAAGACCTCCCGCACCAACAGAGCGCGTTTGTTGACCTGGCCTTGCTTATCCAAAACCAACTTGAGATCGGCCAATGTGGGAAAGAGCTGCCGGTCAACAAAGTTCAGCAGTTCATCACCAGTCATGCCCTCATCATCTCCGGCCCATTTGTCCCAGTGCAGCGCATCCGGTATCGGCGATTTATAGTTATCCTGAATCAGTTCCAGCTCTTTTTCTTTGTCGCTGAAAATTTTGAAAAAGAGCATCCAGCCCAATTGCAGAATGCGCAGTTCATCACTACCTGTGCCGATGTCTTGGCGCATGGTGTTGCGCGCTGATTTGACGATTCCGCTGATATTTGCCATGCGTTATGCTGCTCTGTAAAGTTCCTGTTCTAAATCTGCCACAGCCCGGAGATAGGCTTTTTCGCCGCCAAAAAAATTGACGATTTCCACTGGTGAACCAAATTGATTCAAGGGTGTGACCTGCAAAATTTTCTTGTCTTCAAGGCTGGCAATACCATCCTCGGCGTACTTTTCCAGCAGGGCTTCCAGCACCTTGCGAGCCTGTTCACCATAGCGGCTGAAGTAGTCGCGCTTCTTGACCTGTCTAATTCGCTCCGCCTTGGTCAGCGGCGGCTGGTCATAGGCGATATGGCAGAGAAGGTCAAAAATATCCATTTCCTTGCTCACAGCCTCTTGCAGCTCTTCCTCCATGATGTCCTGTTCTTCCAGCTCTTGCAGCAGCACCTGTTTCTTGCTGGCCGCGCTCCAGTGCTGGAGAAAATCATCCAGCGAGCGATATTGCGCCCGCAGTTTCTCTCTGGTGTATTCCTTGAGGCTGCCCATAATCAGTTTGCCGCCGCTGTCTATGTAGTGCCTGCGCTCATTCAGGATACGCACATCCACGCCGTTGACAAAAACTTTTCCGGCTGGTTCAGCGGTGGGCAGGCCGCCATCAATACCTTCCTGTCCATACAGCGGAGCATCAAAAACAAGCTCTTCCCCGTCCTCATCCAGCACCGGGCTGCTCTCTTCTTCCGGGTCTTCGAGAGCATCATCCGGCTGAATTTCCCGCACCCGCACCGGGTCGTCATCAAATTCCGGGTCAGCAAAAAGTTTGGTCACTTCGCGGAAATCCATGATGGTGAAAAAGCGTTTGCCGTAGTCCTCGTTTATGCGGGTGCCCCGGCCAATTATCTGCTTGAATTCGGTCATGGAATTGATATTGCTGTCCAAGACGATCAGTTTGCAGGTCTGGGCATTCACGCCGGTGGTCATCAGCTTGGAAGTGATGGCAATCACCGGGTGGCTTTCTTCTGGATTGATGAAGTTGTTCAGCTCCTTCTTGCCTTCGGCATTGTCGCCAGTGATTTGCATCACGTATTTGCTGTTCTTGGCCATCAAATCGCTGTTCAACCGTGCCAAGGCTGTGCGCATCCGCTCGGCATGGCTGATGTCCGCGCAAAAAACTATGGTCTTGTCAAAGCGGCCATTCTTGCGCAGAAATTCGTTCACCCGCTTTGCCACCGCCTCGGTGCGCTCATCAATCACCAAGTTGCGGTCAAAGTCCCGGCTGTTATACATGCGGTCTTCCACGGGCAGGCCCTGCTTGTCGGTCTTGCCCAGCTCTGGCCGCCAGCCTTCCAAGTCCACATTCAGGCCGATGCGCAGCACCTTGTACGGGGCAAGGAAACCGTCCCCTATGCCCTGTTTCAGTGAATAAGTGTAGATCGGCTCGCCGAAATATTCGCTGCTGGATACTGCCGCCGTCTCTTTGGGTGTGGCGGTCAGGCCGATATGGGTTGCAGAGCTGAAGTAGTTGAGGATTTCCCGCCATGCGCTGTCTTCTGCCGCACTGCCGCGATGACATTCATCAATCACGATCAGGTCAAAGAAATTCGGGCTGAACTCCCGGTAGGCATCCCGGTCTTCATCATAATCGGTCAAGCCTTGGTACAAGGCCAGATAGACTTCAAAGGACTTGTCGATTTTCTTCTTGCGCACTACCGTCATCTTGTCCTTAAAATGACGGAAATCACCCTGTACTGTTTGATCAATGAGATTGTTGCGGTCAGCTAAAAAAAGAATGCGTTTCTTGCAGCCAGCCTTCCGCAGCCTGTGGATGATCTGAAAGGCGGTGTAGGTCTTGCCCGTGCCTGTGGCCATAGTCAGGAGGATGCGCTGCTGTCCCTTGGCTACGGCTTCCACTACCCGGTTGATTGCCGTCTGTTGGTAATAGCGCGGGCTTCTGCTGCCATCAAAAAAATAGTCCTGCCCGGCAATGCGTTCTTCTGCCTCGCTGTTGATGCCCTTGTATTTTTTGTAACGTTGCCAGAGGGTTTCCGGCGAAGGGAAGGTATCAAGGCTGAGTTCCCGCTCAATACAGCCTTCAGAGCAGGTGCGGTCATGCTCAAAAAAACCGTCTCCGTTGCTGCTATAGACAGATGGAATATCAAGCAGTGCTGCATAGCTCAAAGCCTGCTGGATGCCTGCCTGTACCGAATACGTGTTCCTTTTCGCCTCAATAACCGCAACTGGAATATTCGGTTTGTAATAAAGAACGTAATCGGCCTGCTTCTTGCTTCCCCGCGTGGTGAGCCTGCCTTTGACGTAGATGCGCCCGTCGGTCAGCGAAACCGATTCCCTGATCTGACTTTGTGAATCCCATCCTGCCCGGATTAAGGCAGGGTAGATGTATTGGCTGCGGATTTCTTGCTCTGAAAGGTCTTTCTTGGATGGCATGATTTCCGCCCGCCTCCTTTGCTGTCTATTTTCGAGGGCGCGAAAAATACCCCCAAGGAAGGATTTCTACTGTACATGGCGGCAGGGACAGAGTCAAGCAAGATAGAGATTGAAGCCTTGGACAGCCCTCCTGTTAGTTTGTGGCTCACTCATTAACCACAACGCTTTTTGTGGCTCACAAACGGCGTTTTTTGAGCTGCAAAAAATGAATCAGCGCGAAACCCGACCTTCGGCAACATCAATCAGCTCTAAGAAAGCATAGACTGCCGGACGGCGGCCTTTTGCCTCCCGGATAGTTTTCAGCATTCCGCTGTCACGCAGCAGAACGAGAATCCGCTTTGCGGTTGCCGCCGGAATGTCTTTGGCTGAAGTGAATTCCGTTGCGTTGAACACCGGGCGAGAAAAGAAAAAATCCAAGGCATGAATTGCATACTGTGAATGCGTCAAGTCAACGAGCTGGCGTTTTTTATCCTCATACAAATTGAGGATGCTGGCCGCCTTGCTTTGATTTTCTTCTGCCTGATCTATGATCGCTTTCAGGAAAAACTCACACCATCCAGTCCAGTCCTCATCTGAGGAAACGGCTGCCAGCCTTGCATAATATTCAGCCCGCTCTCTCTCGAAATATGCGCTGATATAAAACATGGGGGCACGAATGAGACCTGCGGCGTGGAGAAAAAGAGGAATGAACATCCTGCCCAATCTACCGTTGCCATCCAGAAAAGGGTGTAGGGCTTCCAGTTCGGCATGAAGAATAGCAAGCTGCACCAGATGATCTGGCATTTGTGCATGAATGAAATTTTCCCATCTGCCCATTGCCTCCTGAAGGTGCTCGGCTGAGATGGGAACAAAGCGGGCTTCCTCAATGGAGCAGCCGGGCGGCCCTATCCAGTTGGACACCTTCCGGTATTCTCCGCGTGCCGCGCTGTGCCCGCGCACTTCGGCCAGCAGCACCCGGTGCGCCTCTTTAATCACCCGCTGGCAGAGCGGCAGCGTGTTCAGCAGCCCCTCGGCATGACGCATCGCCTTCCGGTAGTTCAGCACCTCGTTAATATCCGCCTTCTTCTGCTGCGGCAGGTCGTTTGAGCCGCCTTCAGCCTCAAACTCAAGAACTTCCCCCATTGTCGCCTGCGTTCCTTCGATCTTTGAGGAAAGAACAGCCTCCTGCGTAGTCAGCGGAGCCAAGAGGATAGAAGGGTTCGGGATGGCGGCAAGAGTGCCGTCATATCGGGCAAGGGCGGCATTGGCAGGCCCGATCAGCGGAATAAGGCGCAGCCAGTCTATATTTTTCGGCGGGAACTTGCCGTAATGATACTGAACCGGAGAAGTCATTTTCTGCCCTCTTTAGAAGAAAATGAGATGAGCGAAACAGGGAACTGTTTTTTCCCCATGAGCAAAAAAGTGGGGGCAGGATGGGGGCTACAGCTAAAAAAATAAAAAAAGGAGTTAAGCGTTTCCGCTCAACTCCTTGAATTTCCTGGTCGGAACGAGAGGATTTGAACCTCCGGCCCCCTGAACCCCATTCAGGTGCGCTACCAGGCTGCGCTACGTTCCGAAATGATATATTGACCACTATGTACCATTTTCTGACAAATACTGTCAACAGCTTCTTTGCCAGTACAGCCTCTTTTCTGCCGATTTGGGCTTAGTTTTCCTCTGTGTTCAGCAGCTCCCGCAGGCGTTTAGAAGGACGGAAAGAAACCATCTTACGTTTGGTGATGGTCATCGCTTCGCCAGTGCGCGGATTGCGGCCCCGGCGGGGTGATTTGCCACGTACAGTCAGGGTACCAAACTGGACCAGCTTCAGCGATTCACCAGTGACCAGCGTATCTTTCATAGCAGCAAAGATCGTATCCACCATCTTGGCGGCATTACGCTGGGAAATGCCCAGTTTCTCGTTGATGGAAATGGATAACTCTTTGCGGGTTACATTCCCTTGCCGCACGACTTCTTTCTGCTCTTTCATAATGCTGTATCCTTGCCGTCCCGATATCGACCGCCAAAGCGAGACATCAGCGAACTGACGATTTTTTCGTGGAAGCCATTGACTGTCTCGTCATCCAAGGTTTTGTCAGTCGAGCGATAGGTGACAGTCAAGGCTACGCTTTTCATACCATCTTCAATGGGCTTGCCGCTGTACACATCAAAAATATCAGCATATATCACATCCTGCATCTTATGGTCAAGGATATCTTGCAACAATTCGCCAGCCTGTACCTGTTCTGGGACAATCAAGGCAATATCACGACGCACAGAAGGATAGCGAGGGAGTTGGCTAAAGCTCTTTGCCGCTGCCGACAACTCGTTCAGCACTTCCAGCTCCAATTCTAAGAAATAGACCTCTTGTTTGATGCCAAAGGCACGGGCTATCGTAGACGGCACTTTGCTGATCAGGCCAAGCTGCTCTTTATCAGCCATGATACGGAGGGCATAGCCTTGTTCAGCATACGATTCAGTTTGTCCTGCTGCGCTTTGAAAACTGATTGCCGTCTTTAGCCGCAGTTCCCGGAGCAAAGCCTGTGCTGCACCTTTGAGATCAAAAAGATCTGTTTCTTGAGCAGCAAAATAAAGGGGACTGGCTTCCGGGCAACGGCTACCGCTGATCACGGCACAGAGCTGATATCGCTCCAGCGGCTGCTGGCCAAGTGCTGTGAAGGTAAAGACCTTGCCAATTTCAAAAAGACGAACATCGGTCTGTTGGAAGCTGATGTTACGGCGCACATTATCTAAAAGGCTAGGCAGCAGCATAGTGCGCAGTACAGCCTGATCTTCACTCAGAGGATTGAGCAAATCCACCTGCTGCCTGCGGTGATCCTCTGCCGCTAATTGAAGCAGGTCGCTGTGTTTTTTTGAGACAAAGGAATAATTGACCGCCTCATAGAAACTGAGTCCAGTCATGAGTCCAGCAATTTTCTTCCGAAGCTGCCGGAGTGGTTCTGGCTGAGGGCAGTCCATTGCCATCACTGGTAGCGTGATTGGAATCTCATTGTAACCAACCGAGCGAGCTACTTCTTCGACCAAGTCCACCTCGCGTTCAATGTCAATGCGGAAGGCAGGCACAGTCACATGGAGTAAGTCGCCCTCCCCTTCTACGGCAAATTCAATCCCGCGCAGACAGGCGGCAATCTGCTCTTTGCTCAGATTGGTGCCTAAAAGGCTGTTGACCCGTTGTACTCGCAAATCAAGCTGAAGCAGCTCTTTTTTGCCCGGATAAAGGTCAAGGCCATCTGCTGCTTGCGCTCCAGCGAGTTCGCAGATAAGCTGTACCGCTCGCTCCAGAGCTTCGGTCACGCCTTCTGGATTTACACCGCGCTCAAAGCGGTACGAGGCTTCTGAGGCCAGACTGAGTCTCCGAGCAGTGCGGCGAATAGAGACCGGATCAAAACAAGCTGATTCCAGCAGAATGTCGGTAGTCGCATCTGTTACTTCAGAATTGAGGCCGCCCATGACCCCAGCCATTGCCACTGGCTTTTCTTGATCACAGATCAAGAGCATATCCGGTTCAAGGCTGCGCTCTGTGCCATCAAGTGTGGTGAATTTTGTCTCGTCTGCCTTTGGCAGCCTAACCACAATTCCCTTGCCAGCAATTTTGGCATAATCAAAGGCATGAAGCGGCTGGCCATACTCCAGCATAACAAAGTTGGTGATGTCAACAATGTTGTTGATTGGGCGCATCCCGACGGCCAAAAGTAGCCGCTGGAGCCACCACGGTGAAGGCTTAATCGTTGCCCCAGTCAGCTTGCGGGCCGCATAACGCGAACAGAGCTGCGAATCCTCAATACTAACCGTAAATTCTGCTGGCGAGGAAAAATCAGGCAGAGTCGTTACAGGGCGACAGACCTGCTGACTTGTTACTCCGGCCACCTCACGGGCAATACCAAGTACACTAGCGCAGTCGGCCCGGTTCGGGGTAAGGTCAACTTCGATCATTGTATCAACAAGACCGAGAGCCTCAGTCAAGGACTGGCCAGAAAGTAAGGCAGAATCCAGCTCAACAATGCCAGAGCTGGCCTCGCTGATGCCCAGCTCTTTCCACGAACAAAGCATTCCCTCAGAAACTTGGCCGCGCACCTTGGCTTTCTTAATCTTCATGCCGTCAGGCAGCGTTGTGCCAGGCAAAGCAACAGCCGTCACTAAGCCAGCCCGGACATTGGGCGCGCCGCAGACTATGGGCAGAACCTGGTCACCGACCTCTACCTCGCAAAGGGTAAGCCGGTCTGCATTAGGATGCTTTTCTACAGCTAGAACTTTTGCGATCTTGACTGCATCGAGGCCAGCGTACAGCTCCTGCGCTGCATCTACCTCCAAACCAAGCATAGTCAGACGCGCTGCGAGCTGCTCTGCGGATAAAGTATCGAGTGAAATATATTTACTAAGCCAACTTAGAGTGAATTTCATGGGTATGTAGAATGAAATGCCTTATGTATTTCAACATACAGACGCAATCCGGCCTGCATTCTGTATTTCCAATTATCCTAATGATGCTGGTTAAAATAAGGCGTAAATAAACGGCGCAACTGCCGAACCTTGGGACAGGACGATCAGGGCACCCAGAAGTAGAATAACCAAGATAATGGGTGTCAACCAGAATTTCTTGCGCTCTCGTAAAAATCCCCACAATTCTTTCAGTAAATCCAGCATATTGTTTCTCAGTAAAGACGGTTTAAATTTTCCAGCTTGGGCTGCCTGCTGTCCGTGCGATAGCTTTTCAGGCTAGGATCAAAGCTGCGCTGCATCGAGTCTTTACCCAGCAGCCTGAACACTAATGCTGTAGGCGTGAAAATCAGCAGAAAGACAATGCCGAGAATGATTCTGGTGTTGATCCAGCCAAGTATATGACCCAAGAACATCCACGCCCGATTCAGCGGGCCAAGTGCTTTGGGCGCAGTCACGCTGACCAGCACGAGCACGACAGCCAGCAGCCAAGGCCAGCTCATCAGATGAATGCCCCGGCCTTTCAGCAGTGGAATCAGCAGACCGAAGACGATAACAAATCCGCCCGCAAGAATCAGGCCGAATTTGCGTAGTTCTGCTTGAGATAATTTTTCAGTGCTCATGTTTAATCCAGCTCAAATTCCTGCATCCATTGTTTATCATCGTCCCATTTGGGCTGTTCTGATTTGAGGAGCAGATAGTTTTCTATCACCAGACAGTCCATATTGGTTCGCATAAAACAGCGATAGGCATCTTCCGGGGTGCAGACAATCGGCTCGCCGCGCACATTAAAGGAGGTGTTGACCAGCATCGGACAACCGCTTTTCTCCTTGAACGCGCTGGCCAAGGCGTGGTAGCGGGGATTGGTCTCGGCATGAATGGTCTGAATGCGGGCCGAGTTGTCCACATGGGTGATCGCAGGCAACGTGGAGCGAGGCACATTCAGCTTTTCCACGCCAAAGAGCTGCTTTTGCTCCTCGGTCATCTGAATACGGTGTTCCTCCTTCACATCTGCTACAATCAGCATATAGGGACTGTGTCGGTCCAAATTAAAATAATCAGACACGTCCTCGGCCAGCACCGACGGCGCAAAGGGACGGAACGATTCCCTGAATTTAATCTTCAGATTCATCACTGACTGCATTTTGGCACTGCGTGGATCGCCAATGATTGAACGCCCGCCGAGCGCACGCGGGCCAAACTCCATCCGTCCTTGAAACCAACCAAGAACCTGCTCGTCAGCCAGTAATTCGGCCAATTTGGGCATGAGCTGCGGATCGTCAAGTCGTTCATATCGTGCGCCCAAGGCGTTCAACCGAGCTTCGATATCCGCCGCTGCAAAGCGCGGCCCCAGATACGACCCGGACATAGTATCATGAACATTGTCCCCTGTCCGCTGGCCTTGGTATTTTTCATGCCAGACCACCAATGCCGCACCCAGTGCCCCGCCCGCATCACCTGCCGCTGGCTGAATCCAAATATCCTTGAATGGCCCTTCCCGAAGCAGCCGACCATTGGCAACACAGTTCAGAGCCACGCCGCCTGCCATGCAGAGATATTCTGCGCCAGTCTCCTGCTGCACAGTTCTGGCCAAGCGGAGGACAATTTCTTCGGTTACATCCTGAATCGACCGGGCAATGTCCATTTCTCGCTGGGTCAGCTGGCCTTCCGGCTTGCGGGCCGGTGCTCCAAAGAGCTTGGCAAAGCGGGCATTGGTCATGGTCAGGCCGGTGGCGTAGTTGAAATAGGCCATGTTCAGCCGGAAGGTGCCGTCTTCCTTCAGGTCAAGGAGATTATCAAGAATCAGATCAACATATTTCGGCTCGCCATAGGGAGCCAGACCCATTAACTTGTATTCGCCAGAATTGACTTTAAAGCCGGTGTAGTAGGTGAAAGCGGAATAAAGCAGACCAAGCGAATGAGGAAAATCCATCTCCCATAATGCCTGCAAAGTGCTGCCGTCTCCCTGCCAGACTGAGGTGGTCGCCCATTCGCCTACGCCGTCCAAACAGAGAACTGCCGCCTTCTGAAAGGGACTGGCAAAAAAGGCCGAAGCCGCATGAGCCTGATGGTGTTCTGAGAAGAGTAGATTAGGCAGAGCAGCCTGCTTGCAGCCGCACAACTTGCTCAGTTCTCTTTTTAGCGTGGTCTTGATGTAGAGCTTTTCCTTCATCCAGATCGGCATGGCGGCGATAAAGGAACGGAAACCCTGCGGCGCATAGGTCAGATAGGTTTCCAAGAGCCGCTCAAACTTGACCAAAGGCTTATCATAGAAAACAACATCGCTGATCTGTTCAATGCTGATGCCCGCCTCTTGCAGACAATACTGAATCGCATGGCCGGGAAAACTGGGATCATGCTTTTTGCGGGTGAAGCGTTCTTCCTGCGCTGCGGCGATAATGTTGCCATCAGCGAGCAAGGCTGCCGCGCTGTCATGATAATAAGCGGAAATGCCGAGAATATAGGTCATGCTGTCAGCTCTTGTCTTCTTTTATTGTAATATGAAAAACGACAACAGCCATTCAATAGGGAATTTTCCTGTTCGGTTTATGGACTTGTCAGTAGCCATATACTGATGAGGCTGAGGAAAATGATAATACTGCATGTTATTGGCCTTAGCAACAGCATAAAATAAACTGTAAACCAGCTCTGTCACTGTCCTGAATGCTCTTTCAGAAACCCTTTGCGCAAAAAGGCTTCCAAGTGTTCCGCATATTTTTTAGTGGCTAACGGACTGGGATGGCCGTCGTAAGGAAGATTCATGTACCGAGGATTTTTTCTGAAACTGACCGAAATATCCACATGAGGAATCCCGTGCTTTTCGGCAAAGGCCAGCATATCTGGGGCAGTACCAATGGTGGCGAAAATGAATTTCACCCCATGCTCTTTGGCGAGTTTATTGATTTCCAGTACCAGCGCCTTAGAAACCTCGTGGCTCTGTTGCAGCTTCTGCTCCAGTTCATTCCATTTGATTTCCAAAAAGTGGGACAAGGCAGAATAGCGCATTAAAGGAAATTCCGTATATTCAACTTTTGCAAGATAATAGCGCAATTTCCCGTTGCTGTCTAAGCGGGCGTAAGGTTGAACCAGCGGGCCGAGTTTGTTCCACGGGGCAATGGATTTGCGCCGTTTCCGCAGAAAGGTGTTCCGCTCATCATGGATATCCGCATAGGCCAGCACCGCAATTTCCGGGGTCTTTTTCTTTAACGCCTCTCGAAATTGAATCAGAGAGTGGATGGTGCCGTAGCCACTGAAACCAAAATTGACCACTTCGTATTCCGGCAGGTGTTCCTGAAGCCGCCAAGGATAGGTGTCCTCATCATTCAGGCTCCAACCATGCGTGAAGGAACAGCCCAATATCCAGATTTCCGGCTTGTGGACAGAGGGATCATAAGTATTGAGCGGATGCGTGATGCGCAGGCCATTGGGCAGATGGGTGACATGGAAGCTGTAGTGTGTTGCGAGCAGGGTGACGGTGAATTTTCCAGGAATGGCAGCATAGCCCAACTTCGGATCTTTTCTAAAGAATTTCCCGCCAGGCTCTACCTGCACCGGAACGTTCCCAACATGCCAAGGACGTATTCCCTTCATGCGCGCAATGAGTTCCCCACCGCCCAACAAAATAATTGTTAGGAACAGCAAATAGGCTGCATAGAGAATAATTTTGTGCTTCTGAAGAAATTCTTTCATTGCTCTGCTTCCTGCGCTGCGTTTAAAAGGAAATGCTAAACGAATCAAACACGCTTTTGGCTTTCAGAAACAATGCAGAACCTTTTTCTGCCGCAGCTAATATTTTTCCTGCCTTGCCAAGATATTTTTCGACCTGTCCCTGATCTGGATTTTCAGACTCAGAGAGTTCTTCTTTCGCGTTTTCAACATGCCGGACAGCATCGTGCTGTCCTTTGATATCAGTCTTTTTCAGTTCATCAAGTAATTCCTCAATCTTTTCGATTTGCTCCTTTTTCTCCGTATAGGTGGTACCGATTGTTACATTTCCTGTTCTGAACCGATTGCTGTGATTATCACCCTGCATGGTGTTTGCTGAATTGTTCGCAATATATTTTCTCTGATCCATTTCAGAACTCCCGCTGTTAGTGATATGGAGAATAGGATTTGCATGAGATATACTTTGCAGAGGTATCCGTTCAAAGAATTTTTCGTAAAATTCTCTGATATTTCTTTCGACCTGATAATTTTGCTGAAGAAAGACTATCCTGTTCTTCAGAGCCATGACAATTCTTGCATGTTCAACTGGCTCTAAGACCTCTGGAATCTTGTCAAGATCACCGCTTTTTATCATTTCCAGATATTCATCTAAATCCTTCTTGATTATTTTTCTGTTGGCAGTAACGCCAAAATCATGAACAACAATTTTGAAAGATATTTTTCCTTCTTCGCTGGCATCTATCGATACAGAAACTTTGTATCCCTTTAGCGTAGCATATTCCTCAAAACCTTTTAGTAGATCATGAAATAAGGATTTCTTTTCTTCTTGAATTTCAATTGTGACATACCCTTCAGTATCTCTATAAAGTTCATCGGTATCCTTGCTAGTGTTAATAACAATTTTGCTGTTTTCTCCAGTGTAAGTGGCCTCACTTTTCTTGCTTTTATCATTTTTCAACAAGAAAATTAGGAATCCGAGCACTATTGGAAAGAGTAGTACGAATTCCACCCACAGCACAAATTGTATTTTCTCTTGCAGAGACATTATCGATAAAAATTACTACATCTTCATATTTGCAGCCGTTGTCACCCAAAATATCCAGTCTACTGTCCACAATTCTGTAGGATAGGGGACAACAGAGCAGCGCATCTAGTTTCGCCGCCCGCTGTTTCCATCTTTGCTGCTGAAATATCGCTTGGTAGGCCGTTCCGTACTTCTCCGGCCTACTGTAACAGCTTGGGAATGCTTCGTGTTAGCATAATTGCATCCTCTTGCTTTCTTTTATTTTCACGCCAGCACTAAATAGCGGCTGATGTTTATTGTCTTGCACGATAGGGATTTCTTGCTGAACGAGCACGCTTCTTTGCTTGACAAGTCCGCAACAAAAGAGCAAAAAGCCGCATTCTTCTTGCAATGACTCGCAATCAAGATGCGCGCTACGGCTTTTCTGCTGCGATGTCTCGCAACCTAGAAAGAACACAATCGTTGTGCTAATCTATGTATGATCAGCTTGTTACTAACGTATTAGACCTTTTGTATAAGTCATTTGTTACTGTAACCTAGCTATCTGAAATACAAAAGTACGTAAATTTTGTAGGATGAAGATGTTAAGCGGCCAATAAGAGGAGTAGTCAATCGAACGGTCGGGGCTTTGCCAAACAATATATACAGAACGTGCTGAGTACTGCTGAACCTCATGTGCACAGGGGCGGGTGTCTCATCACCGCTTGGCGTGACGACAAACTTTCACTTGATACCGTTCAAAACTATAGCCGCACGATATGTAGAATATGTGAAGAATGCTGCTCAGAACTGTCTCAAAAAGCGAAGGTCGTTCTCGTAATAAAGACGGATATCATCAATGCCGTACTTGAGCATGGCAATGCGCTCCACGCCGAGGCCAAAGGCAAAACCAGAGAACTGCTCTGAATCATAGCCAACCATCTTCATGACTTCAGGGTCAATCATGCCTGCGCCAAGAATTTCAATCCAGCCGGTCTGCTTGCAGACTCGACAGCCTGCACCTTTGCAGATCACGCAGGCAATATCAACTTCTGCGCTTGGTTCAGTAAATGGAAAGAAACTTGGGCGAAAACGTAAAGGCAAGTCGCCGTCAAAAATGCGATTGGTAAAGAGCGTCAGCACGCCTTTCAAGTCAGCAAAAGAGACTTGGCGGTCAACCAAGAATCCCTCGACCTGATGAAACATCGGCGTATGAGTGATGTCAGAGTCACAACGATAGACTTTACCCGGAGCAATGTAGCGGAGCGGCGGCTCCTGCTTTTCCATAATCCGGGCCTGCATGGTCGAAGTGTGGGTGCGCAGGAGCAGGGAATCTGACACGTAGAAAGTGTCGTGCATGTCTCTGGCCGGATGATGGGCCGGAATGTTGAGAGCCTCAAAGTTGTAGTGATCGGTCTCAACGTCTGGGCCTTCAGCCACAGCAAAACCCATGCCTTCAAAGACTGCACAGATTTCCTCCATCACTTGGGTAACAGGATGGAGCTTACCAAAGGGTACAAAACGACCCGGCAGGCTGAGGTCAAGAGCCTGTTTTGGAGGCAGGCTGCCAACCTCCAGAGCCTCTTTCCGAGCAAAAAAGAGGCTCTCAACCTCTTGCTTGACGGCATTTGCAAGCTGGCCCAAACGAGGACGGTCTTCTGAAGCAGCTTGACCAAGCTGCTTCATGGTATTGGCTAACAGCCCTTTGCGGCCTAGATACTTGACCCGAATTTCCTCCAGCTCGACCAAGCTGCTGACCGCTGTAAAAGCGGTCTCAGCCTCGGTCTGGAGCCTGTGCAGCGTTTCTTCCATCAGGCAGTAGCTTCTTGCTGTCCGACAGCTTGTTTCACCAGCGCACTGAAAGCACTAGGATCAACAATCGCCAGATTAGAGAGAACCTTACGGTCTAACTCGATCCCAGCTTGGCTCAGGCCATGAATCAGCTTGCTGTAGCTGATGCCGTTCAATTTGGCAGCCGCACCAATACGGGTGATCCACAGGCTGCGGAAATCCCGTTTTTTGGTGCGTCGGTCGCGGTACGCATAGCAGAGAGCACGATCAACTGCTTCGGCAGCAGTGCGGAAAAGACGGCTTCTGCCACCCCGGTACCCTTTCGCCAATTTTAGGACTTTATTTCTTCTCTGGCGGGCCTTAAACCCGCGTGTGACGCGTGGCATAGTGGTTATGTACTCCGTTCTTGCTAAAAATTCAAATTACAGGTAGGGAAGCATCCGCCGCACTGCTTTGGTATCCACTGCGGCTAATATGTTCGACTGACGCAGCCGCCGTTTCCGCTTGGCATTCTTAGAAGTCAGAATGTGCGAACCAAAAGATTTACCATAACGGACTTTACCGCTTGCGGTTATCTTGAAGCGCTTGGCTGCGCCCCGATGGGTTTTCATTTTAGGCATGATATTCTCCTTGCCGCGCAGGAACAGAGCGAGAATGCCCAGCCTACGCTGATTTTCTTATTGCTGCTATGAGATTTTCAGGGCTTTGGCCCGACAAACATAACCATTTGCCGTCCTTCCAAGGTTGGTTCTTGAAGAATGACACAGTCCTCACGCAGGGCATCAGCGACTTTTTTGATTGCTTCTCTGCCCACGGTCTCGGCATGAACGATCTCTCTGCCTCGGAACTGCATGGTTATTTTGACTTTGCTTTTCTTTTCAACAAATTTCAAGATGTTCTTGATTTTGAAATCAAGATCATGCTCTTCGGTTTTGGGCCGGAATTTAACTTCCTTGACATCAATAACAGTCTGCTTTTTCTTCGCCTCCTGCTGCTTTTTCTTCAGCTCGTAGCGATACTTGTCATAATTCATGACCCGACAGACCGGCGGCGTGGCCTTGTCAGATATTTCCACCAGATCCAGCCCCTGCTCGGCAGCGATTTGGCGAGCCTTAGCAGCAGAGACTACACCGAGCTGCTCCCCATCATCACCGATCAGGCGAACTTCAGGGTAGCGAACTTCTTCATTAATGCGGACTCTGATTTCCTGCTGCGCACTTTTCCTACCACCTTTCCGTTTGTCCATTCTCTCCGTTTGTCAAACTGCTTTTTCTTCGCATTCTTGGCGCACCATGGCCAAGAAATCCTGCGGCGACATGGGGGGTAAATTCTCGCCACTGCGTTTACGCACGGTGATGGTACCCTCCTCCATTTCTCGATCGCCCGCAATGAGCATATAGGGAGTCTTCATAAGCTGGGCCTCCCTGATTTTATAATTCAGTTTTTCATTGCGTAGATCGCCCTCAACCCGTAGACCTGCCTGCCGTAGTTCGGCTAGCACTTGGCTACAGTAGGCAGCTTGGCTATCTGTAATATTCATGATCCGCGCCTGCTCAGGGGCCAGCCAAAGCGGGAAAGCACCTGCATACTGCTCGATCAGGACACCAATAAAACGCTCTAGCGATCCCATGAGAGCACGGTGAATCATGATTGGCTGATGCTCGGCTCCATCTTGACCAGTGTAGCACATGCCAAAACGTTCAGGCAGATTAAAATCTACCTGAATTGTTGAACATTGCCAAGAGCGGCCTAGTTGATCTTTAATTTTTATATCAATCTTTGGCCCATAGAACACGCCCTCTCCCGGATCAACCGAATAAGCCAATCCTTTTTTGTCCATAGCCTGCTGGAGAGCTTGGGTAGCCAGTTCCCAATGCGCATCGCTGCCCACGTATTTTGCTGGACGGGTAGAGAGATAAACATCATACTCACTGAAACCAAAGGTTTGCAGAACCTGTAGGTTGAGGTCAATAATGTTAAAAATCTCTTCTTCAAGCTGATCAAGGCGGCAGAAAATATGGGCATCGTCTTGGGTAAAACCACGGACGCGCATTAGACCATGCAGGGCACCAGCCCGTTCGTAGCGATAGACTGTGCCTAGCTCACACCAGCGAATAGGAAATTCTCTATAACTATGTGGTTCTGCTTTGTAAATGCCAATATGGAAGGGACAGTTCATCGGCTTGAGCTGATAAGCAACTTCATCAATGCTCATGGCCGAGTACATATTCTCGGCATAGAAATCTAAATGGCCAGAAGTCTTCCATAAATCTTGGCGGGCAATGTGCGGGGTACAGATGAGCTGGTAGCCGTTTTTATAGTGAGCATCTTTCCAGTAATCTTCAATTAGCCGCCTGAGTTGGGCACCACGCGGTTGCCAAAGGGGCAGGCCCGGCCCGATCTCATCCTGAATCGTGAACAGCTTCAGTTCCTTGCCCAGCTTGCGATGATCACGCCGCTTGGCTTCTTCCAGTCGCTCCAGATACTGCTTTAGCTCTTTCTGATCAAAAAAAGCGGTGCCGTAAATCCTCGTCAACATGGGGTTCTTTTCATCGCCCCGCCAATAGGAACCAGCCACGCGCAACAGCTTGAACGTCTTCAGCCAAGAGGTGTCCGGGACATGCGGCCCTCGGCAAAGGTCTATAAAATTACCCTGCTGATAAAGTGATACGCTCTCTGCACCATTTGTAGCTAAATCTTTGATCAACGCAACTTTATAAGTTTCGTTTTGCTTGCTGAAAAAGTCTATGGCCTCGGCAATCGGCACTTCGCGGCGGGAAAACGGCAGAGCCGCCTTGACAATGGCCGCCATCTTCTCTTCAATCGCCTCGAAATCGTCAGGCGTGAAGGCGGTTGGTCGATCAAAATCATAATAATAGCCGTCTTCAATCGCCGGGCCAATCGCTACCTTAACCTCTTGCCCGTACAGTTCTTTAACTGCCTGGGCCATGATATGCGCCGCAGAGTGGCGGAGTATATGCAATCCTTGTTCTGATGCGGCAGGGATCAACTCCAACGTAGCATCTTCTTGTAAGGATGTGGACAAATCAACAATACTGCCGTTGCAGCGTACCGCTACAGCCTGTTTGCGCTGCTTACCAGAGACCAGTTCCTTGAGTGCATCAAGAACAGAAGTGCTGATCGGAAGGTGCTTTGCTTCTCCGCCGGAGATGGAAACTGCAATGGAAGTCATGGGTTTTGCCGCTGACAAGTTCAGTTAAAAAAAGAACCAAAAAAGGAAAGGCTAACAGGTCAGACGCGCTTCATCTGCCCCTTAGCCTTTATGCCCTTTTACACTAAAAATTGGTAGGCACGGGCGGTTTCGAACCGCCGACCTCTACCGTGTCAAGGTAGCGCTCTCCCCCTGAGCTACGCGCCTGCAATATAACGTTACGTTTCAGAAGAGTGCTGGCCGCTGACTGCGAGCATCACGTTTCGGAGTGCATATTACGCCATTAAAAGCAGAATGTCAATTACCAGTAAACAGATGCTGTTGTCAAGGAAAAATAGAAGGAAAGATAAATTTTTATATACGAATGACTTATCTTCCTGTCGTTAAAGGTGCTGCATTCTTGCGGCAAAGAAACCATCAATCTCTTCGCTTGGCAATGGTGCGAAGCAGCCCTGCTTATCAAGTAATCCGGCTGCGGCGGACGGGAGCAATTCCTGACAGTTTGTCAGGCAAAAGCCTTTCTGGGAGGTTAAGAATCGCTCAAGTACCTGTTGATTTTCTTCTGGCTCAATAGAGCAGGTCGCATAGACCAGCACTCCATTTGTCGCAAGCAAAGGGGCGGCTGTTTTGAGTAGGCCAAGCTGCACAGTCTGATAGGTAGCAAAATCATCAGGCTGCCGATTCCAGCTAATATCCGGGTGCCTGCGAATCACGCCAGTGCCAGAGCAAGGTGCGTCCAAAAGAATGCCGTCAAAGGGTAAGGGTTGCGTCGCAGCAAAGTCTTCCAAGCTACCGTGAAAAATACTGACTCGCTTCTCCATCTGCTGGCGGGCTAAGTTTTCGCGCAAAAGGCGAACGCGGCGATCATCCGGTTCAACCGCAAGTAGCGAGGCACCCGCAGGCAGCAGCGCGGCCAAAGCACAGGTTTTACCACCTAGACCAGCGCAGCCGTCTAAATAACGACCTTGTTCTTTAAACGGGCCAAGGAGCATACAGGCAAGCTGGGCAGCCTGATCCTGCACCTGAAACAGTCCTTCCGTAAAACTAGGCAGGGTCGTGACTGCGCCACGCCATTCAGGTACGAGAAGACTGTCTGGCGCATAGCGGCCCGGTATGCTGTTAATGCCCTGCCCTGCTAGTTGCTGGGCTAATTTCTCTCGTTCTATACCCAAGCTATGCAGGCAGAGTTGTGGCTCCAAACTGTTCATCGTACAGATGGCCTGCATTGCCTCCTTGCCAAAATGCTGCTGCCAGCGTTCGCTTAACCACGCTGGATAATCGATTTCCGAACCAAAAGATTCAGGCTGAGGCAGACTCTCCTTTTGCCGGGTTATGCTCCGCAGCACCCCATTGACAAAGCCAAGCAACCAAGCAGGTTGGCGCATTTTCTTCAAAGCAGCAACGGTCTCGTTGACTGCTGCTGCATCGGGTATGCGCTCCAAGAGGCAGAGCTGCAAAATACCGACCCGTAACGCTACTAAGGTCAGCGGCTTCATTTTACTTAAACTTGTCTTGGCAAAACGACTAATGATCTGATCAAGATAGCCTTGTCGCCGCAGCACCCCCATGACCAGCATAACTGCGAGCTGCCGATCTTCGCTGCTCAAACCAGAGGCATGGATCAAGGTGTCAATATAACCTTGGATAGGCTTGCCAGTGCCTGACCAGTTGGTAAGACAAGTAATGGCCAACCGCCGTGCAGCGAAACGTTCTTTGTCCTTCATAATTGGGAAGAAAACTTGCGGATAAAAAAACGGACTACAGTTTTGTAGTCCGCTGGCGTATGTTTACAGTCCTAAAGCCTTGGCCACACCTGCACCATAGGCTGGGTCGGCCTTTCCGCAGAGATAAATGTGCCGCCGTTTAATGTTGTCCGGTACATCACCCATTGCCCGCGCCGTGTTGTCAAAGAGAACTTGCTGCTGCTCTGCTGACATTAGGCGGAATAAATTGCCAGGCTGGCTGTAATAGTCGTTATTATCTTTGGGGTGACTCCAGTGATCCGCTGCACCACTCAAAGCCAAGGCAGGCTCGCGCATCTCTGGTTGCTCCTGCCATTCACCGTAGCTGTTTGGCTCGTAGCCCACCGTGCTCCCGCAATTGTCGTCCACGCGCATCTGGCCATCTCGATGAAAGGTATGCACTGGGCAACGAGCACGATTAACTGGAATCAGGTGATGATTGACACCAAGTCGGTAACGTTGCGCATCACCGTACGAGAAAAGGCGACCTTGCAGCATCTTGTCTGGCGAGAAACCAATACCTGGCACAATATTGGCCGGATTAAAAGCAGCCTGTTCTACCTCAGCAAAGTAGTTGTCCGGGTTACGATTCAGCTCCAGCACACCCACGTCATGGAGTGGGTAATCTTGATGCGGCCAAACCTTAGTGAGATCAAAGGGATTGAAAGGGAAGTTTTTGGCCTGCTCTTCAGTCATAACTTGAATCTTCATGTCCCATTTGGGGAACTCGCCCTTCTCAATGCTCTCATACAGATCGCGCTGATGACTTTCCCGGCATTTGCCGATAATCGCCTCTGCTTCAGCATCAGTGAGATTTTTGATACCCTGCTGGGTTTTGAAATGGAACTTAACCCAGACCCGCTCGCCTGCCGTGTTGATCAGGCTGTATGTGTGGCTGCCGTAGCCATTCATATTTCGGTACGATTTGGGAATGCCCCGCTCACTCATAGTAATAGTGACTTGGTGTAGAGCTTCTGGTAGATTCGTCCAGAAATCCCAGTTATTACGTGCGCTGCGCAGATTGGTACGCGGGTCGCGTTTGACCGCATGATTGAGATCTGGGAACTTGAGCGGATCTTTGAGAAAAAAGACTGGCGTGTTATTGCCGACCAAATCCCAGTTACCTTCCTCAGTGTAGAACTTCATGGCAAAGCCGCGAATATCCCGCTCGGCATCTGCTGCGCCGCGCTCGCCAGCAACCGTGGAGAAGCGAACAAAGGCTTCGGTTTCTTTACCGACTTGCGAAAAAATTTTCGCCTTGGTGTACTGGCTAATATCGTGCGTAACCGTAAACTTACCAAAGGCACCAGAGCCTTTGGCGTGCATCCGACGCTCTGGGATAACCTCCCGGTCAAAATGGGCTAGTTTCTCCAAAAACCAAACATCTTGGAGTAGCATTGGGCCACGCGGCCCAGCGGTCATCACATTTTGATTATCTACCACTGGTACGCCTACGTTGTTAGTGAGCTTCTTTTGTTCACTCATCGTGTGACTCCTCCAAGTAAGATTTACGTTGCTGGAACTTTTGGCAACGTATGAGAATGCTTCTGTGTTTTCTACTTGCTTAATAAATGGATGATACTTTCCTTTTCCTCAGTGCTCAAAAAAACAGCAGCAGCATGATTTTCCATCCGCCCAACAGTATTGAAGTTCATAGATGTCATTTTCCGTCTTAACTATCATTAGAACGAGATGGACATATTGTTCATTTTTCTCCGAAGAATTATGCAATGCCCCTCTGTTCTCGCCAATATTGTCTTGCTTGCCCGATAACTGTACTGCTGCCTAAACGCAATACTGCATCTCCTGTCTCTAAAGGGCGATTGATAATTTTTCCCAATATGCTTTTTTGCTCTTTTTCATTCAGCAAATGCGGAGAAAAGTGGATGCCACATGTGGCAAGATCAGCAAAATTTGTTCCCTGATCTCCTGACGTAACAAATTTATCCGCGTCCTGTGATGCAAGCCAAACAGGAAATCCCCATGAGCGGCCCTGCCTAGCAAGCTGCCCAAGCAGTCCTGATTTCCCCTCTTTTGGCAGGATATGATGTGCTTCATCAATAAACAACACCATCTGAAGAGGTTGAATGTTATTCACTACTGGCAGGAGCTGATTTAGCTGTTTCATAATCAGATTAAGAATAAAGGCAACAGCAAGCACTTTTGTGTTGTTATCCGTTCCAAGTCCTTTAAAATCAATAATCTGAGATTGATGCAACCAGTCCTCCACAGGAATTGCGTCATGAGCATTGGTAAATAGATTAAACCGGGATATCTTGTCAATAATCGAAAATCCTTCACCAGTAACTCCCTGTAATTCAAGTTCGTTGACCAAATTCTCGAAATCCGGTTGATCAAGGGCATCAAAAGCATTACGGATCGCCCGTTCTTGGGAAGCACTGAGCTGAGGAGCGAAGCTGCGGACTAATCCTGCAATTTCGGTAGAAATTTGGGCATCCTCTGTAGAAGTTTTTCCTTTGTATAATGGATTGATCGGCAAAGTAGAGGTGATCAACCGTGTATACTTCGCCCCGGTTTCCTCTAAAAAATTTGTTCTGTTTTCAGTCTGTCGAGGATTTTCCGGGGTATCTTCCAGCTCCCCCTTCAAGTCAAAGAATAAAAAACGAACTCCCTGCCGGGCAATTTGCGCTAGCATATCCAGTGCCAACTGGGTTTTGCCCCTTCCAGAACTTCCTGAAATAACAGTGAGGCCGTTACCACCAGCAGCGTTAATAATCCACGGTTCGCCCTCAGTCAGAATAGACAATGATACAGGCTTGCTGATAATGTCCTGATCCTGAATCTTGCTGTCCGAAAAATTGGCGGCACAGCCGACAAAATTGCATTCCTTCAACAAGGAGGAGATAAAAATTGTCTGATCTTTTTTGCATTCCTCCCACAGCTCTTTCATGAGCTGACAACCATATTCAACATGCAACTTGAAAAGACGGCGGTATTTGCTTTCGTCAACAGTTTCGCCGTAGCGGTAATTGATCGCCGCCCGCACCAGTGAGCCAAGCTCATCGCCAGTAATGGTGTCTTCCTGAAATTCTTTTCCTTGAGAATCCGAAATATTAAAACGTTCTGGTAGACCGCGACCAAGAGCCAAAAATAAGGCTGCGCGGCCAAGAACACCTGGATTTCTGGCATTGACTCGATGGCAGACAGATTCTAAAAACTCGCCAGCCTCACTACTCACCTTGAAGTTAAACCCCATAATATTCTCTAATTAAAGCACGTGTTTGAAATAATCTTCCGTAATTCTAACCTGATAACTCTGGCTGTCCTCGTCTCCTTCAGGTGTGAGCGTGTAAACTCTTGCCAGCTTGGAAGCAATTTTATCAAATAAAGGCTCATAAGGAGGTATTTCTGAATTTGTAGTCAAGATAATGCTCTGATGACCACATAAATACAGCCTCGTCAGAACGTTTTCTTTAATTTCTCGGTCAAGTCTGCCAAGCGGCGTATCCACGACCAAGGGTGGAACAAATCTGGCAAGTCTCCTTAAGGCTTCAGTGAAGGCAAGAATGCGGACTTGCCGTTGACCAGCGGAAGTGTTTGCAGAATCCCAATCAAGCTGAGTCCCGTCCGCCTTCATCAAATAACAGTTCCAGTTTTTGTCAAAATTCATAGCCCGATATTCTAATCCTCTTTCAGCAATGTCTAACCAAAGATCGCCGACAATATAGGAAATTTTTTCACGCAACCGGACAGCCGCCTGATTCTTAATTTGAGATGCTGCCTCACGATACCGATGCGCCAGAGTATTGAGATTTTTACCTTGCCGCAGGGCATCTACTTCTTTATTTAAAGTAGAAATCCTCGTTTCTCTGGCAGTTTTTTCACTCTTTAACAAATATACTTTTGCCTCAAGCTCTTGCAGCTCTTTTTCAATATGCTCTCTTTTGCTGGTCAAAACCCCACGCTGTTCATGCAGTTCCTTTCCTTTTTTCAGCGCGTCCTCATCTTGAAATTGACTCAGCTTTCGATTTATATCGGTCAACTCCGCCTCTTTTCTGTCCAACTCGTTAGTCAAAGAGGCAATATTGGCTACCGCAGTTGGTCTACTATGAAGCTGCTCCCTAATTCTGATACTCAGTTCGTTTCTTTCAGGAACGATAAAAATTGAGGCGGCAATTCCTTCTTCAGGTGGATGAAACAAACCTTTCAATGCCTCTTCCAACCTGTTTTTATAGAATTCAATCGAAGAAGTCGACAACGTATGCTCAATAGGCGTATTTTCAAAGACCTTCTTCTTTATTTTTGGTATCTTTGGCTCAACACTTGATCTACGGTTTTCCCAATCACGCCGCCGTTCTTCCTTTTGCAAAGCATCATGGAGCTGCTGGCGAAACGGACCAAGAAGTGCGACAGGCAATGCTGCCTCCCAAGCAGTTTTGAGGTCAGTCTCCAGTCTTGCCCTGCCGTCTTTTATCTCATCCCGCTGCTTGTTCAAGCGAAGCAGTTCGACAGGGTCAACAGCCCCTATGCTCCGTAGCTGATCTTCGATATCTGCCAGATCATCTTGAATATCGCGAAGATCACGTTTCTTTTCTTCAATATCCTGTCGGTATGTCTTGATATCATCCTCGTCACGCTGCTGCTCTGCAACTAATTGGTTCCGTAGCCTTTCTTTTTCTGATCCTGTTCCATACCGAGCTGGTATTTTTGATTTGATCAGCTTGTTCAGTTCATTCTCAAGTTGCGTATAGGAATGGAGGCCGAGAATTCTTGAAATTCCCTCAATAATTTCCCTTTCGTTGAGCTGGAGGCTCTGACTGCGTTCAGCGTCAAAAAAGAAAAAACGAGCGAGATGCCGGGGCATGAAAGTTTCTCGCAGATTCTGGATGGTCTGCTCATCTTCTATGGGCAGTGCTGTTGTCTGGGGTGTACGCTTGAGCATAAAAAACTGGCGGTGAATTGGGGCGATGCCGTATTTCACGTAACAGAGTCAAGGTGCGCCCTGTAGAACCTGTCGCATCCCGCAGACTGAGAGAAATTTCAAATTCACTTGTCGTCTTTCCTTCACTCTTCGCCCTTCGGTTCAGCGATTCCCGCAGGTCAAATTTGGTGGCTTCTGATCCAGCCTCGACCTTTTTTAAATCTCCAGCTCCACTTTCTCCAACTACCGCCAGATAAAGAGCACGAAGAAGATGCGTTTTTCCAGCTCCGTTTTTTCCGCCGATAAGGACAGTCCGTCGTTCCCCAACAGCGTTGAAGTCAAAACAGTGCGAACCGTAAAAAGGACCAAAATCTTTTATCTTTAGGCGGTCAAGATAAATTTGCATTATCAGCCTCCTTGTTGCGCTCCCGCAACTCGTCATTCAATATTTGCAACAGTTCATCTTGAAGCCCATTTAAGCGACACCTTTCTCCGTATTCTTCAATCTTGCCGATAAAACGACGGAGCGTTTCGACAGAGATATTTTTCTCTGCCGAAACTTCATCTTCAATGCTCTGTAGATAGCTACTGTCTTCTGTTTTAGGCATTGCAGTTCCCTGATGCTGAATGACAATACTTGCAACACCATTGCCACTGTCTGGATTTCTGGCACTTTTCCAAAAAGTCTGTATCCAATGCAGCTCTTCCTCACTGAGGACAGAGAGTCCTGTTTCTTCCTGCAATTCCAAGAGCTGCGTCAGCAAATTCTTGCGGGCTTCCATTGTTAAAGGCCCAGCTCCATCTTGGCCATTCTTTCTAACCATATCTCGGTATCCATTTTCAGGATTTCGGTATTTAATCAACGTGTCACGGAAATGCAGCAAGACCTCCATTCGCTTGTCTCCGCTGGCCAACAATCCCTCACTTGCTTTATCGCGGTCCACCACAGTGCAAACCCAGCAACCGAACCTGCTGTTACCGCAGGATGGAGTGGATTCGTCAACAACCAATGGACACTCGCCACCAGAAGCATCTTTGTATAATTGGAAAAGGTTCTGGTTATCGCCTCCCCAAGGAGTTTTGAAATCTTTTCTCTCATCAAGCAGATATTCCCAGACTTGATCGGTGGTGACAAACTCAATAGGAGTGGCAATCCAGCATCTAGGTAAATCATCGTGGCGGCTTAATCCATAGTTATTCCGTGCCCGTTGCCGCATTGTCTGGGCACGAGAACCACTTTCGCTTCTTCTGGCTCCAAGATGAATAATGGCTTCTCCCCATCTGGGAAGATTGGAACGAATAAAGCTAGAAACAGGATCAATTTTCAGTCGTTGCGTACACCAACGGAAGGTTCTGTTCGGCGGAGGATACCCCCGACCAAGCATGTTCACCCAGAAAGACTGCTCTGCCACTGGCTTCAAGAGATAAGGAGCTATCATCAAGTTATGCACTTCTGCATGTGCTCGCATGAAATCAAGCTCATGCTCCACCCGGTCGGCAACGGCTGGTATTTCCACCCTTGTGTCTGTGCAGACAACGGCTATTTCTTTGCTGCGTTTCTCAGCAGGAATTTGCTGTACGGCTTCAAAGGTAAGTGATACAAGCATAGTGGAATCCTTGCCGCCGCTATATCCAATCACCCAAGGACGTGAATCTTCTTGATATAATTTTTTAATATTATCAATAATATCAAACATAAAAAGCTGTGTTGTATTTTTTGGTCAGATTAGTTTATTCTTACACTACCTTCATCTAAAAAATCTATCAAAAATTTGGCGGGCAAATTCTACATCTTTGCAAAATCAGTTCTTCTTCCACGCCGAACTCGATTTCCCCTGCAAATGGAAAATCAGGTTTGAGTTAGATAGGCTGCCTGTAATTATCGGCATTAAAATCGAAAAGATGTGTTTTAGCAACTAATTCGTTGCTGCTGTATCTGTCTCCAATATGAAACTTCTGCTTTATTGATTCGCACTTGGGTAAGAAGCCGCTTATCCGGCTTTCTTTCTGACAATTCATTTGCACCAACCGGGCAATAGGGTATAATTGATCAAGTTGGCGGACTCTACCCGCTGCTTTTCCCTGTTTTTCTGCACTAAAAAAATCCTGCGTTCACTGCTGTGATCTTATGCTCTCTCGTCTGTCGCACAGCTTTTTTCTGTCTTTTAGGCTGCATCTCTTTCTGTTGGTGCAGATACTGCTGCTAACCAGCTCGTTCTCCAGCGCAACAGTAGTAAAAAAACAGACTGTTGCTCCTGCCAGTTATGCGGGTGAAATTGCCTATCAGAAGGTGGCTGATCTCTGCCATCGTTTGATGCAAGATACTACGGCAAATCGTGGCCGAAAAGATTGGCTCAAAGCGGCTACAGAGCTAGACCAAGTCTATCAGAAATATCCTCGAAGCCGCACTGCGCCTGCCTGCCTGCATTTGGCGGCCCGGCTGCGAATCAGTATGTATCAACGATTCCGGCAGCCAGGAGATCAAGACCAAGCTGTTGCTCTTTTTCATAATGTTGTGGCCCTGTTTCCTCAGAGCAGTGAGGCCGCAGACGCGCTCTATGCCATTGCTGAGATTGAACAGATTAACGGTAATCTTCGGGATGCAGCAAAAACCTATTATAGGTTAACACAAACCTATCCCTTTAGTCCCAGAAAGGCGCAGGCAGAAGACAAGCTCAGTCAGCTTACTGCGATTGCTAAATCCTTGGCCGCCCGCAAAAATGGCCATCGGCCACCACCTGCTGTCACTGCCCAACCAAAGAAGAAGATAGCTCAATCTCGTTCCGCAAGCAAACCCGCAACTGTGGCTTCAGCAGAGCCAGTATGGGAACCTATTTTTTCAGAGCCTGTGGTAAAAAACAGGGCAGCGACTCCTTCTCAAAAAACAAAAGACTGGAAAGTTTCAGCATCTGCTCTTACAGCAAAAAAAGTTCCACCACCGAGCAAACCTGCTTCGCCACCTGAGCAACCTTCTTCGCAATGGCGAGAATGGAAACCTGTAGTTTCATCAGCCCCTGAACCTGCGATAAAAAAAAGCAGCGCAACTCCTAGCCAAAGGCAGAAAGAAACAGCTCCGCCCTCCCCTACTTTGGCAGAAAAAAAAGTATTTTCACCACTTACGTCTGTTTCAACGCCTAGCAAGCCCAAGCCAGAACAAGTTGCTGTACCAAAAATCAATTTTTCAGAGCTGAAGATTGCTGAACCTAATGATTCTGTAATTCCTCAAAAAACAAAAGAAACACCCCCGCCTGCTCCATCTAAACCAAAAAATATTGCCAAGACAGAAACCAAAGCAAAGTCCGTGCAGACGGAAGAGGAAAAGGAATCTTTCTGGGGAAGAATTTTGCCTGACTTCATGTTGGGCAGTGATAATGAAGAGAACAAAAAGGCGGAGCAGGCAACCGCTCAACAAAAAACAGCTACGTCTGAGCAGATAAAAAAGTCAGCAACAACGCCGACGGTTAGTAAAACTGAGCCAGCTCCTGTAGCCGCACAGGTTAAGCCGGTTACTCCAAAAGTGGCCGCAAACAAACCAGAAAAGGCAGCACCTGATACCAGTAAAATAGTTGTTTCAGCATTGCAAATTGCAACAATGGAGCCAACAAAGCCGCCTGAGCAAAAAACTCCATCTGTCACTCCACAGAGTGCTCCAGCAAAAGAAACGGCAAAACCAGCAGAAATACCTTTAGCAGACTTGCGGCCTATTCAGCATTGGTCTTCAGATCGCTACAGCCGGGTGGCGGTCAGTACGTCTGGCCCAGTGCTGTATCATGTTGAACTGCCTGACCGAAGCAGCGATCAGCCCGGAGAACTACGCATCGATTTTGAACGAAGTCATCTGCCAACGCAGCTACAAACCTTGCTGGAGATAAAGAATGATTTGATCACCAGTATTCATGCTGAACAAATTACCCAAGAGACGGTGCGAGTTGCAATAAAACTGGCCAATACAGCAGATGCCAAGATTTTCAGCCTCAACGACCCGTTCCGGGTGGTAATTGATCTTCGTAGTCTTGCAACGTCTGCGCCGGAACAGACCGTAGCTCAAGCGAAAGATGAAAAGGACGAGAAAAAGGCAGAGGTACTCCTTAAAACACAGAGTAAAGTAAAAGCAACAGCACCGGATAAGCTCACCTTAGCCCAGCAGCTTGGCCTAGGTATTAAACGGATTGTGATTGATCCTGGACATGGTGGCAAAGATACTGGTGCGATTGCCTTTGGCTTGAAGGAAAAAAATATCGTCCTCAACGTTGCTAAACGGGTGAGAAAAATACTCAAACAGGAACACTATGAGGTCTTTCTCACCAGAGATAAAGATGTCTTTATTCCCTTGGAAGAACGCACTGCAATTGCCAACACCAAGGGAGCTGACCTTTTCCTCTCTATCCATGTGAATGCGCATCCTAAATCTTGGGTCAGAGGCGTGGAAACTTTTTACCTCAACTTAGCAGCTAACCCAGAGGCGATGCGGGTTGCAGCTTTGGAGAACGCCACCTCCTCTCGCAGCATGAGTGAAATGGAGGGCATTCTCACAGACCTGATGAAGAATACCAAGATCAAGGAGTCTTCTCAGTTAGCTGAATTTATCCAAACAAGCATGGCAGAAGGTTTGCGCAGCTACAAAACCAGAAGCCTAGGGGTAAAAAAGGCTCCCTTTTATGTGTTGATCGGTGCGCAGATGCCTGCGGCCTTATCGGAAATCTCCTTTATCACCAACAAAAAGGAAGCAAAATTACTCAAAGATGATACGTATCTTCAAACCATTGCCGAGCAAATTGCCACTGGTGTGATTGCCTATATCGAGCATCGCCGGACAGCAGCTACGGCTGCCTTGAATTTGCAGCCAACAAAAGAAGAGATGTGATTTATGGAGGTCAAACAGGAGCCAACAGCCCGTATAGGCATGGTGAATTATATTAATGTGGCTCCTATTTATGAAACATGGAAGGAACAGGTCTGCCATCCTGAATGGGTTATTTTTGAGGCCCCACCAGCGGAGCTGAACCGATTGCTGGCTGCGGCAGCAATTGATCTTGGTTTTGTTTCTGCCTACGAATATGCTGCCCGGCCCCATCAATATAAAATTATGGCTGATTTGTCTATTTCAGCCACCGGGCCAGTGGGCAGCGTCTTTCTTTTTTCTTCGTTACCACCAGAACAATTAGATAATCAACTTATTCTGCTCACTGGCCAGTCTGATACCTCCGTTGCTCTGTTGCGGATTATTTTAGAAGAATTTGTTAAGGTTAGGCCGAAGTATCTTCGGGGTGAAATTTTTGCCCCGTGTGCGCCAGACTGTAAACCTGCGGCAGTTTTAGCTATTGGTGATGAAGCCTTGCGTCTGAGTGCTGATCCGCAGCGGCCCTATTCGATTCAGATTGATTTAGGCGAATTTTGGCACCAGCAAACTGGAATGCCTTTTGTTTTTGCGGTTTGCGCAGTACGGGAGGATTTTTTGCAAGCTGATCGAGCAACAGCCCAAGCCGTCCATCAGCGTCTGCTTTCCTGTCGCGATCAGGGGCTGACGCATTTGCCAGAAATTTGCACCAAAGCTGCACCGCGTATTCCCGGCATGACGGTTGCAGTCTGTTATAATTATTTACAATCAATTGAATATGACCTTGGCCCAGCGAAACAACAGGCCTTGGCAAAATTTTTCGAGCTACTCATTCAGCGCGGTGAAGCCGACCCTGCTGCCCTACCCTTGAAGTTGTTTTTCTAACTTTTCTAAACCACAGTCGTTTTCTTCAGGTGTTCGGTCAGGACATCAGTCTCTATTTTCTGGGAGCAGTCCACGTCACTTGCCAAAAGGCAGCAGAGGCTGGGGATTATAAGGCAGAGGAAACACGCCAATGATAACAAAAGGATTTCTTGCCCGTCGCTGGTGATGCTCCTTTGTTGTGCCCAGAAAAAAATGAAGATCTAACTTGATAAATCTGCTGTAGTATTTTTCTTTGACCTTCGCAACTGCTTCCTGTTCATCCCCTCCTGCCTTTTCAAGGCAGTTCCAATACAGTGCGCCAATTTCCCAGTCTTCGATCATTAAGCGTGATTTTTTTCCTTCCTGATCGACAAACTTACCACCCATCACTTTTCTTGACAGAGTTTGAACGCCTGAGTAAAAGGATTAAAAAATCAATTCATTTCTTCAAACTCTGTGAAATATGAGCACGATCAGTCATCTGGCGGCGGAAGTCTCGTCCGGCCT
>JAPEVH010000005.1 GCA_026645415.1 Candidatus Electronema sp.
AGGCCGGACGAGACTTCCGCCGCCAGATGACTGATCGTGCTCATATTTCACAGAGTTTGAAGAAATGAATTGATTTTTTAATCCTTTTACTCAGGCGTTCAAACTCTGTCAAGAAAAGTGATGGGTGATAAGTTACATGTTGCAAGTTAGGATGGTTGTAGATCCGCTTGGTATTATTTTGAAACAAGCGAAAAATTCATCGTGAAAACTATCAATTTTCTTCGTTAAGATGAAATAGGCTCCGCACCAGCGAGATTCGTTCTTGCCTCTTTATGCATTCTTGTTCGGCTTTGAGATATTGCAGCGGATGATGGAGAAGTTTGCCAGCAATAGCTGAAGCCATCCGTTCGACAGCTTTGCGTTCGCGCTCACTGATACCATTTAATCGAGGTAAAGTTTTTTCCAGCTCTATCCGACAAATAGACTCAGCAGCAGCCTGCAGCTCGACAATAGTTGGAGTGACCTCCATCGCCTCTAGCCAGCGCATGAACTTGATTGTCTCTTCCTCAACAATTCGCTTGGCCTTAACAGCCTCTTTATCACGCTGCTCCCGGTTCATCTCGACCACATTATTCAGGTCATCGATATCATAGAGATAAACATTGTCAAGCGTATTGATTTCTGGATCTAAATCGCGCGGTACTGCGATGTCGATTAAAAAGAGAGGCCGATGACGGCGGCGCGGCATGATTGATGCTACGTCTTTTTTGCTGAGAATGAGGTTAGTTGCGCCTGTGGAGCTAATTAAAATATCTGTCTCAGCAAGCTGTTCAACCAGTTCATCCAGACTAGCAGCTTGGCCTTTAAAGCGGGTAGCCAAGTTTATGGCCCGCTCTAACGTACGATTGACCACTACGACTTCAGCAATGCCCTGACCAACCAGATGCTCGGCAGCCAGTTCAGCCATCTCACCTGCGCCGACTAGCATAGCCCGTTTGCCTTGTAAATCGCCAAAAATCTTTCGACCCAGCTCCACGGCGGCGTAGGAAATAGAGACCGCGCTCGCGCCAATTCGAGTTTCTGTACGTACTCGCTTAGCTGCTGAAAAAGCCTTGTGTAAGAGCCGATTGAGAATCAAACCCGCAGTCTTCAGATCAGAGGCGTGACGGTAGGCTTCCTTAAGCTGACCGAGAATCTGGGTCTCACCTACGATCATGGAATCTAAGCTGGCAGCAACCGTAAAAAGATGTTGCACCGCTTCGCTGTCTCTATGAGTGTAGATACAGTCCTCTAGCTGCTTTTGGCTTACCCGACCGGCAAAGAGCATATCCAAGACCTCGGCCTTTGCCTGTTCTGGATCCTCGCAGGTGAAAAGAACTTCAACGCGGTTGCAGGTGGAAAGCAAATAATGCTCTTTCAGACTGTGGATCTGGCAGAGATGCTTAAGCGGCTCCTCATAGCCGCTGCTCAGGGCCAATTTTTCCCGGATTTCCAGCGGCGTTTTTTTATGATTCACGCCAAGGAGCATAATGGAATCGCGCGCCATTTTAACTCCCTCCTTTGATCAGCAAAAAGAAAAAGGTCAGGAGGGTGGTGCAAAAGGCCAGCATCGTGAGTAGTGCCGCCTGTCGGCCTCGCCAGCCTTTGGCAAAGCGCAGATGCATGAGACCCGCATAGAGTAACCACGTAATCAGCGCGCTGACAATTTTAGAATGCCAGCTCCAGTTACGGTGGCCACTCAGTTGGAAGGCCCAAAAGGTACCTATAATCATGCCCAAGGTCATCAGCGGAAAGCCGATGCTGATACAGTGCTGATTGAGCGTATCTAACGTCTCTAGCGAGGGCAAGCGATGATAGAAAAAGCCAAAACGTTTCTGCTTGAGCTGTCGTTCTTGAATCAGATACATCAGCCCACCAATAGCTGCTAAGGCAAGGAATCCATCTGCAACAATCGAGATGGAGGCATGAACTGGCAATAGCCAAGAGCGCAATTCCGGCGGCAGGGGCATGATTTTATGCGGCGCACCAGCGGCAACGAGCATCAGCAGGGCAACGAGGAGCGAGGCAAAAAAACCAAAATTTTTCACGGGATAGCGCCAGCGAAAGGAAATGTGGCAGCAAGCAATTGACCAAGCAAAAAAGGAGATTACTTCGTGGATACTGGTAATTGGCGTGTGTCCTGCCTCAAGATAGCGCGCAATGATGTTGATTGTGTGCAGGGCAACGGCAGCAAAAAAAAGACCTCGGCCTATTGTGCGTATTTTCTTTTTTCTACCGATAAAAAAGACCGTATAAAAGGCAGCAGACGCGCAGTAGGCTGCCAAGCTGACGATAAAAAGCAGATAACTCATTTGTTGTGTTCTGGCTGAAGAAGTTCCGCGTCCGACCCTAGAACTCTCTGAAGATGGTCGCGTAACTGCTCCCATTGGCCGTTTCGTATCCAGTCGAGTATATCCTCATGTAGAATATTCTCAAACAGATTTTTTCTTGCTGCTCCGTCCCGTTTTCCAGCTAACTCTTGCGTTCTAATCCGCCCCAAGAGGTCAAGGAATACTGCACATTCCGGGCCATAGTCTGCTTCTAGCTGCTTTCTGACCCGAGCGGCAAAGGCAGGGCTTTTGCCGTTGGTTGATATAGCAATGGTCAGATCTCCTTGGCGTACTACGGCTGGAACCTGAAAACTACATTTCTCCGGCGCGTCTGCCACGTTGACAAGCAGCCCTGCTGCTTCTGCCGCCTGAGTAACGCTCTCGTTCACCTGTCTTTTGTCTGTAACGGCAAAGACTAACATTGCCCCAGTTAAATCGCTAGGCGTGAAACGACGAGCCAGCCAATCTATCTGGCCTGCGCTGGCTAAGTCGTGCAATATTTCAGTGAGCTGCGGGCTGATAACTCGTACCTGTGCTCCAGCTTTGAGCAAAGAGAGGATTTTCCGTTCTGCTACCCTGCCACCACCAATAACAACACAAAGCCGTCCTTTGATATTTAGGGTAACAGGATACATACAGACAAGGTAACTCAGCCGATAATCTTCGGGACAACAAAGGCTTCGTTATTATGCTGCGGCCCATTAGCTAAAGCTGTCTCTCGTGGCAGCGAAGGTCGTACCTCATCTTCACGGAAGGCGTTTACTGCCTCTTGGTTCTGCGCAAAAGCCAAAATGCCGGTAGTATCCAGCTCATCCAATTTGGCCGCATAGTTAAGGATGGTATCTAATTGGGAGGTCATTCGTTCAACCTCTGCCTCGCTTAGTTCTAAGCGGGCGAGGCGAGCGGTCTTCTCAACTTCTGATCTGGTAATTCTCATAGTTAAATCAATGGTGAATTCAAGTTGTAAGTGCAACTTTTGCTGGTTTGAGAAAAGAGTGAGTTGTGGTAGTATGATGGCTCATTTCTCACCGCCAAGCAAGAGGAGCGCGCATGCACAGCTACACACAACTCACCGAATCAGAACGTAACCAAATTTATGGCAGATACAGTTTACAAAAGCATTTTTCATGTATTTTCTATTGACCTCAGCCACCCGACTGGTAAAATATACTGTTTATGGCAGGGCCTATAGCTCAGTTGGCTAGAGCCACCGGCTCATAACCGGTCTGTCCCTGGTTCGAATCCAGGTAGGCCCACCATGCAGTTAAAGGAAGAAGATCTTTCCGAATTCTGTGTTAATTCTTTTTTACCGTAGTCTATTGAACCAAGACACATTCGGATTTTTTTCAGACAAAGAGCTGTTCGTCAACCTAGAACAGAAGCATTGTTAGGAGGCACCTCGGTCACGGGAGTGCCTCTTTTATTTATACTACTATGCACGTTCAAACTATTCTCAGTATTCTTGAACAAATAGCCCCGCATCTTCTTGCTTCGGAATGGGACAATGTGGGACTACTGATCGGTAGTGCAAGCAGCAAGGTTTCCGGGATACTGCTTGCTCTTGACCCGACAATCTCGTTGATTGCCGAGGCCCAAGCCGTAGATGCCAACCTGATCATCACCCATCATCCAGCTATTTTTCAGCCGCTGAAACATCTGCGCACTGACCAGCCTTCATTTGTAGCTGCTGCCTTACGAGCTGGCATCAACGTTATTGGCTGTCACACCAATTTTGATGCAACCTGTGAAGGTGTGAGTGATGTGCTGGCTCAAGCATTAGGTCTAACCGGTATCTCTCCTTTGCTGGCTCAAGAGCAGGGCAGTCGTTGTGGTCTTGGTAGAATAGGCTTTCTTCCTGAGCCACTGGCCCCAGAAGATTTTTTGAGCAGGCTCTCTCAGGCGATTGCTGTTCCTTGGCTCCTAGAGGCTGGGCCACGTCCAGCAGTAATAGCTAAGGCGGCGGTCTGTGGTGGTTCTTGTGCTGATCTTGCTGAGACTGCTTTAGCCGCTGGCGCGGATGTTTTTCTCACCTCAGAAATCAAGCATCATGTTGCTCGTTGGGCAGAAGAGGCTGGGCTTTGGCTCCTTGATGGCGGTCATTTTGCTACAGAAAACCCAGCAATGCGTCGTCTTGGTCAACTGCTGGCCGAAAAGATTCAGACAGATCTACGTCTGAAGATACATCTAGCTCGACAAAAAACACCTTTGAAACTCGTGCAGTAATTCTTTAGAAGAATAAAAACCAATTCACTTATCAAACAGAGAAAGGAGCGCATTTTGAACGAAGAGATCAGCACGCTCATAGCCTTGCAGGAAACCGACACCAAGCTGGCCGAACTGGATCGGGAAATAGAAACGCTGCGGCAGGAGCTGGCCGGTCGGGAGCAAGCGGTCAGAGACAAAGAAGCCTTGGCTGACCAGTGCCGGGAAAAGGCAATAGAGCTAGAACAGAGCCGTCATGGGATCAAGGCCGCCGCAGAGGAAGCAGCAGGGCGTATTCGAGAAGGCCAAATGAAAATGATGCAGGTACAGACTAGCCGTGAGCATCAAGCCTTACTCAAGGAAATTGAAGAGGCTAAAAAGCAGATTAAGGATACAGATGATGAACTTCTTCAGATCATGGAGCAGACTGAGGCTGAGGAAGCTCAAGCTGTAGAGCTAGACAATCTCTGCAAAGGTGAGCAGAAATTGTTAGCTGAAGAGGTTGGCCGGGTTGAAAAGGCAGTGCAAGAAGTCGATAAGCGTCGGGTTAAGGTGCAGCAAATGCGTATCAAATTTGCCCAGGCTTTATCAACAGCACAACTGAGGCGGTACGAGGTACTGCTGCAAAAGCGCAAAGGGTTGGCTGTGGTGCGGATTCTTGATGGAGTTTGTCAAGGCTGCTTCATGGCTGCTCCGCCCCAGCAATTCAACAATGTACGCCGGGGCGACAAACTCTACTCCTGCCCATCCTGCCAGCGTATCTTTTACTATATACCAGAAGAGAACGGCGGCAGCATGAAAGCTGCTTCAATAGAAGACGACGAAGACGAATGAGTTTCATCTGTCATCTCTTTACAGACGGAGCTTCGCGAGGTAATCCTGGCCAAGCAGGTGCAGGTGCGGTGCTGTTTGATACAGCAGGTCACGAGTTGGCGGCTCGCTCGTTGTATCTTGGCGAATGTACCAATAACGTTGCCGAGTATCGCGCTTTGCTTCTTGGTCTTCAGGCTGCTTTAGAGCTAGACTGCACCGAGTTAGAAATCCGGCTTGATTCGGAACTCATCGTCCGCCAGCTTCAGGGTCGTTATCAAGTTAAAAACGAGGTACTGAAGCCACTCTTTCAGGAAGTCAAAAAACTGCTGCTTCAGCTAGAAAGCTGGTCTGTTGCCCATGTACCAAGAGCGCAGAACAAACGGGCAGACCAGCTCGCCAATCAAGGTGTTGACGAAGGAATCGCAAATGGAAGCTGTTGCTGATACCTCTATTATTATTGCTCTGCTGACCAATGAAAAGGAACGAGAACATATTTTACAAGAGACAGCAGATTATGAGTTGATCTGTGCCGCCAGTATTGAAGCAGAAATCGGCAATGCTATTTCTGCAATGTTCCGTCGTCGTAGAGTTTCGTTTGAGCAGGGGATGACAATAGCGGCTGATTTCAAAGCAGCAAAGTTTCGCACCATTCCTTTGAATATCTCTAGGGCTGTAGAAATCAGTCATTCTTGTAATATTTATGCTTATGATGCTTATGTGTTGGAATGTGCCGAACGTCTAAAGATTCCTTTGATCAGCTTAGACCAAGGAATGCTCAGAGCGGCAAGAGAATTGAATCTTTCGGTGATTGAGGTATGAGATGACGTTAACCTATACTTATGCAGATGTACGGAGTAATTTTAGCGAGATCCTAGAGAAAGCAAGGGAACTGCATGAAGTGCTCATTCAAGCAGAAGATGGCGTTCGTTTCATTATCAAGTTGCTTCCTGAAAAAAAACCTGACTACAATCTACCACCTGCAACCCTTGATTTAAGCAGAGATGAGATTGTCAGCTTTGTACGAGAGACCAGAATGCGGCAGTAAAAGAACAAGTTTTGGGGCGGACGCATGATCGCTCTGGTTTTCATACCGGAGAGGAAAGTCCGAACACCGTAGGGCACGGCGGTTCCTAACAGGAACTCCGGGTAATCGGGGGAAAGTACCACAGAAAATATACCGCCGATGGAACGGGCAACCGTTCACAGGTAAGGTTGAAAAGGTGAGGTAAGAGCTTCACCGCCTTTGTGGTGACACAAAGGGCACGGCAAACCCCGCTGGGTGCAAGACCAAATAGAGAAACGTTTGAGGGCTGCCCGCCCGATGTTTCCGGGTAGGTTGCACGAGGTGCCGGGCGACCGGCATCCTAGTCAAATGATCATGGCCTGCTTTGGCAGGAACAGAATTCGGCTTATAGTCCGCCCCATTTTTTTTAGTACATTGTAGATCAAAGCTCTTCCTTCTTGGAAAAAGCTCTCCGTACCCGCCCGCCTAAGCTGCGTGAGCAGTTGCTCAAATCTTTCTTAAATGATGTCGTGTTATTCTGCTGCCTGAGTACAAACTTGGCTACAGCACTGTTGCCGCCGAAACTCGAACCTACGTTGTAGGAAATCTCGAACGAGTGTTTGAGGAAAACTCGAACGTAGGTTCGAGAAAAAGTCAAACGTACGTTCCAGAAAATCTCAAACGTAGGATCGAGATTTTCCCGGATGGATGGTGCTGTTTTTTTTGGCAGGAGGAGCGATGTCGGTTTATATTCAGGCAGGACATTTATCCGCAGGAGGACAGGAGATGGACAATCAATTCGATAATAACGGCGGTGAGCAGAATAACGCTCTCGGCGACCATGCTATTGGCAAGCAGGTTAATAACTACGGTATGCCGCCGGAATTGTTTGCGCAGTATGTGCGTGAGCTTGGTGTCACCGACTCGGCACTAGCCAGCTTTTTCAAGATTTTGGAAGAGCAGCAGGTGGCTCGTGGTGACTTAGACAGCAAGTTGCGGGAAATAGCTTTCCGGCACAAAGAATTGCTAGTTCGCTTTGAGTCGGTCACATCCGATGACCCGGAGGTGAAAGCCTTGAGGGAGCTGGCCGGGCAAGCGATTAAGAATGGTGACTATGACCAAGCAGAAGATTTGCTCAATCAAGCGAAGGAGCGCGACCGGGCCGCTGTTGCCAAGCTGAAAGAAAGCATTGCGGAACAGCAGACCGCGCTGGAGAAGCGGCAGCTCTCCGAAGCAGAAAGCTGTGTGGAACAGGCCAAGTTACAAGAAATGCAATATCGTTATAAGAAGGCTGCCGAGTATTGGCAGGAGGCTGCCACTGTCCTGCCTAAAGGACGTAAGAAGGAAAGAGCATACTGTTTAAATAATGCAGGATACGATCTATATTGCGTTTCAGAGTATTCGGCTTCTATGTCAGTTTGGACACAGGCTCTGCTTCTTTATCAACAAGTAAAGAATGAAAAAGAAAAATCAAATATACTGAATGGTATTAGTGTGATTTATTACTCTCAAGGAGAGTATGAAATCGCATTGAAATATGCAAAGCAGAGTTTGTTAATTGCTTGGAACATTGGATACACAAATTTAATAGGGACGACTCTGAATACCATCGCAATGATTTATGATGAAAAACATGACTATACCAGTGCTCTAAACTTACTGAAACAAAGCCTGCTGATAAGTAGAGATAATAATGACAAAAATTGCGAGGGAGCAATATTGAATAATATTAGTCAGATTTATTACGCCCAAGATGACCATATAGCTGCTCTAAAATATCTAAAGCGGAGCCTGAGAGTCAGGCGGAAGATCAACGACAAAATGGGGGAAGGAGTGACGTTAGTCAACATAAGCAAGAGTTACAGCAGTAAAGGTTGCTACAGTAGAGCGTTGCAATATTTAGAAAGTGCTTTGGTGATTCAACGGGAAATTGAAGACAGAGCAAACGAAGCTACCGCCCTGAATGATATCGGGTTGATTTACAGGAAACAAGGTGACGATGTAGCTGCATTGAAGTATTTAGAGCAGAGCCTATCAATACGGAAGAAACTTGGAGGAAAAGCGGAGGAAGCAGGGGTTAGCTGGAACATAGGATGGATTTACTATGAGCAAGGCGAGCTGGCCAAGGCTGAACAATACCTCAGCCGGGCGGTGGAGCTTGGAACGCAGCTCGAACGACCTGATCTGGAAGACTGGCGCAAGACATTGGCGGCAGTTCGCGCCAAGCTGCGGGGGCAGCGGTAGCAGGGTGCCTCTTTCCCTCATTCGGACAAACAGACAAAAGAGCTGCTGGAGCCGCGCAAAAGATTGCTCCTTAAAGGTGCTCCGGGTATCCTTTGACAGGACTGTGCATGTCAACAATCACTGTAACCAAGGATTGTATAATGAACAAAACACGCCTGAATATAAGTATCGACTATGATCTTGCCGATTTTATTAAAATCTATGCTCAAGAAAACCGGACTACCGCTTCCGAAGTTATCACCCAATTTATCCTTGGCTTGAAACGAAGAACGCACCGGCAACATACAGAAACTATTTTTGCTGATCCGAACTTTTCCCAAGCCTTAACAGAGATTCATGCGCGTATTAAGGATGGCTCTGCGCAATGGCATACTTTTGATGAAGTGTTTGGTGAATAACGGCAATGGATGTTCAATTTGAAAAGGCATTCCTGAAAGCAGTTAAAAAATATGCAGGAATCAAGAAAGAGATTGAGCAGAAAGTTCGGAAGATTATTGAGCACCCTGTTGCACTGGGCGAACCACTTCAAGGCAATTTCCGAGGTTTTTACTCTTGCCCTGTAAAAAGGAACTTCATTATTATCTACCTGTACTGTAGCATTTGCAGGAAAAAGGGTGATGATGAATATGTTGCTTGCGAAAACTGCGCTGAGACAGTAGATGAAACGATTAGGTTCATCATTGTCGGGCCTCATGATGCTGCTTATGGAAAGAAATAAGCGCCCAGTCCAAGCTGCTCCTGATGCAGCAAGTCTCCTCTTATAATTTCATCTTATTCAATATAGAAAACTATGTGCGGCATCTGCGGGTTCAACTGGAACAATGAAGCCTTGATCAAGGCGATGACTGATACCCTAGAGCACCGGGGGCCAAACCAGAAGGGCAGCTTCTGCTGTGAAGACATGTCGCTCGGCTTCCGGCGGCTGTCGATCATTGACCTGAGCGAGCTTGGCCGCCAGCCAATGTTCAACGAGGACGAAACCGTCTGCCTTGTCTTCAACGGTGAAATCTACAATTTCCAAGAGCTGCGCCAAGAGCTAGAACAGAAAGGGCATGTCTTTCGTAGCCACACTGATTCTGAAGTGATTATCCATGCCTATGAACAGTGGGGTGACGGCTGCGTACATCGGCTGCGCGGCATGTTTGCCTTTGCGATCTATGACCAGAACCGGAAGCGGCTGCTGCTGGCCCGCGACCGTATTGGCATCAAGCCGCTCTATTATACTTGGCAGAACGGTAAGCTGCGTTTTGCTTCGGAGATCAAAGCTATCCTTGAAGATCCGCAGGTAGAGCGGCGCATCAATCGCCAAGCCATGTATGATTATCTTGGCTTTGAGTTTGTGCCTGCCCCAGACACCATGTTTGCCGGCATCCACAAACTGCCTGCTGGACACCTGCTGCTTCTGGAAAACGGCCAGATGCGCACGGAACAGTATTGGGATCTCAAGTTCCATCCCGGCGAGAACAAGCTCTCCTTTAATGAGGCAGTGGAACGGATGCGGGAGCTGCTTGATCAGGCTGTTGCCAGCCACTTGGTCAGCGACGTGCCGCTGGGAGTCTTTCTTTCGGGTGGGCTGGATTCAAGCTGTTTGGTGGCTCTCATGCGTAAGCATATCAACGGCCCATTCAAGACCTTTACTATCGGTTACGAGGATAAGTCCTTCAGCGAGCTGGACTATGCTCAAGTTGTTGCTGACCATTGCCAGACCGATCATCAGGTCTTGTTGCTTGATTCCCTGAAGCCCGAATACGTGGAAAAGACCCTCTGGCACTTGGATGAGCCAATGACCGACCTCTCTACCGTGCCGCTCTACTTGCTCTGTAAACAGGCCAAGGAACAGGTGACGGTCTGTCTCTCTGGTGAGGGCGCGGATGAGAGCTTTGCTGGCTATGACCGCTTCAAGGCGAGCCGGATGAGTCGTTGGTTCAGTCTGCTGCCTGTTGCTGTCCGCAAACAGCTCATCGGCAGGATGGCTGCCCTGATGCCGGATCAGCCGCAAAAAAAAGGGGCGGTCAACATGCTCAAGCGCTTCATTGAGGGCGCGAACCTTGATCCGGCAGGCCAGCACCTGCGCTGGCAGTATTTCCTCAACACCATGCTGGAGGAGAAGCTGTTCAGCAGAGCGTTCCGTAACAGCATCACGGCTGACCCGTTCCGGCTCGTGCGTGAACACAATACCCGCTGTGATGCGGGCAACGATCAGGTCAACCGGGAAATCTACTTGGATACCCGTTTCATGATGACGGACTCAGTGCTGATGAAGGTGGATCGGATGTCCATGGCCAGCTCGCTGGAAATCCGGGTGCCGCTCCTTGATCACGTGCTGGTGGAGTTCATGGCCTCGCTGCCCGGCGACTGGAAGCTCAAGGGCATGACCACCAAGCACATCTTCCGGGCGGCTTTGGAGGGACTGCTGCCGGACAAGATCGTCCATCGGGGCAAGCAGGGCTACAGCCTGCCGGTCAAGCATCTCCTGCGCGGCGAGCTGAAGCAGTACATGATCGAGCTGCTCAATGACTCAGCCGTGCTCAGGGAGAATATGAATCTTGCGTATATCAACCAGCTCATTGAGGAGCATTGCAGCCTCAAGCACAACCATAATCACATCCTCTGGGCACTGATCAACATCGCCATCTGGCACAATCGCTTCTTCAAGTGACCTCTCCCCGGCTGACCTTCTGTTCAGCCAATTTTTTCCTGCTGTTCCATCTTTCTACTTGCAATTTTCAGAAAAATAGGCGAAAGTCTGTCGATTGATGCAGCTGCCTCCGTTCCCAGTTTCAGCTTGAGGGTTCTTTCATGTTTTTCGCCCGCCGATTCAAACGGTCCCTTTCTCTCCTCGCCCTGCTGCTTTGGGTTCATTTAGACATTTGCACCGCCTACGCCATTGCCCGGAGTGCGGCGCAGTTCCCGGCAGTCAAGATCACCCCTGTCACCAGCCTCGGCACTTCCCCGGCAGATCAGAAGCTGGCCAAGCTCTTTGACCGCAACACCGGCACAGCCTACACGCCCTCGGCTCCCGCCTTAGTTGATGTCACCTTCGATAGTCCTCAGTCTATCAGCGAAATTCGTGTGTACGGCCCGGCCTCGTATCTCCTGACTGTACAGGAACAGGTCAACGGGCAGTGGTTTGCTGTGGAGTCCCTCACAGACGTGGATTTGAGCGTTCAGGAGGAGCAGTGGCAGAGTTATGCCTGCGAACCTGCTCTGGAAACGGCAGATGCGCTGCGGCTTCAGCTCATTCCAACGGCTGAAGCTGGTAAGGATCAGGGTATCCGGGAAATAGAATTCTGGTCGCCTGGCCAGCACGAGCCTGCACGATCGGGCATGGAGCTGCGTTCGCTGCTGGATCAGGGCGTTGCAGTCAAACAGAGCAGAACCTATCAGGCGGAACCAGCCAGCGGCGTGATCGGCCCTGATGCAGGCGAATACGTGGATGCTGCAAGCGACAACACCTTCCGCTTTGATCTTGCCTACCGACCAGAACAGATCAAACGGGCCTATCTCAGCTATGAACTGGCCGGGCTGGCCCATTGGACCAGTGCCATCCGCACCATTAACGAGCAGACTGCAATGGGCGGCTATGTGATCGAGCGCGGTCAAGGCGGGCGGCAAGTTGAAGAGATTGCGCCTGCATGGTTGCGGCAGGGAACAAATCAGATTCGTTTTGTCCCTGTGGATGCGGATTCGACCTACACAGTCAGTAATGTGCAGGTATTGATTGAGCTGGATGACGGGGCAAATTTTGTCCGTAAAGTCAACAGCAATATGGGCAAAGATCGGGCCGAGGCCGCCAGTCTTTATGATGGCGACACAGGCACGGGCTTGGCTC
>JAPEVH010000041.1 GCA_026645415.1 Candidatus Electronema sp.
CAGCAAGACATCAACTTGATCATGGATAATCTCAACAACAGGCCAAGAAAATCTCTTGGCTTCAACACGCCAAAAAAGCTATTCTTGGGAACCTGCCAAAAAGTTGCACTTGGAACTTGAATCCGCAGTCTGTCAGGCCCGCCGCCATTGCCGGTGTGCGCGGCAGCCATTTCAGCCCGAATTTTTCTTCAGCATTCAGCCGCAGGGTTTTCATAGGCTTGATAAAATTATAATATATGTCATCCAGCGCGGCGGCGGCCTGATGCATGTCAATGTTCTTTGAGAACGCGATGCCTTTCCGAGTCAGGCGGCTGCTGAAAGTCCGCATGGTCAGATGGCCCCGCTCAATAAAGGCCGTGCTTTTCCCAAATATTTCATCAAGTTCGTTCATGCTTCCATGCACAGCCTTGCGCCGTGTGCCGAGGAAATTCCCTTTCTCATCCCGCTGTTTGATGATTTGCAGATATTTCCATCCGGGCAGCGGCCGCTTTTTTGAAGGCGGCCTTCCTTTTCCTGAATATTCAGGGACTGTTCCGAACACTTCCCTCCCGGATGCCGCCCCAGCCGTCCGAAACGACCGGCGGCGGGCCGTCGGAATGCCCGCGTTCCTTGAGCTGCCGAAAAACGGCGGCGGAAGCCTCGGTCTCCGATTTTCCGAATCCCCGCGTCGCCCGCAGGCGGCTGTCCATGTCCATCATCGTCGAACGGAAGAACTGCCCGCTCGCCTCAGTTTCGGCATGTCCTTTTTTTTCCCCCCTTATTCTTCACATAAAACCACAGGCCGTCAAGCTGGCCCCGGCTGACGCGGAATTCAGAAAGAAGAATATTTTCAATAAGTTCAATATGCCCGGCAGCTTCCAGCAGCCATTCGGCAACCGTGTCCTCCTTATGCCCTTTCACCCGGCTGATCCGTGATCCTTCCGCAAGCAGGGCGAGACACTCAAGAATTTCCGCTTCCGCCGTTCGGCGGCGGTAAAATATCGTCCCCCGCGTCGCAGTGAAAGTTCTTCCGCAGCTCAGGCATTTAAAGCGCTGAACGCCTGCACGGGTGCGGCCATGTCTGATAATTTTACCGCCAAGCTCCTCATAATCGGAACAGGCAGGGTTCGGACAAAAATCAACGGATTGCGCAAGTTCAGCCATCTTTTCCTCCTTCTTTAAACCAGTTGACACACACAGAAGGATAAACAATTATCCAGCAACTCTCAAGAGGGAGACCACCGCATTTTTCTCTTCACAACAAGCGGCTTCATCCGGCATCTCCCTATTATTGTTGATTACAGGAAAACACATGAAGCCTTACGAGAGGTCTGTCAAGCGGACAGACTGTTTTTCGGTAGATTCATATGCAAAAAACTAACCGGACGCTGCTGCATCTAAACATGAGGTATTATCTATGAAATGTCAAATGAGGGAACCCTAGAACGAGAGCCGACTGGAAAACATCTCTTCGATCAGGAATGTGCGGAACACAGCATTGAGCATCGCCTGATCAAGCCGCGAAAACCGCAGACCAACGGCATGGCTGAACGCTTCAACGGCAGAATCAAAGAAATTATTCAGCAGACTCGCTTTGAATCAGCCCAACAGCTTGAAGAAACCTTGATCAGGTATCTTGATATTTACAACTCGAATATTCCTCAAGGAAACCTCGGTCATGTCACGTCGATGGAGGCTTGGAGGAAAACTCATCCTGACTTGTTTGAAAAATCGGAAAGTAATCATCCGGGTCTTGACAGCTACGGCAATCTCTTTTGGGAAAGAAACAGCTCTACTGCCAGCAGTAGTAGGGCGAGCAGCACTGGCAAAGCAAATAGCTCTCGGTAACGGGAAAAGTTTCTGATTTTCCTGATCGTCTTTTCCATTACATTAATATCGGAGTAGATTTTTTCTAGCGAGTGGGTATCAGTGGCCCGAAAATACTTGGCTCCAGTTTGCGCAGCTACCTTGCTCAAAGTGTCCTCATCAATGTCAACCTCTGCTTGAATGATGCGGCGACGGCCAAATTGATCGACTACAGGCATTGGAGCCATACCACGTTTGCCCACGCCGATAGTATATACTTTGATCTTCATTACAGCGGCGGCCTCGGCAGCGGTGAGCGGAGCTGCCTTCCCTGAATTATTCACCCCATCAGTGAGCAGAATGAGAATTCTGGATTTAGCCTGTTGATCGCGAAGCCGGTTTACCCCAGCAGCAATGGCTGAACCAATGGCGGTGCCGTCCTCAATCATACCCATGTGCAAGGAATCCAGCCGCTGCCGGAGCCAATCATGATCCAGAGTCAAAGGACAGACCATGTACGGTCTGCCCGCAAAGGCTACTAATCCTATACGATCATTAGGTCGCTGACGGATAAAGTCGGCCACCACAGACTTAACTACATCCAGCCGGTTAGCGGTCTTGCCTTTAAGGGTGAAATCCATAGCCTGCATGGAACCGGAAATATCTACAGCTAAGAGAATATCGATACCAGATGCCTCGACTTCCGTACGAGTACGACCCCACTGAGGCCGCGCCATACCAATGATGATCAAACTAAGCACGGCTAGCCGTAGCCAAGCAGCTATTCTGCCCGGTCTCGCCATACGGCCTTCAGCGATGACTTTAACGGCGGTGATAGAGGAAAAAATCAGGGCTGGAGCAGTACCTTTTCGGCTCCGCAGCAGAGACAGCAGCGGCAAAAGTAAAAAGAGCCAGAGAAGCTGAGGATCAGCAAAGCGAAAACTATTCATCTTCTTTCTTTGCTCCAACGGCGTTAGCGGCTTCGATAAAAGTACGTAGTTGCTCTGTCATCGTTGTCATCTCCTCTTGACTGAGAGAGGCTTCGGCAAACTTGCCTGCTTCGCAGTTTTGCAGCCAACTTTCTACGTTATCACGATATGATTTCAATGCCTCTGGTAGCTTTCCGCTCTCCCCAGTGATTTGCTTGATGAGTTCGCTCGCTGTCTGTCGGAGTGCGGCTAATCCTAAACCTGCCTCAAGATAATGGCGGAGCGTCTGATCAAAACACGCTGTAAAAGCAGGACAATCTCCTGCTGCAACAAGCTGTTCCATCTGAGTAAGAGCAAGAAGGGCTACCTTATCAGGCGAGAGGATAAGCTGCTGTTGAGGCTTTTTTTTTCGTGCTAAAAAAAACAAGAGGATGACAAGTGCCAGTAGAGCTGCTGCTGTAGGGATCAGCCAATTATGCTTCTGTTCAGGGAGTGGAATAGGCGGCTCAAGATCTTCAAGCTGCATGGTGTTCGTGGCATTGAGGGCAGGAGAGATAATATTTTTTTCCGCCCGAAGTGGCGCAGGCAACGCTGTCAAGATTACCAAGAAAAAGAAAAAAACATGTCGGCTCATCGGGCCATCCTCTGGCTGCGGCTTCGGAAAAAGCCCATTAAGGCAGCAAGGTAGGGTTTGTCTGTGGACAGCTCTAGTAAATCAATGCCAAGACTCCGTACAGTACGAGCAAAACGCTCTCGCTGGTCTTTGGTAAGATTAGTATAAGCTCGTTGCGTCCACTCATCTGCCGTGTTGAGATGAATCTGTTCACCGCTTTCTGAATCCTCCAAGGTGATCCAGCCTATGTGAGGTAATTCCAGTTCACGAGGATCGATAACAGAAACTGCAATCAGGTCATGACGACGACTCGTAATTTGGAGTTTAGGCCGTAGTACCTGAAGGGTGTCATCAAAATCATCGGGCAAACAGAAATCAGAAATGAGAAAGGTCACGCATTTTCGTTTTGTTACTCGACTGAAAAAATCGAGTGCGCTGCTTATATCCGTGCCTTTGCCCTGTGGCTGAAAAAAAAGAATCTCGCGGATCACCCGGAGTATATGACTGCGGCCCTTGTTTGGCGGGATAAACAGTTCAGTGAAATCAGAAAAAAGAAGTAGCCCAACTTTATCGCTATTACGTACCGCCGAAAAAGCTAAGGCCGCAGCTAACTCGGCCATTACTTCGCGTTTGGAAAGACTGCCAGAGCCAAAGCTACCAGAAGCACTGAGGTCAATCAGGAGCATGATGGTCAGCTCGCGTTCCTCAGTAAATTTTTTCACATGGGGCGAACCTGTGCGAGCAGTGACTTTCCAGTCAATGGCGCGAATATCATCACCAGGTACATATTCACGCACCTCATCAAAATTCATACCCCGGCCTTTGAAAACAGAATGATAACTGCCTGCTAAGGTATTTTCTGCCATCCGCCGGGTACGGACTTCAATCATCCTAACCTTTTTCAGGATTTCTTTGACTGCTGTGCTTTCCATGACTTAAGGTACAGGCACTGTTTCTAGCAAACTGCGGATAATATCCTCGCTGCTGACACCTTCAGCCTCGGCCTCGTAGCTAATCCGAATCCGGTGGCGCAGCACATCTGGGGCACAATTTTTGATGTCGTCTGGGATCACATAGCCGCGTCCGCTGAGATAAGCAAGCGCACGAGCTGCTGCTTTTAAATTGATAGTAGCTCTGGGCGAGGCGCCAATTTCAATATAGTCGCGCAGAGTAGTGCTGAGACCAGACGGCTCGCGGGTGGCGCAAACCAGATCAACAATATAGTCTTTAATCCGGTCATCCACATAAATTTTATCCACAATTTTGCGGGCTGCAAGAATTTCGTTAGGGGAAAGAATTGGCGGCATTGCTGCCTTGCTATCGGTATGCTCGATAAGATCAAGGATTCTTCGTTCCTCCTCCCGACTGGGATAACCAACCTTCACCTTAAACATGAAGCGGTCAAGCTGGGCTTCAGGCAAGGGATACGTACCTTCTTGCTCAATCGGGTTTTGGGTCGCCAACACCAAAAACAGCTCTGGCAGGGCAAAGGTGCTTTCACCAATGGTTACTTGTTTTTCTTGCATGGCTTCCAGCAGGGCCGACTGTACCTTGGAAGGGGCGCGGTTAATTTCGTCGGCAAGAATGATGGAGGCAAAGATTGGCCCCTGCTTGACCTCAAAGGAAGTATCTTTGGGGTTGTAGATCTCGGTGCCAATAATATCTGCTGGCAGCATGTCTGGAGTAAATTGAATACGACGAAAATCAGCAGAAACCGCAGCAGCCAAGGTCTTCACCGCTAATGTTTTGGCCAAACCTGGTAGACCTTCCAAAAGAATGTGACCACCTGCCAGCAGCCCAATCAGTAACCGGTCGATCAGTTTTTCCTGCCCAACAATTGTTTTTGCGGCCTCGCGTTTGAGCAAGCCTGCCCACGCCGAGCTTTCCTGTACGGCTTGACTGACCGCTGCCACGGAAAGACGTGGTTCTTCACTGCTGTTAAGGGGTTGATTCATCGTTATTCTCCTTCAAGTATGGCAGCAGCTTCCGCCGGTGCCTGCCTGAGCAATTGACATAAAGCACTTTTCGCCCTACACTGTCCGAGAATCATATATACTTTGACACAAAACACATTGCAACATCCTACCCGCACCCTTTTTGCATGATTTATGACTTTTTTCGATTTTTTCAAAGGGATAAAAAAAACTGATAGAACTGATCGGCTCAAGCAGCTAGAAGCCGCCTCTCTTTGCCAAGATGATAGCTCAGAGGAAGATGTCGCTATAGTTGGTTTGGACAATATCAGGATCAAGGGTGAAGACGAGCTGGTGGCTGCACCGATGCCAGAGGCGAGCATTAGCCTTCAGCCAGAGCCAGCCACAGAAGAGCAAACTCCTGTTTTACCGCAATTTGGTGGTTTGTACGCTATGCAGGAGCGCAACGGTGGTCTCCATCGCTTAGTCAAAGTGGTTCATGCTGAAGATGGTTTAGTGCATGTAGTCCGCTATGCAGGTCGTTTTGCTCAGGTTACCGACTTACTTGCCACGCAAAAGCTCAATCTTGGTATCGATGCTACAGATGGCTCTTTTGGTGCAGAGCATCTCCCTATTCCTGTAGATTCTTTTAATGCCAATAGCATCCTCATTCAAGATAGTTTACTGGAAGAACGTGACTTTCGGGGCTGGCGACTTTATCTGGACTCAATCTATGATTGCCTCAGCGAGACTGCGCCGGAATGGCTCCGCAAAGCAGGTTCTTATGCCGCTTGGCGTGATGACCGCAATGCTATGGCCGTGCTGGCTGACCGCTACTTGATCGGTGCAGATCTGCCCAGAGATAGCAAAAAGTCTTTGTACTGGCTCAATCGGATTGTACAGCAGGGTATTGGGCTTGTCCAGACTGGTGAGCAAGTACGGGAAGAATATCAAATTCTTACAGGCGGTATTTATGCGTGGGCAGAAGAAGACGGCAGTTATGCTGTAGGCAGGGTGGTGCTAAAGGATCGGCACGGAGTACAATTTCTGATCAGCCCAGCTCGTTTTAATCGTTTGTCAAAAATAACCAATCCTGCCATGCTGCTGGAGCATCCAAGCGAAAAATTTGCCCATGCCTCGCTGACCGCAGACAGTTTCATAAGCTGTGGCATGACCTTTATCAATCTGCTGCCAATTACTCTTGCCGAACTGCACTGCTATCGGGCGCATCTTCGTACCATGTGTAGTGAGAGCGAGTTCCAACCCAGCACGTTTGAACAAGTCCTGAAACGAGCTAAGGCTGGCGAAGCTGAGGCCCAGCATGAGGTCGCGCAAATTTACCTAGCAGGCGACCCTGCATGGGAAGTAGCTCAAGACATTCCTGAAGCAGCGCATTGGTTTACTGAGGCTGCTAATCTTGGCTATGCCCCGTCAGCGTTTGTGCTGGCCCGTATCTGTCGGGACGGAGCTGGAGACACAGTGGTTCCTGATGCTCAACTTAGTTTTGAATGGCTGCGCTATGCCGCCCAATTAAACTATGGGCCAGCTCAACTTAAGATGGCAGCTTCTTGTCTCCGTGGTCAAGGTTGTCCTAAAGATCCAGCCTTAGCCCATGCTTGGTATTCGCTTGCGGCAAGTACAGAAAACAGCTTAACTGTAGAGCAAAAACAGCAGGCCAAAGAAAAGCGGCAGCAACTTGATACTGATATGACTGCGGCGCAGAGAGCTAAGGCGCGTGAGTATCTTCGCCAAATGCAAGAGTCGCTTTTACAGTGAACAGTGCAAGTAGCAGAAAATTCTCTTCTTGCAGAACGTAAACTGTTTTTGTACATTTTTTTTGTTTTTGTCCCCTCCGCCCTATAGCGCGGGATTCCTGTAATCTGAATTCAGAGGAGAGAGTCTTATGATCTGGCAGCAGAAAACAACGCGGCCCGCACTACGAGTGATCGGGCTGATGCTGCTCCTTTTCCCACTGTTAGCCGCGATAAACGCGGCAGCAGTTGAGCAGCCGGTTTTGCCGGATTTCGGCAGATATTACGCCTTGGTAATCGGCAACCAAAGCTACAGAAACCTTGATGAGCTAAAAACTGCCCGGCTGGATGCCAAAGAAATCGCCCGGCAGCTTGAAGAACAATACGGGTTTGAAGTCGAGCTGCTTTTAGATGCAGACCGCGACCGAATGCTTTGGACCTTGTCTCAGCTACCCAAGCGAATCCCAAGGCGGGAGCAGGATAGCCTGTTGATTTATTATGTTGGCCATAGTCATCTCAATCGGCAAAACGGTGCTGGTTACTGGCTACCAGTAGATGCGGCTCAAGATCATGATACAGAGTGGATTCCCACCGCCCTGATCACCAATCTTCTCGGCACAGTGCGAGCCAGACATATTCTAGTTCTGACAGATTCCTACTATACAGGTAATTTGCAACTGCCAGAGGAGGCAGGACGGAGGCAGGAAGACAAAAAAGAACGTCTGCAGCGGCTTTTGGAAACACCTTCTCTCACTGTACTGAGTTCTGGTGGCGAGCAGCCGATCTATGAGACGAGAGATAGGCACTCTATGTTTGCTACTAGCCTTCTTAACACCTTGCGTGATAACCAGCATATTCTTTCTGGCCGGGTACTGTTTGAGCGAATGGTGCAACCCTATTTTAGAGCAACTGAACAGCTTATGGAATATGGCTATCTTGCTGGAACAGAGCGTGAACAAGGAGACTTCCTCTTTTTACCCAAGCAGCTCCAAACAATGCGGCAAATGCGGCGGCCAGCAGTACAACCGCGTAAGGTGGCTCAATTAGCACCAAAACCGAAACCAGAATACAAAATATCGCCGCCAAAACAGGTTGCTACTTCTACCTCTCCCCCTCCAGCACCAGTAGCCTCACCTCGCCCGCAGCCCAAAAAAGGCGACATTATGATTAATGAGGTTTCAGGTATGGATTTGGTCTATGTCCCAAGTGGCTGCTTTAAAATGGGTTCATCAAGTGATGAAAAAGGCCGTTTTGTTTGGGAGGGGCCAGTGCATGAAGCCTGTGTAGATGGCTTCTGGATCGGCAAATATGAGGTCACTCAGAAACAGTGGAAGCGGATCATGGGTGATAACCCCTCTGGCTTTAAAAAAGGTGATCAGTATCCAGTAGAGAATGTGTCTTGGAATGATGCACAGAAGTTTCTTGGCCGTTTGAATAAACGTTCTAGCAGAGTATATCGGCTGCCTACAGAGGCGGAATGGGAATATGCTTGCCGTGCTAATGGCACAGGTAAGTACTGTGGTGGTGACAACCCAGACTTTTTAGCGTGGCATGAGGAGAACAGCGGTAGTACAACCCATCCAACTGGCAAACTGCAAGCTAATGATTTTGGGCTGTATGATATGAGTGGTAATGTCTGGGAATGGTGTGCAGACAGATTTGATAAAAACTATTATGCGCTTGCTGGGACACGACTCAATCCACAAGGCCCTGCATCAGGCAGTGAAAAACGTGTTGTTCGCGGTGGCTCCGCAGGTAGCCGGGTACATAACTGTCGGGCTGCCTTTCGGTTTAGAAATGAACCTGATTATCAAGAGAACTTGATTGGCTTCCGGGTAGTGATGCAGGAATAAGAGAGATCAACGAGTTCCTCAGCGAGGGAGAAAATTGAGGAACTCGTTCGTTAAAAATCAGCGTTGTTCTTTTACTCTTTTACAGGTGGTTCAGCTTGTTCAGGTGTAGCAGAAGGTGCTTCTTCCTGCTGCACCGCAGCATCCTCTGGTGGCAACTGATCTTCAGGTGATGCCTGCTCTGCGGCATCAATCAGCTCTTCACCGCTCTGATCGTCCGCTGGCTGTACTTCTTCTCCGGTTTGTGTAGTAGTATTATCGTCTGGAAGGGCAACCTGCTCTTCTGATGCAGGTGGAGCTTCCTCAGCTGCTTGTTCAGGAGTTGCTTCTGCTTCTGTTCCCACAGCCTCGTTGTTTACTTCCACATGATGCACTTCAACGGCCTTTTTCTCTGTCGGTTTTTCCTCTGTATTTGGTTTATCACAGGCTGACAAAAAAAAGAATGGCAGGCAACTGACCAAAAGAACTGTCTTCTTGACTTGCATGTTACATCATCCCCCTTCAGGAGTTGAGAAATAAAGATAGTTATCTATTATGATACTGAACAGACTGATACTGTCAATTGGTTTTTCTGGAAATATATTCTACAATGATAAACGACTCTGGCGGAAAAAAAATGTACTGGAGGGAAACAGACTACTTGAGTAGCGACAAGAAGCATCATAGAAAGAGAGAGAGCCTCTAGTTAGGCAACTCTCTCTTTTTTTAGTCAACCTTTTTCCGGTTCTGCTCGTTATTGGATGTTAACAGGAGCACCTTCTTCCATAACTGGGCCTTCTTCCATCACAGGCGCAGAATCAACAGGTTCCATAACGGTTCCTGTTGTTGTCTCTGTCTCCATAATTACATTTCCATTGTTGGCTGCATCTTCGGTAACAGGCTCCCAGCCGGTGTCCTCGGTAACGACTGAAGAAGAAACATTTTCCCCTGTTGTATAAACTTCTGTAGAAGCCGACTCTGCATATCCCTCGTCAACAATAACTTCATCGCCGCCCTGATACTCATCAGTTTGAACACCGCCCTGATACTCATCAGTTTGAGTTCCGCCCTGATACTCATCAGTTTGAACACCACCCTGATATTCATCAGTTTGAGCACCACCCTGATGAACATCAGTTTGAGTCTGAACAGCGACAGGAGCAGGTGCTGCTGCCGTCCCTGCTTCTTGCATCGGCCCATCCTGTGGTGGAGCACAGACACAGGCTGCAGAGAAGAAAAGCAGGTACAAACCGCATGCAATATAACCGGCTGATTTCAAAATATTCATTTCTTTTTCCGTCCCCCTTTAAAAGGATATAAGTAAATACGCTACCAAAGATACGCATATCTTATCTTCGGTAGTTCAGCTCTGTCAAATATTTTCTACCTATTTTGCATCTTTCAGCGAGAAGCACTGTCCAAAAGTCTAATAATTTGTTCAACAGCTTTCAACAAGTCTTCAGCAATCAAAATAGGCTGGGTAACTTTTTCTGAACCAATGTATTCCAACTCACCTCGGCCATAACCAGTTAGTACTAAGATTGGACGTGCACCAGCACGTTGGCCACACTCTAAATCTGACCAACGATCACCAACCATAAATGAACGCGATAAGTCAAGATTTAGATCAGTAGCAGCTTGCTCTAAGAGTCCTGTCTGCGGTTTACGACAATGGCAGCGTTGGCGGTATTCTTCAACTTTAGCTTCTGGATGATGCGGGCAGATATAGATACCATCTACATGTGCGCCTTCCGCTGCAAGTAGCCTTTCCATTTCGCTATGAACACGCTCTAAAAGAGCAAATGGAAAATAACCACGAGCCAAACCAGATTGATTGGTTACCACTACTACTGGAATATCATGTTGATTCAGTTGACGAATTGCTTGAGCGACACTAGGTAATAAAACAAAGCGGCAGAGATGATTGACATACCCCATCTGCTCGTTGATTGTACCGTCACGATCTAAAAAAACTGCCGACTTTTTGCTCACTGGTGTCTAAAATGCTTTTTTGTTAGAAATTACATTATAGCTTACTGCATAAACTATACATGTCAACAAAGAAGAGAAATTCCGTAAGATTAGAGGCCAGTTTTTTAATAGCTGAGGGTATGTTTTCGCCAAGTAATATGAACAAGCACTTGGTATTCATCAGAACTCTGATCGGTAAGCCTAGCTAAAGAGTCGTTCCACGGCTTCATGAACACTACGTACCGAATGTACCAAGATACCTTCAGTTGCATTAGATTCGAGTTGCCTGCGGCTGGATTCCGGCATAAGTATAGTTTTAAAACCAAGCCGCCGGGCTTCGCGCAGCCGCATTTCTATCTGGCTGACTGCTCGGATTTCTCCGGCTAAACCTACCTCACCACAAACTGCTGTGGCTGGATCAACTACCTTTTCGTGCAGGCTGGAGAGTAGTGCTACAATCACAGCCAGATCAAGAGCAGGCTCGTCAATGCGGATACCACCAGCAATGTTGAGAAAAATGTCATGATCAAAAAGAGTCACGCCAATCTTTTTTTCCAAAACTGCGGTGAGCAGGGCCAGTCGCTGCGGGTCAGCACCGATAGCAGTGCGCCGGGCCATGCTCAGGCTTGAAGGGCTAACCAAAGCCTGTACTTCCACTAAAATAGGTCGAGTACCCTCAACACTGGGCATGACCACTGATCCAGGCACATTTACTGGTCGTTCAGCAAGAAAAAGAGCAGAGGGATTGGTGACTTCAGCTAAACCACTCTCCTTCATCTCAAAGACACCAATTTCATTGGTGGAACCAAAGCGGTTTTTCACTGTACGCAAAAGGCGAAAAACTTGGCTGCTATCGCCCTCAAAATAGAGCACGGTGTCCACCATGTGTTCCAAAACACGCGGCCCAGCAATGCTGCCGTCTTTAGTCACATGGCCAATGAGGATGATTGGCAAACCGCTGCGTTTGGCAAGATTGAGGAGCAAAGACGCAGATTCCCGCACTTGCGAGACTGAACCGGGCGCAGAGCTGACTGTCTCGCTGTTCATGGTCTGGATGGAGTCAACAGCAAGAAAGGCAGGCCGCACTTCCTCAACTAAGCCGATAATGCTTTGCACCGAGTTTTCCGCTGCAAGAAAGATGTGCTCGCTTTGCACACCAAGCCGTTCAGCCCGCATTCGTATTTGCTGAACAGATTCCTCGCCACTGACATAGAGCAGCTTATGTTGCTGTTGGGCCAAAGCAGCCAAGATTTGCAGAATCAGGGTTGATTTGCCAATGCCTGGATCGCCGCCCAGCAGTACCATTGAGCCAGGCACAATGCCACCCCCAAGAGTGCGGTCTAGTTCGCTGATGCCAGTGACTAGCCGAGCAGTCTCCTCGTCTCCCTCGCCGTTAAGCGAGAAAACTTCTGCTGCCCGAAATAGGCGTGGTTTAGGCTGCTGTTCATTCAAGCTGTCCCATTCGCCACACTGCGGACAGCGGCCTAACCATTTACGGCTCTCATGGCCGCAACTTGCACAGAGAAAGATATGTTGCGTTTTTTTTACGGAAGTCATGCGTTATTATAATGCAGCTTCAGTCGTTGTCCGCAGGTGGCAGAGCCAGCAGAGGAAGATTTGTGCCAAAAAGGGCGTTCAGCGTCTTGGCCAGAATAAAAAAGGCGAGGAACGGCAACACGATCACTTGAATCAAAAAAATGCCTAGATAGAGAAAGGCGAATTGGAGAAGATTTTCTGTCAGATCGCCCATATTTTTTCCAACTTCTACCAGAGCCTCGCGTAGTTCTGTTGATTTCCTACTGAGCAAGGCAGCAGTGCCGAAAATGCTGGTTTCTGGCAAGGAGAAATCCTTCAGCTTTTCAAACCCCGCTGAACCAGCCGTCAAATTATCGCCTACTTGTTCAATTCGTTCAGCGAAAAAATGTTTATAAACAAAATCATTTACTATAGATGAGACGGGCAAACAGAAGCGAGCCACAACCAGCAGCAGAGCAAAACGGGTAAAAGTTTTCTGCACCATTTTCACCCGTGTATTGCCAAACCAGACCAAGAGCGAGAGCACCACGAGTAAGACGGCTAGCGCAGGTGGGGCAAGAGAGATGCCGATCTCATAGGCCAGCTTCTGCACTCCCAGTGAGGTGACTGCGGTCACCAGAACATCAGAAACCCGCTCGGTAAGATCGTCAATAGGATCAAGTGCCTGACCAACAGCCAAAGACACACCCACTCCGGCAGGTTCTAGGTGCAAGCTGGATTCTTCGATAATTGAGACCGAAGCGTTAATCATGCGGCAGGTGGCATAGGATAAGCCACCTTTCGTGATAGCAGCCCGGAAATAGGCATCTGCGGCATCATCTAATATTGGTAGGCGTAAGGCAGGCGAGAGAAAGAGTAAAACAGCCGCCAAGATACCGAAAAGTGACAATAAGGCTTTCTGGGGCAAAGTATTCATCTTTTGTCTTTGAAGGAAGGCTACAAAGAGTCAAGCCAATGGGTGAGAAAGAACTTCTTTTCTGTTGGCAGTAAGGTATCTGAAGTACCCAAGATTGGCCGCAAAGTAGTAGACATCTGGAGCAGGGTGATGAGAAAAATCATGGTCCAGATTTTGATCATCAGCTTATTGCCAGAACCCAGTGTGGCAAGTCCGTTGGCAAGATGTCCTAGGCAAAAATATAGACTGATTCCCCAGATAAGTAAATGAATGCTGCCCATGAACGACACGGTATTGATAGAAAACGTGAAGATAAAAGCTACTGGCGCAAAGCCTGAAAGGAGTATGCCCAATAATGCTAAACTGCTACACAGCAGGCCAAATAACTGAGCGGGCCGCAGGTCTGCGCCACTTAAGGCAGATAAAATGTATAGACTAGGAAAGCAAAGCAGGGCCGCTAGGCATGTGCCGAGAAATATTTTCAGCGGTGCAGCAAACCACTGCATCTGCCCGGAAAAACTGCCAACAATGAGACCATAAGCGGAGATACAGACTGCAAAGATCAGAAACAATTTAACAAGATAAGCATGGAGATCATTACGTTGCACATGCCCATACAGTGTCTGTGGTGTTTTCAGTAGCGCATCAACAAGCTGCATAATCTTTGCTTGTTTTGGTAAAGCAGGTGCCTCTTGTACAACAAGTTCCGGCTGATCAGTAGCTAGTTCTTGCTCATCTGTATCGGTTAAATGTTCAGTATTCATTGCAGGCTCCGTTTTGCAAGATTGAAGACGGTTTCATAAAAACTACCATTAAATGGGTCCTCGCGTAAAAAGGTGACTGGCAAACTTGGCGTACCGAAAAAGGGACGGAGATTCCAAGAGAGCTGCGCACCAAGAAAAAGATTCATGCTTAACCAAACAAGCAGAATCCGGCCCGCACTTGTTCCACAAATTTGTTGCAGCAGTTTATAGAGTTGGAAGTTTGCCAAGACCCCTGAAAAACCAATAACAGCAACATTGGCCAAAAGAAAGATACGGTGTGCATCTTTTTGACTACTACTTGCCATGGGTGGCAGATGGAAGAGGAGAAAGCCGATCAGTGGGGTGAACGAGGCCAGCAGCACAGCGAGTAGGGCGAAACTCATCAGCACGGCCAATAAACTTTGCCGAAAATTCATCGGGGCATTCAGGAGTTGGGCCAGCATTCCGTTAATAAGGGCTGTGCCCAAGGCGGTGAGAAGGAGGAGCAAGGGCAGTTTTATGGCCACAAAGACAGCTTGCAAAGGTGCCCGCCAAATTCCTAATGAAGCACCATAGATTGCGCCGCCGCCTAGAATCAGCAGTAAACAGACCAAGGATTTGCCAGAGTCAGAACGCAACCAGTCGCGCAGCTCTTGCGCTTGGCAAAGCTGACGAATATTGGGTTCTATTTGGCTGATTTGGCGTTTCAAATGTGCCGCGTTCTTGATTGGTTTAAATTGATGAGAAGGGTTTGTTTAGGCGCGGGCGGTTAAACCTGTAGCGATTTCTTGTTGAAGGCTCCGAATAAGAGCTAGAGGCTCATTGCTGTTACGAATTGGCCTACCAATAACCACATAATCTGCGCCATTACGAATTGCATTTTTCGCTGTAGCGATCCTCTTCTGATCATCGCTTTTGTCATCAACATTGGCTCCAGGGCGGATACCTGGGGTGACAATCAGAAAGTTTTCATTAAGCTCATTGCGGAGCGGTTGCGCTTCTAAGGCAGAGGCAACCACGCCATCGCAGCCAAGTTCCAACGCCTTGCGCGAACGCAGCAGGACGAGATCAGCAATACTGCCGCTTAGTCCCATTGCTCGCATATCTTCTTCGCAGAAGCTGGTGAGCACTGTGACTGCAAGAATTTTTAGATCGCCCTTGGCTTGGACAGCAGCCCGCAAAATAGGATCGTTACCATGTACGGTGGCAAAGGTCACGCCCCGGTTGTTAAGCTGACTGACCGCCAGATGTACGGTTTCAGGAATATCAAAGAATTTCAGGTCTAGCATCACTTTGCAGCCCCGCCGGATGATTGCATCAACCGTCTTGAAGCCACTGCTGAGAAAAAGCTGGAGACCAACCTTGAAAAACTTGATCTCGCTCTCCAGTTTTTTAATCAAGTGCATAGCCTCCTCATGGGAAGGCACGTCTAAGGCAAAAATAATGCGCTCGTTGAGCGGAATGTTTTTGGACATAATACTTCAGTGTGAAGCGGTGTTTTGTTTATACCGCCGGAATATATAAAGGAGCGCACCTGCGCCAATCATTGCGCTACAGAGCAATTGTCCCATGCTGAGTCCGAAAAGGAGCAGCCCAAGCTGTGGATCTGGCTCACGAACGAATTCAATGAGAAAGCGGAAGCAGCCATATAATATCAAAAACAGGGCAAGCAGGGAACCATGCGGCCAGTTATGGTTTGGTGGCTTCTGCCACGGTTTGGCTCGGAGTGGCCAAAGGATAAGAAAAAGCAACACGCCTTCTAGCAACGCTTCGTAGAGCTGAGAAGGATGCCGAGGTAAAGGGCCACCGGTGGGGAAAATCATACCCCAAGGCATTTCTGTGGTACGACCGTACAGCTCGCCATTGAGAAAGTTACCAAGCCTACCTAATCCTAAACCAATCGGCCCTACAACAGCGTACAGATCAACCACGTGCCAGAAGTTGAGTTTGCTAAAATGGCAGTAGAGCAGACCTGCGAACAGCGTACCAAGCAGGCCACCATGAAAGGACATGCCGCCTTGCCACGTAGCAACAATTTCAGCGGGATGATGTAGGTAATAGGGCAGATTATAGAAGAGAACATAACCTAGTCGCCCGCCAAGTATTACACCCGCGATCAACGCTAGATTAAGGTTATCAAGATGATCCAGCATCTGCTGCCAGCCGACTTGACGAGCCTGCCGCCTGACTAAAATATAGGCAGCGACAAAGCCAAGAACATACATCAGACCGTACCAACGTACAGCCAGAGGGCCATAGGAGACAATAACTGGATCAATATTAGGAAAAGCAAGCATGGTGTGCAGCGACGCTTATGGTGCTATGTTATCAGAAATCGCCTAAGCCAAGTACGTCAAACATGCTGTACAGTCCCTTGGGCTTGTCAGCAATCCACGCGGCGGCCAAGGCTGCACCACTGGCAAAGTTATCTCGACTGTGGGCACGGTGGGTAATCTCCAGTCGTTCTCCCGCCCCAGCAAAGTAGATGGTGTGCTCACCGACAATATCACCAGCCCGAATGGTCTGAATGCCGATTTCCTTGTCTGTCCGCTCGCCGATCATGCCGTGCCGCTCATAGACACCAACCTCAGCCAAATCACGACCTAAGCCAGAAGCAGCCATTTCACCTAGTTTAAGGGCTGTGCCAGACGGCGCGTCCTTTTTCATCCGGTGATGGGCTTCAACAATCTCCACATCGTAAGCATCGCCAAGCACAGAGGCTGTTCGTTCTGCTAACTTAAAGAGTACATTAACACCTACAGCCATATTTGGCGATTGAACGCAGGGGAAATGTGCGGCAGCAGTCTCACGCAGCACGACGAGATTTTCTGCGGTCAGGCCAGTAGTACCAATGACCATTGCCCGGCCATATTGGGCCGCAACCTTGATGAATTCCATGGTTGCCTTATGAAAGGTGAAATCAATAACCACCTCGCCTTGCTCTATTACTGCCTCTAAGCCTGCGGTGATCTTTACGCCAAGCGGGCCAAGACCTGCTACCTCGCCAATATCTTGGCCAACAAAAGGATTGCTCGCTTGCTCAAATGCACCACTCAGGGTCAGATGAGGATGCTGTTGTACCATAGCGCAGATACGACGACCCATACGTCCGGTAGCTCCGGCCACAATTACTTTAGTCATTGTTTTTCTTAGGTATTAAATAAGGTGTTATTTGAATAAAGTCTTTTCGTTTTTTTAGCTTGAGTTTATAGAGCAAACATTTCTCCTGTGGAGACTTTTGCCAACGCTCTGGATATATTACTGCTGTGATAATCCACTGATAGGTTGAACTCTAAATCATCCAAGGCAAGATCAATCCGTTGTAAAAGGTATAGCGTAAATACCCCTTCTCCAAGTTTCATGCATCCCCAATGTGCCCGCTTTGGCAAGAGAAGTCAATGTTTTTCCGGTGGAATAAACTGCGCTGAGAAACTTATTTAGCAGCGTCCGGTTAGTTTTTTGCATGTGAATCTACCGAAAAACAGCCTGTCCGCTTGCCAGACCTCTCGTAAGAACCTGTTTACGATCTTTTTCAAGCAATAAATATCTGTTACAATTGGGTCTCACTGAACTTATAGAGACCATCATGTTTCATGAATATCCAAATAACGTCACTCGTGAACAATTTAGCAGAATCGAATCGGGTCTGTTAAGTGTTCGCAAGATAACGAAGCCAAGAACAGTTGATTTATATGAAGTTTTCTGCGCTATTTTGTATGTGCTGAAAAGCGGGTGTCAATGGAGGATGCTGTCGGCCGATTTCCCGAAATGGAGCACCTGTTATTCGTATGTTCGGAAATGGAGTTAAATACGTGACAATGGAAAATTGGCAGCGTTCTTGAAGATTTACTACATGAAATGGTGAGCTGCACCCGCCTGAGTCTCGGTCGGGAAGAACAGACAACTTTTCTTGTTATCGATTCACAAAGCGTCAAAAATACTGACACAGCTAAAAATAAAGGTTGGGATGCGGGCAAGAAAGTTTCCGGCATAAAACGGCGCATTGGAGGCTTTCATTTCGTACACGGACAACCTTGCAGGCGTTGTCAATGTGATGGCCGATAGTGGATATACAGTTGAATCTTTTGCGGATTCCGTCAGAGAGGCACTGGATGCCTCTGTTGAAATCGCTAAACGCAGTGACCGTCACTCTTTTATCGTCATTCCAAAACGATGGGTTGTTGAGCGATCTTTCGCTTGGCTCGAAAAATGCCGAAGGCTTTGGAAAAATTGCGAGCGGACGCTCAACTCCAGCCTCCAAATGGTTGTTTTGGCGTTCACCAG
>JAPEVH010000051.1 GCA_026645415.1 Candidatus Electronema sp.
CGTATTCCTCCCACCCATCCCTGGGTTTCTTTTTTACAGGGGTAAGCACTATCTTACCTCCCTTGACCTTCAGGTCTAATTGATCTTCAATATGACATTGGTCTAAGATTTTACGAGGGAGCCGTATACCTTTTGAATTACCTATTTTGACTACATTGATGTTCATATCGATCTCCTTTTTGTAATTACAAATGTAATTATACGCTAAGGCCGGAGAAAGTCAATCAGGATCAGAATGTTTCGTCTTTAGCGGCTGACATTCTGTTGTTTTCATTTTCATCCTCCATCCATTCTTATGGAGTGCAAAGCACAGGAAATTCATAATCAAGGAAGTCACGTTGATTTCGCTGCGTAATAGGTAGAAAGTTAGGGTAGCTTAACATATATCTCTTATGCGACTTGTTCCTTTTAACGGGGTACGTCCCCTATTTATTTCTTTGATGCTCATAAATTCTTTTCTTTATATGCTTAACGACCAAGCTCACCAGCGGCAATGGAGCGCAGCGGAATTGCCGTCTGGTGCAGCGCCTTGTTATATGCCTAACTCCACATACTATCTAGAGTTCATTTCTTCTTATGCTTCATTCTTATAAGTAACCAAAGAACCACCAGGAGAGCTTCCATTCACCGAGAATTGATTAATTGCAGTCAAAAGAATGTCTTTTTTGAAAGGAACATGGATAGCGTCCGCTGTACCATTGTTAATTCTACTTGCCAAGGCATCTGGCCACCTGCTAGAAAGCTTATTCGGCAGGTTGACTTTTTCATATCCTGGATACACACAAATCAATGGTATTTCGTATAAATCTACGGCCTTCTCAACTTCATATGACAACATGCTGCCTGACTTTCTCGTATCATCACTTAATATCACAATGCAGTTCTTTGATGCCGCTAGACGCTCTCTGATTCTGGACTCCAATGTACTACGAAGGCTTGTGTCTCTGACTGCGGCCGTTTTATCATGACTATTAACAAACTTAAAATCTATATTTTTGCCTGCGCTCCATGCCTGCATTGTTGCATAATATTTAAAATCAGACTCTGTAGGATTTACCTTCCCTAGCCCATCAAATGCGATATATGTTCCAGTTTTATTCGCCACACCATCCCCCTTATCATAAAATGTTAAGTTTTTAATTAGGGCTCAAAGCCCATTTTCTACTACTTTAATATCCAGTAGGTTTATCGAGCAAATTTTATCTTCATGAATAATAACGCTTAATTTTGCCGGATGCTTAAATCTCATTTCACTTATTCTAAACGTCCAAAGCATAATCTTAAGCAATTCTTCATCACTTATGTTTTTATGTTCTTTGATGCGAGTGATTCCTGACCCGAATATAGGAACTGAAACACTTTTCTGTGAATAGACTCGATTCACGCTATCCCAAAAATTTATCAAGAATTCCAGATACTCAGGCATAGTAAGAACAGCTTTATTCTGTTTATCAAACTTCGAGAAAGCCACCAGCAAAAAATCATCCACAACACAAACTGTTCCTAATTTATATTTTTTTGATTTCCCTGATCTCTCAACCTCGCCATCTATTAGCTCACCGCCTTCAAATTGGTAATCGTTAATAATTTGGTTCAATTCCTCAATTGCTCTATTCGAATATTTCTCGATATATATTCCATTCAATGAATTCCTGGAAATAATTTTATCGTCAACTTGGGTATCGAAATACTCATTGAAAGCTATCACTTTGAATCCAGACTGCTTAAATAGGTCGCCTGTTACTATCGACACTTTGCTCCCATCAATACGAAGATTTAGATTCTTCAGGTTGTTGTAACGCCACCATAGAAAGAAGTACAAGCCCACAAAGAAAAACACAACTGACACCCCGGCATATGTTTTATATTTGTCAGGAATGTCGATAAAGATGAAAGCTATTGTGAAAAAAGCAGATATGATTGATACCTTTTTCAGGAACTCTTGCCATACAACTCTATCTGTGACTTTAACCTTCAAGTTATGCATCCTTTTCCTATGTCAATAATTTGTGGCCGACTTCTCAGCATATAACAGTATTAATAAGCGGAAACTTTCCATGATATTGACCGTAATATATTCCACAAAAAGCCACTTATCTACCTACACTTTTCCTCTTATTAAGATATACAACAGCTAACAAGGAAAACCGAGTTATAATTCCGCCAGAATAAGACTTAACCACACTGAATGAAAAAGTAAATAGAAACCCATAACGAAAGCAAAGCATCAAATCCCCGGCAACAATCAAGCAAAAAATCATTGCCGGAGATAGTTCTCCTGATATTCCGTCCCTATCCTTCACTTCCCCCACCACCACTCTTCTCCTTCTTCCTTCCCGGCTTAAACACCTTCATAAAATCGAGAAGAAACTTGCCTTCCTCGGCAATCTCAGGATAAGCCTCAGCAAAGTCGCGGATACGACGGGTGGTGTCATAAAGTCCCTCCATACATCTGTCCGTTGCCCGCAGGCGTTGGTGATAGACTGACTGATGCAATTTTTCCAGCGCACGATCAGCCGGTTCAAGGCGTTTGACCTCGGTCAGTCCTTCCGTAAGGTCGGCAAGCACAGAGGCATCCAGATTCAGGATCTCCCCGTGTTCCTGGATAAAGCGGGCAGCATCATCGGCTACGGCTTGATAGCCGGGCAGGGCCTTGTGCATCCCCTGGGCCTCGCTGCCGTCCATCGGCGGTATGATCTCTACGTTCAGTACTGCGGCAAGTTGTTCGATCAACGTTTGTTCGGGCATGGCCTCCTCCTTGCGGAAATTTTAAAGAATAATTGCAAATTATTGCGACATCATTAATCTGTCAAGAACAAAAAACGTGTTCTCTCGGTTCATTTGCAGGCAGAAAGAAAACAGGAGAAAGTCTATTCATTCTCTGAAAAGATAGAAAAAATAGACCTGGAGAATAAAAAAATAGACCTTTTTGTCATTTCAATAGACCTGAAGATATATTTCCTCTTCTTTTACAAAGAAAAAATACACTTTCAGTGCCTCGCTGCCCAATCTCTCACCCCGTTCTCTCCACTCACATAATGAGAGGCAGCCTTTTTCACAACCCGCTGCTCTTCCCAAAAAAGAAAAATGAAAAGAGCATTCCGGGGAATGCCTCACCTCCCTTTCTTCCATCTGATTTACCCTCCGCGTGGGCGCACCGGCCAAGAAAAAAACAGAACGACTCTTCCGTTTTTTCTTATTTTTTACGAACTCTCTTGAAGTATTCTGTAAACTTCGATAAGTTATCTTTTACATTAAAAGTCAGGCCGGAAGTAGTAGCCACGAATAATAAGCGCATAAAGGTGAAGACTCTGGTATCGTGCTGAAGGTGTAACATTATTGCAACAATTCGCTAAAAGAGGATAGCTTGATGAAATCAAAATATATTAGTGTTGGACTGGTTCTCTGCCTCGGCATGTTTATTTCTGCTACCGGACAGGCTAAAGAAGCAGGACAGAATGCTCCACCTCCTCTGCCGGACATAAATGCTGAGGCTTCTCTGCCGCTACCCCCGGAATTACAGGAATTGAAGGGCGCAGATGCGCCACCTTTGCCAGAACTGAAAGCAGAGAACCCGGAATTCCCGCTGTCTCTCTCTGAGCCTGTACAGGCTGATGATGAACAGGCTCCTCCTCTGTTGCCAGAACTGAAGCCAGAGGAACAAGGAGGATCGGCACCAGAGCTGCAACTAGAGGCATCATCAAAACTAGAGCCGCCTACGCTGCCAGAGGAAGCACCGCAAATACCAAAACAAGCTGCACCAGAAAAGCCTGCGCAAGAGCAGGTACCTGTTATAACCGACCCAGCAGCTATGCCCACTCATGACATTTCTCTATTCAGTCATAAGTTTCATATTGAGGGAGGTGGGTTTACCTGTATAGATTGTCATAACAGCATCTTTCAGCAGACAGCCGGCACAGCCAAAGCAAAGGGTGATTTCAATATGGCCTCTTTTGGGCAGGGCAAATACTGTGGCACTTGTCATGACGGTTCAACAGCCTTTTCTGTTACGGAGCAGGGCAGTTGTGTGAGGTGTCATGGTAGCGATATGAAATTAGGTTTCAAACCCCTTACTGGTCAAAAGCAAAAAGGTGGAAAACACTAATTTACAGAGAAGCTGTTAACATCTTGTGTAGTGCTTTTTTTGACCGGAGATCCTGATCTCCGGTCTTTTTTTTATGTGCAGCCTAGCTCCTCTGTTTTTCTTTTTTGCGGTTCATGATAAAATAAGCTGAATAAAAAAGATAATTCTTTCAAGACAGCAGCAATGATCGGAGAAATCATCGCTATTGGTGATGAACTAACCTGTGGCCGGATCATCAATAGCACCAGTGCCTTGGCTGCACGTGAGCTATTTTTAGCTGGACATCAGGTTGTTGCCATGCATACTGTTGGTGACAGTGTCAAGCAAATCGGTGATGTATTGAAACAGGCAATCAGTGAGGCAGATTTTGTTATTGTGACTGGTGGCCTAGGCCCAACTACCGATGATCTAACCAACGAGGCAGTTGCTGCCGCTCTGCACCGGCCAGCAACGCTGAATCAAGAACTTTTGGCGAGAATCCGCGCCCAGCCTTGGGGTGATGCCTGTCATAAGCAATCCTTAGAAAAGCTGGCTTGGTTACCTGAAGGTGCTGAAGTGCTCAACACGAAAGCACAGATGTCTGGTCATGTTTTGGTGCATGATGCGGTACCAGTTTTTTTCTTGCCAGGTGTACCAAGCCAAGCGGCTCGGCTACTCACCGAGACTGTTCTACCAAGGCTAGCAGTTCGCAAGGTAACAGCAATGCGGCTCTATCGCACGGTTGGTCTTTCTGAGTGCGAGATCAACCGCCGCTTAGTTGAGCTGGAGCAGGATGGAAGCACCAGTATCGGTTACTATCCTGCTGGTGGAGAAGTACATATCAGCTTGAGTATGACAGAGAATGGTGCTGATAGCGATTTCAACAGAGCAGACCAGTGCATCCGAACGGCACTAAGCGACTGGCTGTATGGCACAGATCAGGAAAGTTTGGCTGAGGCAGTTGGCAAATTGCTCCGCGCCCAGAACCTTATGCTTGCTACAGCCGAATCCTGCACCGGCGGTTTGATTAGCTCTAAGATTACTGCGGTATCAGGTAGTTCAGAGTGGTTTACTGGCGGAGTTGTTGCTTATTCCAATCATCTCAAAGAAGTATTGCTTGCTGTAGATCAAGATTTGCTTCGCAGTCATGGCGCAGTCAGCGGGCCTGTTGCTGAGGCAATGGCCATGAACTTAGCAGAGCGTACTGGTGCAGATATTACGGTCGCCGTTACAGGCATTGCTGGGCCGGGTGGTGGAAGTGAAGAAAAGCCAGTAGGTACGGTCTATATTGGCCTGTTTTTTAAGAATCAGGTCAGATCAATACACCACCATTTTTGTGGTAGCCGGAATGAAATTCAAGAGATGACAGCAACAATAGCCTTGGATCTCGTGCGGCGGGAGCTTCTCGAAAAATGATTTAGGTGGGAGCCAGTGAACCCAAGTTTTGTAACAGACAGTTCTGTTTCATAACGTCAACTAAAGGAGAAATGCAGATGAGGCTAAAAAAAATAATTACTACATCTTTTTTGCTCAGTGTGCTGCCAGCTCTTAGTATCGCTGCGCCCTCTCCTTCCAATGGAATAACCTATCAAGAAGGTTGGCAAAATTGGGCAACTATTGCTGTTTCGCATCGTACTGACAATAGCACAATTCGTGTGATATTAGGCAATAAGGTAGCAGTTGAGGCAGCCCGTGCAGGTAAAACAAATCCTTGGCCAGACGGTTCCATTTTGGGAAAAATTGTTTGGAAAGAAAAACAGTTAAAAAGCTGGCTGGCTGGTACTGCTCCTGGAGATTTTGGTCATGCAGAGTTTATGGTCAAAGACTCTACAAAATATTCTAAAACCCATGGTTGGGGTTGGGCACGTTGGCTTGGCCTTGAACAAAAGCCTTTTAATGAAGGTGCTCAGTCGTGTATCTCCTGCCATACTCCAGTAAAGAATCATGATTGGGTCTTTACCGAACCAGCACAATTTCCAAAAGGGAAATAATATTGACTAGATATCAAATCAACTCTTTTGTAAGAGGTAAAAATGTACCTTGCCGCTTGGCAAAAAATAGTCGCTGATGCAAACTATCCTTATTACGGGTGCATCCGGTTTGGTTGGCAGGGAGTTGACTCGCTCTTTGTCTGCTGCTGGATATCGAATTTTAGCCTTACACCGCAATAGCCAGACTGTTCCCTTTTGGGATTTCAAGCGTAAGCTCATCGAATTAGGTGAGTACCAAAAAATTGACGCGGTTATTAATTTAGCTGGAGAGAATATTGCCGCTGGCCGCTGGACTTCCGCTCGTAAAAAACGCATTCGGCAAAGCCGGGTAGAGGGAACTTGCCTCTTAGCAGAATTTTTTGCTGCTGCCAAGTATAAACCAAAAGTATTGATTTCTGCTTCGGCAGTTGGTTTTTATGGCGACCGGGAAGAGGAAGAACTGACAGAAGCCAGCCCTGTAGGCACAGGGTTTCTTGCTAATGTAGCGCAAGAATGGGAAGCTGCAACTCAGCCAGCAACTGCGGCAGGCATCCGGGTGATTCATCTCCGCTTTGGCATGATTCTCAGTTCAAAAGGTGGAGCATTGGCAAAAATGCTGCTGCCTTTTACAATGGGCTTAGGTGGGTCTATTGGCTGCGGTAAACAGTGGATGAGTTGGATCAGTCTGCATGAGCTGCCAAACATCATCAGTCATATACTTCAACATGAAGACTTGCACGGGCCAATCAATACAGTTTCTCCATCTCCAGTCCGTAACAGTGAATTCACCCAGACTTTGGCTGCTGTACTTCACCGTCCAGCCTTGCTGCCTGTACCCCGTTTCCTGCTTAAAATTCTCTTCGGCGAAATGGCCAGTGAGCTGCTCTTTGCAAGCACGAAAGTAAAACCGCTCAGACTCTTGGAATCAGGATACATCTTTCAGGAGGCAGAGCTGAAGACGGCTCTGTGTCATCTTCTCCATAAACACTGCTAAACTGGCCGCTCAGAACTGCTATGCAACAGAATGATCCAGTTGTTGCTTTTTATCTCCAGCATCTACCCGATGCTCAACTCAAACAAAATTTTCTCACCGCAGAATGTCCCTTCTGCCATGAACAGGGAAAAAACGGCCCCAAGCAACTTCTCTTGGTTATAGTCGGCCCTGAAAGTCATTTTCATGGCTATTACCGCTGTTTACATCGCTGTAGTTCTGGAGGTTTTCCGCTCCATTTTGCCCGCCAAGCTCAACTCAGCCTCAGTCTTGTACCCGGTTTTGATCCAGATCGCGACTATGCGGCAGCGAAGGTCAACTATCCAGTCAAAAACATTAACAATGAGATCATCGGATTCATGGAAAAAATGACCGCTGACTTACTCATTCGTTTTGCGGCTTTGGGTATTTCCAAGGCGGTACTTCAAGAAATGCGGATTGGTTTTAATGGTCGTTATTTAGTCTATCCCTATTATCAAGAAGATGGTAACTGCTATGCGGCCCGCTGTGTGCATCCTGATAAACCCGATGACAGCTTCTGGTATGGTGATGAAGAATTTGCTGCGCCTCGCTTTCGCATTTTCAATTTCCAAGAGATTATGCGTTGTGAAAATGGCGGATTAGTTATTACTGAAGGCGAGGATAACCTCCTTGCCCTGCGGCAGCTTGGTTTACCCGGCATTGCCTTAGTTTCAGCAGCGGATTTAGCCCATTTGGAGGCTGAACAGCTTGCTTGGCTCAATACTATTTTTGTTTGTGTTAACCGTAATCCAGAATCCGAGACCGCAGCCCGCGAATTTGCTGGACGCTTGGGATTTAAGGTCAGAATGGTTCGCTGGCCAGACTCAGCACCTAAGCACTACTGCCTGACCAAGATGGCGGCAGCATACGGTAATGATTATCAAAAGGCAGCTTTCAGCTTGCTCCGTGAAGCCAAATCCTTTTCTCCTTTTAGCTCGCCAATCCGCGAATTTCTCCATTTTGAAGAACAGCTTCGTCTTGAAGGTGGTGAAGCGCACGCTGCCATGCGTTCTGGTTTTACGCAACTGGATAAGGCATTGGGCGGTATGCACGGCATCAACATTATGGGCGGTTTGCCAAAGGCGGGTAAATCCTGCTTTTTTATTCAGGTTGCCAGCGATATGGCCAGCCGCAAAATTCCGGTCATCTACTATGATTTTGAAAATGGCAGGCAAAAAATGTATCAGCGCACTCTCAGTCGTCTGAGCAGGCTTTCTGTTGAACAAATTAAAAGCAATGAGTTAAGCGAAGAGGAGAGCCGTAATCTCCAAGAAGGCAAGAATAAATTACAGCAGCTTCTGCCGTGGTTTCGAGTGGTCACTGATCGCCGTTTAACCCCAGAACTGATGCGCAGCCATCTCGATTTTCTTCGTCATGAAAGCAATTCAGAGCAGATCATGGTTGTAATCGACAGTTTGCATAAATTACCTTTTAAAAATCTTGCAGAGCGGCGCACTGGCATTGATGCTTGGTTACGACAGCTTGAATCACTCCGGGATCAGTTCAACGCCTCTTTTTTGGTGATTTCCGAGCTAACGCGGCGTGAGGATGGCCAGTACGACCAGCAGCCACAGCTTGGTTCCTTTAAAGGTTCTGGTGATATTGAATACTCTGCTGATAATGCGATGGTGCTCTTGCCGCAGTGGGACCCATTTAGTAGTGCAGCTCCTGAGCAGCGGCGTAACGATCTTTGGCTGGTAGCTAGCCGCGAGCACAGTCCGGGCTTAGTTGCTTCCTATCAACTTGACTATCCCTACTGGGGCTTTATTGAAAGAAGTTAGGTTGATGCAAGGAAAGCAGCAGAGTTTGGTGACTCTGCCGTTCAGCATTACATATACGAATAGCCGACAGAAGAATCGTCTTGTTTCTTAGCAATCAAGGCGTTAGTGACTGTGTCAAAAAGCTGTTGCGCGCCACTATAGCTAAGATGGAGGATGCGCTGCCCACCAACCCGATCATGAATTGGGAAGCCAACGCGAATGAGCGGAATCTTGAGCTTACGAGCAAGCGGATACCCCTTAGAATGGCCAACCAGTAAATCTGGCTCCAGCGATTCTGCCAGTTCAGCAATATCAAAGAAATCTGCTCCTTCATGCACATCCGGTTGTTCAGCAAGAATGTCCCCTGTCACCGCAGCAATAGCCGCTGCTAGTTTGCCAGAAGTACCACCAGAGGCGCAGAGCACAGGCACAATACCTATTTCAGCCAAAAAAGCTGTTAGGCCAACAACTAGATCTTCCTCACCATAAACAATTACTTTTTTGCCAAACACGTATTTATGGCCATCAACATAGGAATCAACCAGCCGTCCTCGTTCTTTCTGATACTTTTCCGGTATTGGCTGCTTACTTAATTGGGAAAGCAGTGCAAAAAAGCGATCACTTTCCTCAATACCGATTGGTAGGCCAAGGCGATGATGATTGACCTTGAATTTTTTTTGTAAGATCAAGCCACCGCTTCGCGCGGTACTTAACGTGCGACCGAATTCGATTGTTGCTTGACTGCAACCCATTGCGCCAATTGCCGCTAACGGTGTGCCGCCAGGAGCAATCTTCTCATAGTCCAATAGAGCCGGGCCGTCCATAGTTTCGGAGAGATCTGGTAGCATGGTATAGTTTAATCCGAAATCTGCTACAATTTCATGAAGTAGGCGGTAATCTGCTGATGAAACGAAACCAGGCAAAATATTAACCGTCTCTGTGCATGGCCCACCTTTGGCTCGTTGTTCTATGACGGCTTCGACAGTGCCGTGAAAGCCTTCCATGTGAGTGCCAGAATAGCTTGGTGAAGAAACGTGAATGAATTCTGGCAGTCCTTCTGATCCCTCGGTATCTTTAGCGTATTCGTGAAGATAACGAGCCACGTCATCGCCAATAGTTTCAGTCAGGCAGGTAGTAGCTATACCTATGAGAGCAGGGCGATATTTTGCAGCTACATTGGTGAGACCTAGCTTCAGATTAGGGCCGCCGCCGTAGATAGCATTTTTCTCAGAGAGCGAAGAGGAGGCTATATCAATCGGTTCATTATAATGGCTGATAATATAGCGACGCATATAGGTAGCACAGCCTTGTGAGCCATGGAGATAAGGCACTGCGCCTTCAATACCTTTGAAGGCTAAACATGCACCAAGTGGTCTACACAGCTTACACGCATTCGTTGTCGATATATAATTCGGATGAGACTTTTTCATAAGTAGTACTCCTAGAAAAGAGGGTATACAAACTATATAGCAACAATTATGCCAGCTAAGAAGCTAGATAGTTTTTTTGTGCAATGTATCCTAGTTAAAAGTAAAGTCAGGATATATCAACAAAGGAGACAAATGAGATTCTGTCAACTTGCTGACAAAAAAGAAGCTAATTCCACATGGCAAGACCAGGATGATTACATTCCAATTTTTCAAACAAGTCTGGATGAGTTTTCTTCCAGTTTTTAAAGCCTCGACCGGTGTGATATGATCGAGGTTTCTCTGAGGAATATTGGAGTTATAAATATGAAGATACCGGGTCAAAATTTCTTCAATATGCCGGATTGATTTAAATTTGGTCTGCTGAACAACCTCTTTAAACTGTTGAAGCGTTCAGCCATGTCGTTTGTCTGCGGTATCCAGCAAAGACGCTAACTGTACTGCCGTTGCTGTTTTTGCTACATCATGGACTCGAAGAATATCAGCCCCCTGCTTGGCGCAAAGAGCAGAAACCACTGCGGTGGGGTAATCGCGTTCCTCAACAGAAAGATGAAAGAGTTTGCTGAAAAAAGACTTGCGTGAATGACCTATCAGCACTGGCAAGCCGAGCTGCTTGAATACGCTTATATTGCGCAACATAGTCAAATTATGTTCTAATGTTTTACCAAAACCGATGCCAGGATCAATGGTTATCTGTTCCTTGCTGATGCCTTGGGCCTGCATCCAAGCAATTCGTTCTTGAAAAAAAATACAAATTTCAGCAAGCACATCTTCATAATGTGGATTGATCTGCATGTCACTCGGAGTACCCTGCATGTGCATGATAATCACTGGGCAAGCATAGTCCAGCGCGACTTGGATCATTGCTGAGTCATGACGTAGCGCAGAAATATCATTAATTATCGTAGCTCCAGCAGCTAAGGCAGCACGAGCCACTGATGCTTTTGTGGTATCTATGGATATCGGCAGAGAAGGAGAAAGAGAGCGCACTGCTTGAATTGCTGGAATGACTCGCCGTAGCTCATCAGCCTCTGTAACTGGCTCGGCAAAAGGCTTGGTTGATTCACCGCCAATATCGATGATGTCTGCGCCTTCGGCAAGTAGCCGCTCTATCTGTAGACGCATATTTTGTTCGTCAAAAAAACTGCCACCGTCAGAAAAGGAATCTGGAGTAACATTCAGGATTCCCATAATTTTGGGTTGCTGCATTTCTCTCTATCTTCAAAAAAAGAAAAGGCGCAGGATCGACATCCCACGCCTTCAATTAAACTGAAATTACTGCCCGCAAATGTTACGCTACGTCTGTTTTTGCTAAGTCTGGCCCTTTTTCTGTACTTGGCTGGTCATTCGGTCGCAACTTAGCAATAACCCGCTCGATATCTTCAAGAGAGATCGTTTCTTTTTCAAGCAGATCATCTGCTACTGCCTTTAGAATATCGATGTTTTTCTGTAACAGTTTTTCGGTAGCTGCGGCTGCATCAAGAATAATATTCTTGACGACCTCATCGATACGGCGGGCTGTTTCCTCGCTGTAGTCACGATGCTGGGCAATTTCTCGGCCTAAGAAAATTTGCTCCTCTTTCTTGCCATAAGCAAGAGGCCCCAGCTCATCGCTCATGCCCCATTCACAGACCATCTTGCGGGCAAGATCGCTGGCACGCTCAATATCATTACCTGCACCGGTGGTGATTTCACCGAACACGACCTTTTCTGCCACCCAACCACCGTAAAGAATTTGGATAGTATGGAGAAGAAACTGTTTAGAATGCGTGTACTTTTCATCAATAGGGAGCTGCATGGTCAAGCCCAAGGCACGGCCACGCGGGATGATCGATACCTTGTGGATAGGATCTGTGCCAGGCAAAAGCCGAGCTACTACTGCATGACCAGCCTCATGATAGGCCGTAATTTTCTTCTCATCCTCAGAGATAATCATTGAGCGCCGTTCCGCACCCATCATGACCTTGTCTTTAGCCTGCTCAAGCAGTTCCATGCTAACTTCCTCAGCAACTTGCCGGGCGGCAAGCAGGGCCGCTTCGTTGACTAGATTTTCTAAGTCTGCTCCAGAAAAACCGGGAGTACCCCGAGCAATGATCGCCATATCAACATCAGCAGCCAGCTTAGTCTTTTGGCCGTAGATCTCCAAGATCATTTGCCGACCTTTGATGTCAGGAATTGGTACTACTACCTGTCGGTCAAAGCGGCCCGGTCGGAGAAGGGCTGGATCTAAAACATCAGGCCGGTTCGTGGCGGCAATAATGATCACACCATCATTGGCATTGAAGCCATCCATCTCAACTAAGAGTTGATTAAGGGTCTGCTCACGCTCATCATGACCACCACCCAAGCCAGCCCCGCGATGGCGGCCCACTGCATCAATCTCATCAATGAAAATGATGCAGGGTGCATTTTTCATGCCTTGAGTGAACAGGTCGCGTACCCGTGATGCCCCGACTCCGACAAACATCTCGACAAAATCCGAGCCAGAAATAGTGAAGAATGGTACCTTAGCTTCACCTGCAATGGCTTTTGCCAACAGTGTTTTTCCTGTACCAGGAGGGCCGGCAAGTAAGACTCCCTTGGGAATACGTCCACCCAACTTAGTAAACTTTTCTGGATCTTTGAGAAAATCGATAATCTCTTCTAGCTCGGCCTTGGCTTCATCAATTCCGGCAACATCCTTAAAGGTGATCTTGACTTCTCCCTCCTCCTGCATTCTGGCTCTGTTTCTGCCAAAACCAAGTGCGCCGCCTTTGCCACCGCCCATCTGCATTTGGCGCATGAAAAAGACCCAGACACCAATCAACAGGAGCATCGGGAACCAAGAAATAAAAATTGATATCCAGAATGACTCTTTGTCTGGCTCCTTGACCGAGATATCTACGTTCGACTGCCGCAGCAAGGGAATCAGCTCTAGGTCGGGCGGGGTAATGGTCATGAAAGGTCTGCCGTCGCTTGTAGAGCCGAGGATTCGGTCATCTTTGATCGTGACTTTACGAATTGCCCCGCTCTCAACGTTGGCCAGAAACTGGCTGTAGGTCATCTGGGTGCTGGACTCCTGCACCTGAGGGCGAAACAGATTGACTAACAGCACTGCTGCCAAGCCGATCACCAGCCACATGCTCAGATTTTTGTAGAAGTTATTCATTCCTTTTGAAAGGGATTTGGTGGTTTAAACGCTGTGCAAGCCGCAAGAAAGCTGGCTTTCCTCTTAGTCGGCAGCGGCGGAAAATTCCTGTACAGTCTTGACCCCGATTTCTTGTTCAGCTAAAGCCATGATTGCCTGCGTCATAGACACTGCACCGCTGATGGTCGTCGTGTAGGGAATATGGTAATCCAAAGCGGCTCGGCGAATGAAATAGGAATCTTCTGTGGTTCTGCTGCCAGATGAGGTGTTAATGATCCACTGTACTTGACCATCCTTAACTTTGTCAAGGATATGGGGACGACCTTGGGAAATCTTATTAACTCTTTCGCAGGTTACGCCGTGTTCGGCGAGCTTATCCGCTGTACCTGGTGTAGCTAAGAGACAGAAACCCTGCGCTGCCAAACTTTTGGCCACAGGAATCACTGTTTCCTTGTCTGAACGACGGACACTAATAAAGACGCAGCCACTCTTTGGTACCTTCTGGCCTGCCGCTTGCTGCGATTTGGCCAAGGCCAAGCCGAGATTGTCGTCAATCCCCATTACCTCACCAGTTGACTTCATTTCTGGGCCAAGCAGGGTATCCACGTTCTCAAAGCGATCAAAGGGAAATACTGCCTCCTTGACGGCCCAATGTTTTATAGAGACTTCTTTGGTAAAACCAAGCTGCTCTAAGCTCAGGCCCATCATTACTTTTGCTGCAAGCCGAGCCAAAGGTACACCTGTAGCCTTGGAGACAAAGGGCACGGTGCGTGAGGCACGAGGATTGACTTCTAGTACGTAGAGGGTCTCGTCTTTCACTGCATACTGAACATTCATTAAGCCAATCACGCCCAGCTCCGCAGCCATCGACTTGGTGGCTCGGCTGATTTCCGCCATCATTTCTGCGGATAGCGTATGTGGTGGCAAAACACAGGCGGAGTCGCCGGAATGAATGCCCGCCTCCTCGATATGCTCCATAATGCCACCGATTACGGTCAAGGTACCGTCGGAAAGCGCATCCACGTCCACTTCAATGGCATCTTTGAGAAAGCGGTCAAGCAAAACGGGATGCTCGCTTCCTGCAATCGAAGGGCGAGCCATAAAATCACGTAGCCCTTGCTCGTTATAGACTATCTGCATATCCCGCCCACCAAGTACATAAGAAGGCCGCATGACCACAGGATAATCGATTCGTTGAACTTCCTTTAACGCCTCATCCAAGCTACGGACAGTACCGTTTTCTGGCTGTTTGAGATCTAGCTTTTGAAGCATTTCTTGGAAACGCTTCCGGTCTTCAGCTCGATCAATGGCATCAGGTGGTGTACCAACGATAGTCACACCAGCGCGGGCCAGCGGCACAGCCAAGTTGAGCGGAGTCTGGCCACCAAACTGAACAATTACGCCATCGGGCTTTTCTCGCTCAATAATGCTGAGTACATCCTCACGAGTCAGAGGCTCAAAATAGAGCCGGTCTGAAGTATCATAGTCAGTGGAGACGGTTTCCGGGTTGGAGTTAACCATAATCGACTCCACGCCGATTTCCTTCAACGCAAAGGCGGCATGAACGCAGCAGTAGTCAAATTCAATACCTTGGCCGATCCGATTGGGGCCGCCACCAAGAATCATAATCTTCTTGCGATCAGATGGCTCAGACTCATTTTCCTGATCATAGCAGGAATAGTAATAGGGCGTGTAGGATTCAAACTCAGCAGCGCAGGTGTCTACCAGCTTGTAAACTGGCTGCACTTCGAGCTTTTTGCGGAGCTGGCGAATGTCTTCCTCAGCCGTGCCAGTGAGTTGGGCAAGTTGCGCATCAGAAAAACCCTGCTGCTTCACTGCAAAAAGATAATCGTTATCTAAAAGCCCTGCCAGCCCTTTTTCTTTAATCTCTAAACCCATCTCAACGATTTGGCGCATATTGACCAAAAACCACGGATCAATCTGGCTTAGTTCGTAAATCCGTTCAATGCTCATTCCTCGCCGCAGAGCCTCGAAAAGGTGCAAAATCCGCTTGGAATTTGGCTCGCTCAAGCCCCGATTCAAGTCATCCTGATGGAGATGCTGCATGTCTGTTTTGCTGTTGAAACCAAAGCCTGTCCAACCGATTTCTAAGGAGCGTAATCCCTTTTGGAATGCCTCTTTAAAGGTGCGACCTATGGCCATAGTCTCGCCGACTGACTTCATCGCCGTGGTGAGAAAATCGTCCGCCTCTGGGAACTTTTCAAAAGTCCAGCGAGGAATTTTGACCACACAATAGTCCAAAGTCGGCTCAAAAGCAGCGCAGGTTTCTTTGGTAATATCGTTTTCCAGCTCGTCTAAAGTGTAGCCAACTGCCAATTTAGCCGCAATCCTAGCGATAGGAAAGCCGGTAGCCTTAGAGGCAAGGGCGGAGGAGCGGGAGACGCGGGGATTCATTTCAATCACCATCATCTCGCCATCTTTGGGATTGACCGCGAACTGAACATTAGAACCACCGGTCTCCACTCCTATTTCTCGGATAATGGCAATGGCGGCATCACGCATCTGCTGATACTCAGCATCGGTCAGAGTCTGCTGCGGAGCCACGGTGATCGAATCGCCGGTATGTACTCCCATTGCGTCCACGTTCTCTATTGAACAAATGATGACCACGTTGTCTTTCCGGTCGCGCATCACTTCCAGCTCGTACTCCTTCCAACCAAGCAGGCTGCGCTCTAGCATAACTTCATTGGTCATAGAAAGATCGAGTCCGGCAGCGCACATTTCCTGCAACTCTTGCCGATTATAGGCCACCCCGCCGCCAGTACCGCCCAAAGTAAAGCTCGGTCGAACAATCACAGGAAAGCCGATCTCCTCGGCAGCGGCCATCGCCTCATCCAAAGTGTGGACAATAGTAGATTGCGGTACGTTAAGGCCGATCTTGCGCATTGCATCGCGGAACTCCTCGCGGCCCTCGGCCTTGCGGATGACCTTTGCGTCGGCGGCCAGCATTTCTACCCCATACTTTTCCAAGATGCCGGTTTCAGCTACTTTGATCGCGGTATTCAGGGCTGTCTGGCCGCCAAGGGTGGGCAGAAGCGCATCAGGTCGCTCCCGCTCAATCACCTTGATCAGATATTCTGGTGTGATTGGCTCGATGTAAGTGCGATCAGCCAAGCCGGGATCCGTCATGATGGTGGCTGGATTGGAGTTAATCAGCACCACCTCGAATCCTTCTTCTTTCAAAGCTTTAACCGCCTGTGCGCCGGAGTAGTCAAATTCACAGGCTTGGCTAATGATAATTGGCCCAGAGCCGATGATCAGTATCTTATGTATATCTGTGCGTTTAGGCATAATCAGAATTTCGTGAAAAAATATCAGCCCTGTTGGGCCATCAAGTCAATAAAGCGGTCAAAAAGATAGACAGCATCGTGTGGGCCTGGCGCATGTTCTGGGTGGTATTGGACAGAAAAAGCAGGCAGCTCTTTATGCCGCATTCCTTCTAAGCTACCGTCATTCAGATTGATGTGGGTCACTTCGACACTCTCAGGCAGGCTTTCTGGATCCACACAGAACCCATGATTTTGTGAAGTAATTTCCACCTTACCAGTCTGCAAATCCTTGACTGGCTGGTTGCCACCCCGATGGCCAAATTTCAGTTTAAAAGTCTGGCCGCCATAAGCCAGCCCCAACATTTGGTGGCCGAGGCAGATACCAAAGATTGGTTTCTTGCCAAGCAAGGCACGAATGTTATCAACCACGCCTTCCACGCCCGCAGGGTCGCCTGGGCCATTGGAAAGGAACACACCGTCTGGATTAAGTGCCAGCACTTCGGCCGCAGAAGTTTTGGCAGGGACAACCAAGACACTACATCCTTTTCCTGTCAGGATACGCAGTTGATTGTATTTGATGCCAAAATCGTAAGCTACAACGTTAAATTTACCACCAGCCGGAAATGTAGTGCTCTCAAACGAACCGTTTGCACCCCAGCCGTAGGGTTTGACTGTTGTCACCCGCGCTACCATATCACGGCCTACTAACCCATCCCACTGTCGTGCTTTTTCTACCAGCGAGGCCGGATCGGTGTCTTGGGTAGAGATGACCGCCTTCATCGCCCCACGTTTACGAAGAATCCTCGTTAACATCCGCGTATCTAAACCTTCGATACCGAGCACGCCAAATTTTTGGAGAAAGTCGAGCAAAGTGCTGCTGGCGCGAAAATTGCTTGGCATTGCTTGGTGTTCACGCATCAGGAAGGCACGCGGATGAACAGCAGCAGATTCCATATCCTCAGTGTTAATGCCGTAATTGCCAATCAAAGGATAGGTCATCGTGACCATCTGGCCGGTATAGGAGGGGTCTGTCAGAATTTCCTGATAACCGCTCATGCTGGTATTAAACACGATTTCTCCGGCAGCTTCTCCCGGTCCAGTAAAGGAACGGCCAGTCATGACAGTACCGTCTTCAAGCGCGATAAGTGCTTTCATATAAAATAAATTGTTTTTTTCAGATGAAGGATGACAGCGTGAATGGCAAAAAAATCTCCACATGCGGCGGCAATCTCCGCTGTTAAATTTCCCATTTTAATAGCTGAATGTGTATCTATAGCTCTCCTTATTTTTCCATAGCTGCCAGCAATATCTATGCAGATTCAGATGATCTTCCGTCAAGATACTTGTGAATAATTCCTGAAATAAGTTCTTGATAAGATATTCCTTCCTCTAATGCCCTAATTTTTAAACGGTCGGCATCCCGTTTTGAAAGTTGGATATTCATCCGTTCTGTTTTGGAAAAAGTTGCCTTTGCTGCCATTTCTGCCTTTTTCTTTTCCTCCTCAAAATGGTCTACTTGTTTCCATTCACCTCGCTCAACCGACTCCATCAGTTCTTTCTCTTCTTGATCTAAATACTTGAAAGGATCTTTCATAAAATCACCTCGTCGGAGGAATCGTGCAGATATTTTTTTGTATATTTCCTGCTTGGATAAATGGTTTTAAGGAAAATTTCATCTACTGATTCAATAAAAGGAACAAGGTATGCGTAGTCATTGAGATTTATCACGTACATCTTTTGCCCTTTGTATTTTTCTTGATTCGAATGTTGGATAATATCCAGCAGCAGTCCGTTTTCAACACAGAAAACAACTGCTTCAAACGATACGCCTCTCTCCTGTTTCAATATTTCATTTTTCGCATGATTCCAGTTGAATATTTTCGCAGTTTCCATTATTTGACAAACACTTGCAGCTCATTTAGTATCATATCCGCCTGCCGTTGTGCCGACCCCTGCTGTGACCGAGCTAACCGCTCTGCTGCCTGACAGACTTGTTGCTGAAGTCTCTCATCTTGCAGTAATGCACTGAGACGCTCTGATAACTCATCTGCATTGCGCACCTGAAAACCCGCGCCTTCCGCTAATACCAAATCTGCTGCATCTTGATAATCGCGCATAAAGGGGCCGAAAAGGACTGGTTTATACCAGCGTATAGGCTCCATGATGTTGTGTCCGCCTTTGTTAACCAAGCTACCGCCGCAGAAATTAATATCGCCAATAGAATACAGATCACCCAGTTCGCCAAGGCTATCTACGAGCACAATATTTTTATTTTGCCCCTTGGTGACGCAGTCAGAGAGTAAGGCGAAATCGAGTTCAGCTTGCGTCAATAAGTGTCTGATTTCATTTAAGCGGGCAATATGGCGAGGAGCAATAATCCAAAGTAGCTTGTCCGCTGTTTCTCTCTGTAAACGACGGTACACGGGCAGAAGCAGTTCTTCTTCACCACTGCGGGTAGAACCGCAAATAAATATTTTTTTTTCGCGAGGATTGAGTAGTTGCCAGTATTTCTCTCGTATGGCCTGCGCATTAGCAATAGGCAGATCGTATTTTAGATTCCCGCAAACCTTGATTCTTTTGGCATCCACACCTAACTTGCAATAGCGTTCTCCGTCTTCCTCCCGAATTACCCCAACCGCCGCAAAACTCCTGAGTAGATTGGTCATGAAACCGCAGATGCGTTGGTAACGGTGAAATGCCGCTTCAGAGAGCCGCCCGTTAAGCAACAACATCGGGATTCTTGCTCTTCCTGTTTCTTGCAGCATGGTTGGCCATAGCTCTGTTTCCAGACAAACATAAAGATCTGGCCGGATTATTCGCAGAGCAGCGGTCACCGCTTGGGGCGTATCCAAGGGAGCTAACTCACAGCGTACAGTCTCTGGTAAGCGTAAGCGGGCTGCATCTCTGCCCTGCTTAGTCATGGCTGTAAGAAAAAAACGGCAGCTCGGAATTTTTTCTGTCAGAGCTGCAATCAGGGCACGAGCTGCTTGCATTTCGCCTACTGAAGCAGCATGAATCCAAAGCAATGGGCCTTGTTGAGCAACAATTCCTTGATAATTCCCCAGCCGGTGTTTAGTTTCCCAATGAGGAGCAATAACGTTAACGGCAGGCAAAAAAGCCGGAAGCAGAGTATGCGTAACCCTGCCAAGTATGCGGTAAAATAGAGGAAGCATGTAAGAGAGTTCCGGCACATAATGTCCGGCAGTGTTTTCATCCTTGCGCAGAACAGACTATTTAAACCAGACAGCCCCACCACGTCAAGAGCGAAGCGGTCTTGAGCGGGAAAAAGATCAGTTTTGCTTGACAAAGACTGTGCTTGCGGGTTAGTTGCTCTGTCAGTAGGACTGCTGCCAGCAAGGCAGCTTTTTCAATTAATCTGCTGACGGAGGATTTCATGAACACCTTGCCGCGCCTGCTGCCCGCGCTGTTGCTGTCTGTGCTGCTTGTTTTTTCCTCGCTGCCCGCTGCCAGCCAGCCTGCGTCGGCTGCCAAAAACTCGGACACAAAGGAGCAAGCAATGAAAGACGGATTGTATGCCAAAATAAAAACAAGCAAAGGCGACATCCTGCTAGAGCTATATTACACCAAGACTCCATTAACTGTGATCAACTTTGTTGGTTTAGCAGAAGGAACTTTGGCCTATGGCGGCGCAAGCAAGCCAACAGGTACCCGTTTTTATGATGGTCTTAAGTTTCATCGAGTAATTAAAGATTTTATGATTCAAGGCGGTTGTCCTCTTGGTACTGGTACTGGTGGCCCAGGCTACAGTTTCCCAGATGAGATTGTTGCTGATCTCAAGTTTACTGGCCCTGGGGTATTGGCTATGGCCAATGCTGGGCCAGATAGCAACGGCTCGCAATTTTTCATCACTCACGTTGCTACCCCGCACCTGAACGGCAAGCACACTATTTTTGGCCATGTAGTGGAAGGTCAAGACGTGGTAAATGCCATTGAGCAAAATGATCTCATCAATAGTATTGAGATTATTCGGCAAGGTGAGGCGGCGCAGCAATTTAAAACAGATCAAGCGGCTTTTGACAAGGCTAAAGAAGAACTTGAAGGCCACCAACAGACCGCTGCTAAAGACGAGCAGGAAAAGACAATCAAGCTGATCAAAAAACGATGGCCGAATGTCCATTTTAATCATGATGGCCTGTTCTGGGTGGTGAGCAAGGAGGGTAAAGGTGACACACCTTCGCCGGGTACCACTGTCAGTGTCCATTACACAGGCCGTCTGCTGGCAAACGACCGTAAGTTTGATAGTTCTTATGACCGAGGCGAGCCAATCAGTTTTCCGGTTGGCACCGGTCGAGTCATTCCCGGCTGGGACATGGCAATTAGCAGTATGAGCAAGGGCGAAAAACGCACCCTGATTATCCCGCCAGACTTGGCGTATGGGGCACAGGGCGCAGGTGGCGGTATTATTCCCCCTAATGCGTGGCTGGTCTTTGATGTAGAGCTGGTGGATTTCTAAGTTTGGTAGTTTTTTTCTTTTGCCTGAGAATTATCCATGATTGATGTGATTCCGCTGAAATACGGTGCAGCGTTTAAACGGATTTTCGGTCAGCCGGAGGTATTCAACCGTTTTGCTCAGGACGTACTCGGCTTGGAGCTGAATATCGACAAGGTGCATACCGAATACGAATACCCGGAACCGATAGGCTTTGTCCGCAGCCGCTATGATCTTTTTGCCGAGGATGCGGAGCGGCGCATCATTGTGGAAATTCAGCATGTCAAGGAGGAGGACTTCTTTGACCGCTTTCTCTACTACCATCTAATCAGCATGGCCGAGCAGGTGCGCGGCTTTGCTGCCTACTGTTTTGAACGCACTGTTTTCACTATCGTTGTGCTCACCAGTGTGCCGCGTGACGGCAGCGTGAACTTCAGCTGTGCGGTGAGTGATTTCAGTCCGGTGGATGAGCGAGGGAACAGGGTTGCTGTATATCCGCACCGTTTAGTCTTTCTGTCGCCACCGCAGGCCGGGCCGCACACGCCGCCTGCGGTGCGTCGCTGGCTTGATTTCATTGCCGATTCATTGGATGGTAAAATGGAGGAGAGCAGCGGCAGTGATGACATGTTCCGCAAGCTGATTGAGGAGATGCGGCGGCAGAAGGTTGACCCGGCTGTGCTGGCGGAGATCAAGGATGAGTCGGCGTGGGAGGAGGCCAAGGAACTCTTCAAGAAAGAAGGTCGGCAGAGCGGATTGGAAGAAGGCAGAGAGGCCGGGCTGAAAGAAGGGATTGAGGTTGGCATGGAGAAAGGCATTGAGCAAGGCGCGTTGGCCCAGCAGCGCAGGACGGTGCTGCAAGCGCGGCAGATGGGCATGGATGCGGCGGCCATTGCTGCGCTGGTTGGGCTGGCTGAGGATGAGGTGAAGGAGATGTTGCTGACGAATCAAGCTGGTTGAGCCGAGCTGCCTGCCCCGCGCGGCCTGAGCGTAGCCGAAGGCGGCGGTTTCGACTTCGCTCAACTGCTTGCTGATTTAATTTCTTGCCAAAAGCTGCGGAATGGTGTAAGGCTGCTGTTGCGTTATGCCGCTTTGTTTTCGGGGATGATCAAAAATGAGGGGGATAGAATGAACTGCTTGAAATTAAAATCGATCAGCTTTGCATGTTTGTTGGCGGCAGGGCTGCCGGTTTGCGCTGAAGCCATGCAGTGGCCGGACACCGCCCAAGAACTTTGCTACGACAACACCAAAGAAATTCCCTGCCCGACCGATGAAAACTCTCCGTTTTATGGGCAGGATGCGCAATACCAAGGCACGGCCCGTTCCTACACCAAACTGGGGCAGGGTGGCGTAGAGCTGCCTGATGATGCCACAGAATGGATTATGGTGCGGGACAATGTGACTGGGCTGATCTGGGAGATGAAGAATAATGATGATGGAAACCAAGATTACAGCAACCCGCACGATGTAGATAATTATTATCATTGGTGTTACAATGAAAAAGAATATTGCCTTACAGATGATTACAATGATCAGGAAGATTTTCTTGCCGCGTTAAATAATCAGTCTTTTGGAGGATACAACGACTGGCGCATCCCAACGCTAAATGAACTGTCAAGTTTGATATATGCTGGAAAATATCCAACTGTTGATTGGAGTTATTTTCTTCCAATCAACGAATATTATAATCCATATTTATCCTCTACGGTTCAGTCCTATAATCAATATTATACATGGAGTGTGTTCCAAGATGGGTCATGTATAGTTGATTACTATTATTCTGAAAGATATATCCGTGCCGTTCGCGGCGGCAAATAATTTTCCTTTCCTCCTGCCTCGCTGACACTTTCCCACCGGTGATGCCATGAAATCCGCCGCGTTCTGCCTGCTTGGTCTGCTGCTGTTTTTTGCAGCACCTGCCTTTGCCTCCTTCCATGACAACGGCAACGGCACCGTGACCGACAGCGAAACCGGCCTGACGTGGCAGAAAACAGCGGACACTGCCGCCAAAAGCTGGCAGGAAGCCCTTGCCGCCTGCGCCAGCCTGACACTCGCCGGTCAGAGCGACTGGCGGCTGCCGAACCGCAACGAGCTGCAATCCATCGTGGATTACCGCTACGCCGACCCCGCCATTGACAGCAACGTTTTCTCGAACACCAGCGGCATCTTCTGGACTTCCACCACATTAGTTGACAGCCCCAGCTACGCCTACACAGTTGATTTCAACAGCGGCGCGGTCGGTGCCACCCGCAAAGACGACACGTCCGTGCAAGTGCGGGTGCGAGCTGTGCGTGGCGGAGTCACGCCGGTGCCTCCGCCCAGTTTTTTCTACAACAACGGCAACGGCACAGTCACGGATTCCCGCACCGGCCTTGTCTGGCGGCAGGTTCCGCTCGACGTGGACAGCAACGGCGCGGCTGATGCCCTGACGTGGCAGGAGGCTTTGGCCGCCGCGACCAAACTCAGCTTCGCGGGTCAGAGCGACTGGCGGCTGCCGAACCGCAACGAGCTGCAATCCATCGTGGATTACCGCTACGCCGACCCCGCCATTGACAGCAACGTTTTTCCGAAAGTGACCGGCGGCAGTTTCTGGACTTCCACCACCGTTGCTGACAGTCCAAGCTATGCCTACACCGTTGATTTCAACAGCGGCGCAGTCAGTTTTCTCGGCAAAACGGAAAAGCAGCCAAAAGTGTTGGTCGTGCGCGGGCAAGTCACACCCGTGCCGCCGCCCAGTTTTTTCTACAACAACGGCAACGGCACAGTCACGGATTCCCGCACCGGCCTTGTCTGGCGGCAGGTTCCGCTCGACGTGGACAGCAATGGCGCGGCTGATGCCCTGACGTGGCAGGAGGCTTTGGCCGCCGCGACCAAACTCAGCTTCGCCGGGCAAAGCGACTGGCGGCTGCCGAACCGCAACGAGCTGCAATCCATCGTAGATTACCGCTACGCCGACCCCGCCATTGACAGCAACGTTTTCCCAAAAGTGACCGGCGGCAGCTTCTGGACTTCCACCACCGTTGCCGACAGTCCCAGCTATGCCTACACGGTTGATTTCAACAGCGGCGCAGTCGGCAGCACCGGCAAAACGGAAAAACAGCCGCAAGTGCTGGCAGTGCGCGGCAGACAGAGCATTTCTTCCGGCGCGTTTAAGTTTGTCGGCATCCCGGACACCGTGACGGCCAACACGCCGTTCACGCTTGAACTGATTGCGGAAGATTCCGCCTTCAACGGCACGGTAAAGCTGAACATTCAGGACGGCGGCGGTGTAAATCCGGTTTCCGTCACCCTGACAAATGGCCGCTGGCAAGGCAATGTCAGCATCACCCGCTCTGGCAAAACCCGCCTGATTGCCTCATATTCTCCGCTGAATGGAGGTTCTTTGTTCGGCAGCAGCAGCTGGTTTGAGGTTGTGGATGATCAAAACACAAATGCTGATCTGCAAGTTACCATTGTTGAAAGCAAAGCTGTGTACAGCGCAGGAGATACTTTAGGATACAACATCTATGTCAACAATCTTGGCAAAGATGATGCACCTGATGTGACGATTGATCTTTCCTGCACAGAAGGATTTGATCTTAACGCAGCAAGCTGTTCTGGATACAACTCCAGTATTTGTCAAGATGAAGGATTAAAGACTAAATTCACGGCCAGCATCCATGCTGGACAATATGTGGTAATCAAAGCCTATGGACAAGCGAGAGCAGGATATAATTCTATCAAGCTGACAGCGGAGGCGCATGATTCTGTAGTTCATGATCCGCTGGAGACAAACAACAGAGCGATATCTGTCTTGCAAACAGACATTCCTGACCTTCCTGGCAGCAACAAAACAGAATTGCGAATATTACCGGGAAGTGCCAGCAATTCGACAACTGCTGATACTATTGTTCTCACGCATGGACTGCAAGACTTGTCCTGCAATGCTGAAGAGCTTTGGACTGGCTCCAAGAGTGAACCGGCCCAAGCAGGTTATCTGATTCAGCAGGCAATAGAAAAAACAGGAAAACCTGTCAATATATATCAGTTTTTTTGGAAAGGCGCGTGCCAGCAGCATCTGGCAGGAATACCTCTTGATACATCGTATAAGTGGGCAAAACTGCATATTAATGCAGCTGCAAAAGAGTTAGCTAATAAGTTGTTTAATAAACTCGGTCCAAATTACGATAAAAAAATTCATTTTATCAGCCATTCGCTTGGAACGGCAGTCACTGCCTATGCAGCAAAGGAATTCCTGACCAAGGCGACCAAAGTCAGCAAGGCGCAAGTCACTATCCTTGACCATCCGAACCATATCGGCAAGATTGCAGGGTTTCTTTGGAATGATGCCGAATCGGAGGAGCAATGGGGCTTTGATGAAAACTTTTTTGCCAACACGCTGCCTTTCGACCGTGCTGGACTGAATCTTTATGTTGACAACTATTATTCTGCGTTCTCTGCAATTAATAAGATCTTTTCTGCCGGAGTTGGTTCAAAAATAAAAGGGCCGAAAGTTTTCAATCATGATGCACTGATAAGCCCATTTCAGGTTGGTCACACGCTTCTTCCTGATGAAGCGTTCGTTGATAACGATCATTCCGGTGTGCATCAATGGTACCGCTGGACAATGAAGCCAAATGAAGAGGAAAATTTTGAAGGGGAGACAGTTTGCCCTGATAACCAATGGAACAATAAACCAAAATCTTTTGTTGGTATCCCTCTTATTAATTTCACCTTAAATCCATGCCCGGAAAAACGTGGCGGCTGGCGGGAAAGCATCCTGTTGCATGACACAATAAATTTTCCTGCATTTAATGGCGGAGAAAAAGACAAAACCAACAATAGCACCGTCACGCCATCCAGCAATACGCAGCACGGATGCGGCCTTATAAATTCCAGCGGCAGTTTGCTCTCCGCACTCTGCATTGAAGCTCCTGTCACCAGCGCATCGCCAGCCAGAGACAGTCAGCTTGCTTCCGCGACTGAAGCACCGCAAATCCCAAAGTCCTCCATCGAATTCACCGTCACTGTTCCAAAATTCCTCCGCTACATCAGCTTTGACTACAGCTTTCCTAAAATTGGCGACGGGGATTATGTCTATATCTTCTTGGACGGCGTGCCGGTCTGGAAGATGAGCGGCGACGGCCTGACCGCAGGCGAAACCGTCGCATCCGGCCTGATTCCTGTCCGCGCCGCAGCGGGCCAGAAGAAGCTGATCATCGCTCTCTACGGCGTGGGCGAGCAAAACGCCCAGTTCAGCCTGAACAATTTCAAATTCACCACCGTCGCTGACAGTGACGGCGACGGCGTGCCGGACGATGAGGACACATTTCCCAACGACCCAAGTGAATGGCTGGACACGGACAAAGACGGCATCGGCAACAACGCTGATCTGGACGATGACAATGACGGGGTTGCGGACAGCAGCGACGCATTCCCCTTGGATGCTTCGGAATGGAAGGACACTGACGGCGACGGCATCGGCGACAATGCGGATGCTGATGATGACAATGACGGCATTGCTGACAATACAGACAACTGCCTCCTTGTCGCCAACCCGAACCAAGAAGACGAGAACGGCTATCAGGACGGCGACGGCATTGGCGATGCCTGCGAGACCCTGCCCGGCACAGGTGAATTCCTGCCTGCGGTCCTGCGGCTGCTGCTCGGCAACTAATTAAAATTCAAAACGATTATGATCACTCTGCTTGATTACGGCGCAGGCAACGTGCGCTCAGTAGTGAATGCCTTGGAATCTCTTGGCGAAACTGTGCGGCAGGTTGCCTCGCCTGCGGATATCGACCAAGCCGAACGGCTGGTCTTTCCTGGGGTGGGCAATTTCGGGGCTATGATGCGCAGCCTCAAGGAACAGGGGCTGGTGGAGCCGCTGCGCCGCTATTTGGATGCAGACCGCCCCTTTTTCGGTATCTGCATTGCCCTGCAAGCCCTGTTTGAAGGCAGCGAAGAGGCCCCGGAAGAGCCGGGCCTTGGCTTTCTGCCGGGCCGAGTTAAACGCTTCCAAACCGAGCTGGCAGTGCCGCATATCGGCTGGAACGGCATCCGGGCGGCCCAGCCCTCCCGTTTGTTCAATGGCCTGAGCGGACAGGAAAAATTCTACTTTGTCCACTCCTACCATGTGGAGCCGGAGAGCCGCGCCGATGTTCTAACCTATACTGATTATGGCTGCGAGTTTGTCAGCTCGATTCAGCGCGGCAAGGTCATTGCCACCCAATTCCACCCGGAAAAAAGCGGCAAGGCGGGCCTGCGCCTGCTGGCAAATTTCCTCGATTCCAGCCGGGAAACTGTTACCCTGCGCTCCTGCCCGCAGCCGACCAAGTTGGCGGCCCGGATTATTGCCTGCCTTGATGTCCGCTCCAACGATCAGGGAGACTTGGTCGTGACCAAGGGCGACCAGTACGATGTCCGCGAGCAGGGCAATGTCCGCAATCTCGGCAAGCCGGTGCAGCTGGCGCAGGAGTATTACGAGCAAGGCGCGGACGAGATCACCTTTCTCAATATCACCGCATTCCGGGCATTTCCACTTCAGGACATGCCGATGATGGAGGTCTTGCGCGAAACCTCGAAAAACGTCTTTGTCCCGCTGACTATTGGCGGCGGCATCCGCGATTTCACCGACTGCGAAGGCAAATTCCACTCAGCTTTGGCGGTTGCTTCGGAATATTTCCGTTCCGGCGCGGACAAGGTTTCCATCGGCTCCGATGCAGTGCTGATTGTTGAGGAAGTCTTGCAACGCGGCCAGAGCAACGGCCTCAGCTCAATTGAGCAGATTGCCCGTGTTTATGGCAGCCAAGCCGTGGTGATTTCTGTTGATCCGCGCCGGGTCTATGTGCAGTCGCCTGATACAGTACAGCATCCTGTTATCGAGACCAAATTTCCCGGCCCGCAAGGAGAGCTTTTTTGCTGGTATCAATGCACCATCAAGGGCGGTCGTGAAGGCCGCGATCTTGATGCCATCACCTTAGCCAAAGTTTGTGAACAGCTTGGCGCAGGTGAAATCCTGCTCAACTGCATTGACCGGGACGGCACCAATGCTGGCTTTGATTTAGAGTTGATTCGGGCCGTAAAACAAGCGGTTACTATTCCAGTTATTGCCTCCAGCGGCGCGGGCAAGGCAGAGCACTTCGTGGAAGTTTTTCAGGAGACAGGCGCAGATGCAGCCTTAGCTGCTGGTATCTTCCACCGCAAGGAAGTGCCAATTACTGCGGTAAAAGATTTTTTGGAGGGCAAGGTCGAGGTACGGCAGGATAGCTGAAGTCGGTTCAGCCGAAGCGGAAGCGCTCTCTATCTGTGGATGGATCAAAAACAGTGCATTGATTTTTGCCTGCATCTTTACTCCGGTAGAGGGCACGATCTGCCATTTTCATAACCTCTATAAGATCTTCACCATGAACTGGGAAACAGGCAATACCACAACTCACCGTGATTTCTACCGCATGACCTTCATAAATCATCGGAGTAGTTGCAATTTTTCTACGTAACCGCTCTGCTACGTTAAAAGCATCCTGACAGTCAGTTTCTGGGAGAAAGGCAATAAATTCATCACCGCCAAAGCGGGCCAGCATGTCTTCTTCCCGCAACTCTGAACGCATTGTCTCCGAAATGGAGACGATGAGCATTGTGCCGGCATGATGGCCAAGGGCATCATTAACTGCTTTTAGACTGTCTGCGTCAATCATCAGTACCGAAAATTTGCCTGATCTGGTTAATGTGCGCTGATATTCTCGCTGCATGAAGATGAGGAGCATCTTCATGTTCCACAATCCAGTGAGCTGGTCGGTACGAGAAAGTTGGCGGATTTTTTCCTTGGTGATCTCATTTTCTAGGGCAAACTGAGAGACAGTCCATGCCAGCATCCAAAGCAGGATCAGCCGAATCAGCGGCACAACTAAATATTCCGTATCTATCCGAAGAGCCTCTAGGCTGCCGGAAAAGGCTTTGCTGTCAGCAGCAGCCAGCAGGAGCCAGCAAAGTGTGACCGCAGCAGTCTGTTGATAGGCCGCCTTTGCGTCCAACACCACGCCGGTCAGCATGATCGCAACAAAGTAGAGAGGAAGAAAGGGGCTAGAAAGAAAGCCAGTCTGCCAAACCGCTACGGTGGTGAGTACCAGTACGGCCCATGTGTCGAGTTCAAGCAGCCAGCGTGCGCCCTGAGCCTTAGGACGAATAAAATGAACCCCTGTGAAGATAAGTGCACAACAGGTGAGGGCAATGAATAGTACCAGTGGCTGTTGCACTGGAACACAAGGAAGCTGGGTACACAATGCAACAAGGAATAGCAGTCCCCATTGCAAAATGGATAAAATTCTTTGTTGAACAGCCCGTTCTTCCCTATCGATCTCATTGTGCTCATCAATAGGAATCTGTCCAACCCGTTGCCCACTCAACAAGGAGTAGATAGGGGAACTTTTTTCATGGGCGGTCATGCCTTCTGTGGCAAAAAAATCTTTTTCAGACAAAGTCATGCTGTCCCTGCCGCCGGGCTTTTTCTCCCTCATGCCTTAGTCCGTCCACATCCCGTTGCCTGAGATTGCCGATTGAACGGCCTGCAAAGTAGGATCTCCCAAGCCACATTGCGACCGCCTAAATTTTAAGGTTGGAAAGTCCTAAAATATCATGTCTGTTTGCTAAAAACAAGCTGAATTATCAGTCCTGATAAGCTCCTCTGCCTCAGAACCTGTTTACGATCTTTCATAATTTAAATGAACAAGCTATTCTGTAAACTTTATGCTTCATACCTGATTGCTGCCGGCTTAACTTTAAGTATTAGCCTTATTGCAGCACCGTTTTTCCTGAAAAAAGTAGTCTATGAGCAGGCACAAGAGCAACTTGCAGCTCAGGCGCGGCTTGTTCGTGATAATTTGGCAGAAGCCCAAGATTTCAAGGAAGCAGCCCTTCGCAAAATCTGTCTTACATTGAGCACCGCTCTTGGCAGTCGGATTACTATTATTACGGCTACTGGGCAAGTGTTAGCTGATTCTGAGAAGAAAGCTACAGAGATGGAAAACCATGCCGACCGACCAGAAATTGAGGAGGCACTAACAGGGCAAACTGGTATTTCTGTCCGTCTCAGTCACACCCTCACCAAAGAACTTCTTTATGCAGCGTTGCCTATATATAGAGATGGCAAAATTTGGGGTGCTGCCAGAGTTTCGCTCCCAATAATAGTTCTTGAAAAACGACAAACTATCCTTCGTAACAACTTACTGCTCGCCGCCCTCCCTGCCCTACTCTTTGCAGCTATTGTTAGCTTGCTGCTTGCATCTCGTATTAATCAATCATTGCAAGAAATTGCACAAGGAGTGCTCTGCTTTACCCAAGGTAAGCTCAATCATCGAATTCACATCTCAGGTCCGCCGGAAATCACCAGTTTAGCAGAATCTTGCAACAGGATGGCTTTTCAGCTTGATGAGCAAACTCTTGTTCTCAAAAAACAACTTAGCCTACTGGAATCCACCTTTCGCAGCATGACTGAGGCTGTCGTTGTTACAGATCAGGACGGTCGCTTACTTCATTGTAATCGGGCGGCTGGCCACTTGTTTGGTTTTGAGCCAATTGTTGCTGGACAGCGTGAGATTCAGGAGGTTATTCGTCATGCTGACGTACAGCAGTTTTTAGAGAAAACGTTGCAGAGCAGTGGGCCGATAGAAGAAATTATTACCGTCAGCACAGGTCGAGAAAAGATTTGTAGTGCTCACGGCTGTCTCTTGCGCAGCGGTACTGGGCAGAGCACTGGCGCGCTTTTGGTTTTTCATGACATCACTCGTCTTAAACGGTTGGAAACCATGCGCCGAGATTTTGCCGCTAATGTTTCCCATGAATTGAAAACACCAATTACGGCAATGAGTGGCTTTGTCGAGACCTTGCGTGATGGTGCCTTGCATGGGCCAGAAGCAGAACGCTTCTTAGAAATCATTGCTCGTAATGTCAAGAGACTGCAAGCGATTATCGAAGATTTGCTTGCCTTAGCCCGCTTAGAGCAGGACGAGCAGGAGAAACGGATTGCGTTATCTCGTCAAGCAATCAGACCTGTTTTGGAAAATGCAGCAGCAATCTGTGCTAAGGCGGCTACAGAAAAAAATATTCACTTGGATTTAGTCTGCCCACCTGACAGGCTCAAGGTGGAGATCAACTCTGCCTTACTCGAACAGGCTCTAATAAATCTCTTGGACAATGCCGTCAAGTATAGCCAACCAGAAAGCAGAATTATTCTCCGCGCGACACAAGATAAAAACGATCTGCTGATTACAGTGCAGGATTTTGGCTGCGGTATCAGCCAAGAACATCATGCTCGTCTTTTTGAACGCTTTTATCGAGTGGACAAAGCCCGGAGTTGCAAGCTGGGAGGTACTGGACTAGGGCTGGCTATTACCAAGCACATCGTCCAAGCCCATCACGGTACGATCAGCGTTGACAGTACATTGGGTCGAGGAAGTGTCTTTTCTATTCGACTGCCGGGATAAATGCGACTAAAAAACCGACTCGTGCAGCACCAGTGAAGAGAGCGAGATCATACCGATCAACGCACCGTTTTCTTCGACCGGCACTTGACTCAATCCGGTGTTATGCAGTAATCGAGCCACATAGCGAATATCCATATCCGGCGGCACGGTAACAACTGGTTTCGTCATGAGTTCAAAGACATTAACATCTGTAGCCGCTCGTCCGGGAAGAATGACTCCTTGAATTAAGTCTCGGATAGAAATAATGGCCCAGACATCATCTGGGCCTCGCTTCTCAACTAAAAGATGGGAAACATGCGCAGCCCGCATTTTATCAGCAGCTTCTTTGGCTGTTGCCATACCATCTATGGTCACTAATCTGGGCCGCATTACATCTCGTGCGCGAATAATTGTTTTCTGTGCTTCCATACTGTAATCCTCTGTCCTCTTTGGCTAAACTGTTACCCTAAAAGTATTGATCCTGAATTTTGTTTTTAATCAGTTCAAGTTGGCTATCGAGACCGACCACCTGCTCTACTGGCAAAACAAAGGCAATGCCTGTTCCTGGTTTACCAAACTCACCGGCAGCAACAATGGCATCGAGAATACCTTGGACAAGATGCTCCTCGATCAGCATCATAATAATATCGCTCTGTGGTTCCAAGGTCAGCCCGAAAAAGCTCTTGGCTTCATGAATGCCTGTCCCTCTGCCGGAAAGAATGGTTGCACCAGTAGCTCCGGCTCCTTTTGCCGCATCCACCACTTTGTCTGTATGATCAGGCTTTACTGAGGCAATGACGGTTTTAAAGCGCATTACTACGTTTCTCCTTATGACGTTCTTTTCTTTTTTTCCAGAGCAGCAACCAATGGCTGAACAGAGCATAGCCGAGCACAGTAATGATCGGGAACAAACAGGCAAAGGCGATCATACCAAAACCGTCTAAGGCTGGATTACGACCCGGCACCGCTCCAGCCAGACCAAGACCGAGAGCAGCAACTAAGGGCACCGTTACAGTAGAGGTGGAAACACCACCAGAGTCATAGGCCAAAGGAACGATGTTTTTAGGTGCAAATATGGTTAGCAATACAACGAGCAGATAGCCTGCAAGAATATAGAGATATAGCGGTGTGCCAGTAACTATCCGAAAAGCACCAAGGCTAATACCACAGGCCACCCCTGTTGCGACCGTGATTCGCAGGCCCAATTGACTGATAGTACCACTTGAAACCTCATGCGCTTTGTGTGCGACGGCTATCAAGGATGGTTCAGCAATGGCTGTGGCAAAACCTGTTAAAGCGGCAAAAAGATAGATCCAGTAATAATCAGCCCAATGAACTTTTGCAGGTGCAGTTGCTGTGCCGTAGAGAAAGCGCGGATCAGAGAGCTGCACAGCCATCATCTTACCGATGGGGAATAAGGCTTTTTCCAATCCAAGCAGAAACAGAGTTAATCCTAGTACCACATAGACACCGCCAATAATCAATCGCCGCAAATGGGGCACAGGTTGTCGCAGGACAAAAAGCTGAAAGCCAACAATCAACAACAGAATTGGGGCAACATCGCGCAAGGTTGCGAAAAGAACATGACCAAAGTCAGCGACAAAACTCATTTGCCACCAAACAGCACGATACCATAGCCCATGACAAAGACCATTGGTAACAGCGAGGCAAAAGCAATAAGGCCAAAACCATCTACCATTGGATTCCGACCTCGGATAATAGAGGCCAGTCCCACACCAAGGGCAGCAACTAAAGGTACTGTGATCGTTGAGGTGGTGACTCCACCAGAATCATAGGCAATACCGATGATTTCTTGTGGTGCAACAAGGGTCATAAGCATAACCAAGGCATAGCCACCAATAATCAGGTAATGTACTGGCCAACCCCGAAGGATACGCAGCACGCCAATCAAAATAGCCGTGCCAACAGAGCAGGCAACGACCAAGCGTAGACCAAGTGCGTATTGCTGCATTGCTGGCTTTCCTTCGGCTAAGAGGCCAGCTTGACTTGCAGTTTCCGCAGCTTTATCAGCAACAGCAATCAAAGCTGGTTCTGCGACGGTAGTGCAAAAACCTAACATAAACGAGAAGACTAAAAGCCAAAACAGGCTGCCTTTGCGGGCCAAAGCCTCAGCCATTGCCTCGCCAATGGGAAAAAGGCCCATTTCTAAGCCTTGAACAAACAGAGCTAGGCCGAAGATCACTAATACAGTTCCAAAAACTACTCCAGCTAAGTCAGGCAATGGCTGTTGGATGACTACAAGCTGAAAAAAACTAATCACCAAAATAATTGGCAAAAGATCAGCAAAGGCATTCCAGAGCTTTTTAACAATAAGATGAAGCATGGTAAATTCTGAGCAATATCTCAAGAGCAGAGTCAAGAGATACAATCCTGTTTCTTATAGGAAACCAAATAGCATAACAACTATACAAAACGATATAATAATTCAAGCGTATTTTCAATCTGAAAGTACGGTGGCAGCAATCTGTGCGACCACTTTTTCATGGTCGTCTGCAAGAACTGATGATTTGCGCGGCACAGTGGCAACCATTTTCCCGCCCTAAAAAGGTTACTCGATGCGATTTCTGCATGATAGGTATCACGGCAGAATCATGATACCTATCACGACATGAAAAGGAGGTACGTATCTTTTTTTGCGGGAAGAGGAACAGAGGTTTTACGGAAGTCCTACCAAGGAAATGGCGTGCCTTTTTTGCTTGACAGTAGGAAAACAGCAGAATAAGTTATTTTCTTTATTTTGGTCGGAAATTTACCTGCCTGCACTGCTAACGCATAGTCTTTTCTTGTAAAAAAGGCTGCACAACAAGGATAAATTCAAATGCCGGTGCTTGCCAATCCATGCTTCCAACCTAACTATACGAGAAAGAAGTAAATTTAGTACATTCTAGTTGCTCCCTGTTTCTCTGCCTTGCATAGAACAGGGAGCTTTTTTATTGATAAACCTCAACGCAAAGGAGACAGAACATGGAATTTAAGGAGAAAATTTTAATTATAGGGTACGGCTCTGTCTCGAAATGCACCTTACCTGTGTTATTTAAGCATCTTAAAGTTTCGTATAGTCAAATCACGATCATTGATTTTATTGAAACAGATCAGTCCTTAAAGCATTGGACTGACAAAGGGATTAAGTTCTTTCGAGAGGAAATCACGCCTCGGAACATGAGTAATCTACTTTCCCAGCATGTTTCTCATGGTGGCATGATTATAGATCTCTCTTGGAATATCGACACATTGGAGATGTTGCAATGGTGCCATGACCACGAGGTGTTGTATATCAATACTTCGCTGGAAGAATGGGATCCTTATTCTGACATTCGTAAACGAACGCCCTATGAAAAATCTTTGTATTGCCGCCACATGGCACTTCGCGCGAAAATAGCTAAATGGGGTCATCAATCCGTAACCGCAGTCATTGATCACGGTGCGAATCCTGGCCTGATTTCTCATTTCGTTAAAAAAGGGCTTGAAGATATTGCCCTAAAAACCCTGAAAGACAAGGAAGTTCCAGACAAAGAAAAGAAGCAGGTCGAGAAGCTGCTGACAGAAAAGGATTTTGCTCGACTGTCTATGCAGCTAGGCATTAAGGTTATTCATTGCAGCGAGCGGGACACGCAAATCACCTCCAGACCTAAAGAGATTGATGAGTTTGTTGGTACGTGGAGCATTGAAGGGCTGCGGGAGGAGGCTATTTCACCCGCAGAAATGGGCTGGGGAACTCACGAGGATGAGCCGTCCATTTTAGCCTTTCGTCCTGAAATCGGACCGGGTAATCAGATTTTTTTCTCACAAATGGGCATGAATACGTGGGTGCGCTCGTGGATACCACATCAGGAAATTGTTGGCATGGTAATCCGGCATGGAGAGTCTTTTACCCTTTCTGATCATTTGTCGGTGTGGAAAAATAAACAGTGCATCTATCGCCCTACAGTGCATTATGCCTATATGCCCTGTCACGAAACTATCTCTTCCCTGCATGAGCTACGCTGCCGTAACTACAAGCTCCAGCCTAAGCTGCGGATTATGCGAGATGAAATTATCAGTGGAGAGGATATTCTTGGCGCACTGCTTATGGGGAGTCGATATACTTCTTGGTGGACAGGAAGCGTTCTTAGTATTGAAGAATCGCGGCGGATTGTCCCGCATCAGAATGCCACAACCCTGCAAGTGGCTATTGGTGTAGTAAGTGCAATACTGTGGATGTTAGAACATCCTAAAAAAGGTGTCTGTGTGCCTGATGATTTACCCCATGATTACATTCTTCGCATTGCCAAGCCATATTTAGGACGGCTGCTCTCTCTTCCTTCAGACTGGACTCCTTTGACTAACTATGAGGTTATGTTCAGAGAGAATCCCCAACAATATCTAAACAAGAAAAACAAATGGAGCTTTGAGAATTTTCTCTTCAGAAACTGAAGGAAACGGCTAGAGTTTATGCCCTTGGCTGGGCTAAGTAGGCTGAAATATCTTCTGGTCTCAGGCAACTGTCCTCCAAGGCCAAGGTCTTCAAAGCCTCTAATGGGCCGGGCAGGAGGCAGGATTCAGACTCTTGAAGGATGATTCTGCCTCCTTTTTCTTTCACTGCCTCCATACCGTTTTTCAAATCTACATCCACACCACTGAGGAGGATTAACGACATCAGAGAACCAAAGACTTCAGAGGCAGAACGAAGGAGACTCTCTGCATCCAACGGGAGCTGGTTGAGTTGATCATCTTGACCTAAAACAACTGGTGCATTCCCTTGAAAAACAATCTGCCGCCGACCATAACAGTTACCAATTCGGCACTGCCCGCCAAGCAGTTCTTCATTCAAATTGAGCGTCGTTACAACATAGGGTGTAAAGCTATTAAAATAAGAAGTAAGATGTTTGGCCATCCCAGGATACATATTCTGTAGTACCAGCACAGTCGTTGTCTCATCAGGTTCCAAGGTTGGAATAATTTTCTGTAACTCCAACATGCCTCCTAGCCCGCTAAGAATCAAGATAAGTTTTTTGGCTGCTTGGGTCGGAGTAATTTTGTGCTCTACTGGCTTGAGATTTTTGGCGCGACTGAGATTCTCAAAGCAAAATTCTCGTACATTCATCAGAATGTACTGGAGGCGGCGACCAATAAGCCGCCACGAATCAGGATTGATTGGTTTTGCTACGACATCCACTGCTCCGTAGCGCATGAAATCAATCATCCTAAAAGAATGTTCATCATTAAAGTTACTCAGCAAGACTACCGGCGCAGGTGAGCGAATCATGATATGCTTTAACGCCACGTCACCACTCATGACCGGCATAGTCATGTCTAAGGTAACAAGATCAGGTGTTTGCATTTCGAGAAACTTCAAAGCCTCTTTACCATTAGTAGCAGTTCCGATCACCTTGGCATTAATCTGATCTTCAAAAAGCGTAACAAATGCTTTGGTAAAAAAGCGTGAATCATCAACGACGAGCACTGTTGGTAAGATAACTTGCTCATCTTCTTTTACTGGAGCGACCTTTTTTTGCTGTTCATCAAGACGACGAGCTGCCTCTAAGAGAAGAAAATTCCAAGAAGAATCTATAGTTCGATCGTTTGTTTTGTCAAAGAGCATACTGAAGGTGCCGGAAGGCCAGCTCATAATACGAAAAAATGCCTCTTCGCCAACCAGTTCACCAAACTCAGCGTGAACAATCTCGTTATTAGAAAAAAAGAGCACTCCCAAGTTATCATCGCTACTCAGCACACTCAGCTTGCGGTCATCTCCAGCCAAGCAGGCAAACTGGACAAGATCTACCAAACTCAGGCCTTCTATCTCTCCAACAAAGCCGTTTGTGGCAGATGTGTTGTTCATATTGGTTTACTGCTACAGGGCGTTAAACGTGACATGGGCGGCGATAAACACCAGCATGAGGACAAAAAATTCTTTAAAGCGCGTTTCTGGCACGTGCTGAAGCAGCCGCGAGCCAAGTTGGGCACCTATCAGAACGCCAATGATCCCTGGAAAAGCTACTGGCCAAGGAATGCTCCGCCCAAGAAGTAAATGTGCAAGTAATGCCGCCGTAGAAAGGATGAGCATCAAGACGATACAGGTTGCCACGGATCTGATCATGGATAGGCCACAGCGCATATTAAAAAAAGGAACTAACCAGTCCCCTACCCCAATACCAAGAAAACCTGTCAGCACACTGCCCATAGCAGCCATAGGCCGACCTTGGCGGGCAGCCTGTACATCAGCTTGATCTGAACCTTGGACAAAAAAATCATCCCCGCGCAAAAAAGCATAGGCGATAAAAAAGATGGTTAAGCCAAGGAATAGTTTGATCCATACTGGACGAAGGATCACGGAAAGGAGTACTCCTACCCCAACACTTGGCAGGCCCACCAAAGCCATCATGATGACTAATGGCCAGCTCACCAAACCAGCTTTGCTATTGCTTACTGATGCACTGAGCTGCCCGAAAATTTGAATAACAATGGTGCAAATAACCGCCTCGTCAGCCCGAAGATGCGTAAAAGAAAGTAAAACGGGCATCCATAAAACCCCACCGCCTAAGCCAAAAAACATCGCTACTGTAGCGATACTTATGCCGACTGGCAGCATCAACCAGTTTGCTTCCGCAATCAGCACTTATAAAAACTCCTGCCAAATTCGGTCAACGTCTCGTCTAGCTCATCGAGCAACTCTACAGCCTCATCAACTCTTGTTGCTTCAGCACCTTCGGTCAAGGTCAAGCGGAGCTGTTCGGCCATATTTTTGGCCAGCAAGATCAGTTCTTGCTCATTGGCGTTGAGATCGTTGATATGTCGAGCTAATTCTCCTAATTCATCTTTACTCTCTTCAGACAGGGCAACGGAAAAGTCACCTGCACTCATTGCCCTAGTTCGCTCAATAATTTGCTCTAAAGGGAAGAGGATTCGCTTAATGAACAGGGTCAATACCAAGCCGATAGCCAACAGCAAGGTACTTAACATTACCCTGACTTTGAGTAAAATATGACCGACTAAGTCCCTAGGTATGGTGCCACTCAGTTGTTCTTGAAGCCGCCCTAAGATTTCACTACCTCGAAGAAAGAACTCTATTTCTACGGCCATTGTCAAAAAGACAATGCCGATAAAAACAATATAAAAACCCATTTGGCGCTGAAGGCCACTTTTAGGAATACCGAGCATCTCTATCTGCTCATCAATCTTCTTGGTTACTGAATAACTTTTCTAAATATTTTTTAAAGGCTTTCAAATCATCTTCGTAAATGTCTTTAAAACGAACGCCTATCTCGTAATTTTTTTCATCCTCTAGCTGCTGAACCCAGATGACCTCAGCGATAGCCGTTAAGGGTTTAGAGACAGAGCCAGTGTCGATAATAGCAACAATATTATTAAGATACTGCTGCCATCCCCGTAGATCAATAACAAGCTGGAGAATCGAGCCTGGCTCGTACAACTCGTCAGTAATAAAGCAAAGTCCCTGTTCTGCCAAATTTTTAGTAACAGCTGGTTGAGCTTGTAGATTGATCATAGGATACTGGAGTTTAGTAACCAGTAGGGATGCTTGTCGATCAACTCTAGGACTTTCGCGTCTATTTTTCACAGCTACCATAGCCTAATATGTTGTTTTTTTATGGCAATATATCATCAATTTGGTCAATATCCGTTTTCTTTACCGATTCGGCAAAACGGGCATCGACCAACCCTTTAACACTGTTACTTTTAACCAGACCATGCTTAACCATCAGATCGGCAATTTGCTGCATTTCCGCTTCTTTTGGAACAAATTGATCAAAAATCACTTTCCTAGCATGAAGAGCATATTTGACTAAACCCACAGGCTGCGACCAATATTCTGCTGCAATTTTAGCTGCTTGGTCTAAATGTTTTTCTGCCCAAAGACCAGAACGAGCTGCACCTTGAACGAGCTTGCGTACTACCTCTGGATCCTTATCTATCGTGCTCTGCTTGACAAGGACTAAGTTACAGATAAAAGAGGGCCAGACATCCTCGACATGAAATACTAAATCAGAGATGTTGTTTTGTAAGGTTTTTGAAGCAAATGGTTCACCAACATAATAAGCTGCCAGATCTGACTTACTCGCTAAAGCTGAGGCCATATCTGGTGGATTCATCTCTACAATGTTGATCTGGCCATTCAGCCCATATTTGTCCATCAGCTCTAGCAAACTGAGATTATGACCAGAAAAGCGCATGGGTACTGCCACTGTTTTCCCAACTAATCCACGCAGATTACGAATATGCAAACTTTTCCTTGCCACCAAGGAGCTTTCATGCCGGTTACCAATATAAACGACCTTCACATCCTCGCCTTGCTGCCGCAACACTATGGATAACGGGGCAATAATAAAAGCAGCTTGGATTTCATCGTTACGTAACGCCTCTGCCATTTCAGCAAAGGCACTGAACTTTAGGGCCTTAAAGTAAATATCACCTTTGTTTTTGCTGACATGGTCTAAAAGTGGAGCAGCCATGTTTGTAATAACAGGCATGTAGCCCATTGCGACAATTTTTCGGTTCCCGTGATCAAAATTCAACCAAAAATGGAGGGCGGAAATCAGTACCAGCCAAGCAACTGTGCCAACAATAAGTCGCCAACCTTGAGACAGTTTTCGCCAAGAAGTCAGCACCGATCTATAAAAGGAATCGATTCTCTTCAGCCAGAATTTTTGCTTAAACAGCATAATTCACTCCCAGCATAAAGAATAGCTCATCTCTAAGTTTGGCTAATTCATGATTTTTCTTGAAAAAATTGCGAGGGTGAGGAAAGTCGAGCCTACGGTTCATTTTGATCTGCGAGGGTCTCCGGCTAAAAACAATGATCCGGTCGCCCATGACCAAGGCATCATCAATATCATGCGTGACAATCAGAACGGTCTTGCCAAGGAACTGGTGCATGTTAACCACTTCCTCACGCAGCTTCATGTGGGTGAGAAAATCTAGGCCACTGAACGGCTCATCCATGATTAAGATGTCAGGATTAACAACAAGGGCGCGGGCAAGTTCAGCCCGCCGGAGCATACCACCGGAGAGCTGATGCGGATAGTGATCCTCAAATCCCTCCAGTTCCACCATTTCGATATATTCCTGAATTTTTTCGCACTGCTCATCTTTATTTTCCATGTGACGCAGGCCCAGTTCTACATTCTGCCAAACTGTCATCCACGGCAGCAAGCCGCTATGCTGAAAAACAAAGATATTGTCTGAGCTAGGCCCGGTGATTTCCTTGTCATCAATCATTACCGAACCAGAACTTTGCCGATCAAAACCAGCGACAATACGCATGAGTGTCGATTTACCACAGCCAGATGGACCGAGGAAACAGACCATCTCGCCTTCCTCGATCTCAATATTGATATCCTCAAGTACCGGCACCACTTGTCCGAAAGAACTTACTTCCTCCTCGCGTTTGATTTTACGCCGGTTGATAAACTCCTTATTTAGACCAACTATTTGAATATGTCCCATTATTGTTCCGTTATATCTGCCGGATGCCCCAAGAGGCGGAATCAATCCTGCCCAGTCGCCGCATGATAGAATCGAGCAGAAGACCAATCAGACCAATGACAATCATGCCATCCAAAACATAATCCATTCGCAGGCCGTTCCGAGCATCAAGAATCAGATATCCCAGACCTGACTGGACAGCAATCATCTCTGCTGCGACAACGACGATCCAAGAAATTGTTACTGTTAAACGGAGAGCGGTAATGATATCAGGAATAATTGCTGGAATAACGACTTTTTTAATCACCTCAGTCCGACTAAAGTCAAAGTTGGCCGCAACATAGAAATAGGTTGGATTAATCGACTGCACCGCTACTGTAGTAGAGACCACAATTGGAAAAAAGCTGGACAGAAAAATTAGAAAAATAGCTGGTTGATCGCCAATGCCAAACCAGAGCATGGCCAAAGGAATCCACGCTAATGGTGAAATAGGCCGGAGAAAATGAATAACCGGATTAAAGAGCAACGCAAAAGTCTCACTTCGGCCAAGAATAATGCCAAAAGGAATACCTAAAGCAGCAGCTAAGTAAAATCCAGCCGTGACCCGAAACAGACTAGCTACAGTGTGTTTAAAGATAGCACCATTACGGATCAGCTCAATCATGCTAAAAAAAACTTGGCTAGGGCCAGGCAAGGAATTGGTATTCAAACCGGCAAAGCGGACTGTCAGCTCCCAAGCAATGACGAGTACGGTAAAGGAAAGAAAGGGAGCTAATTTCTCAGCAAGAGAATTATTCATGGGTAGGTCTAGTCAGAGAGAAAACAGAGATGATGTGTATCTTTTTGTTCATCCAGCAATTTCCTCGGCAAGCTGCTTGTACTGCTGGGCAGCTCGGCTATTTTCTGCGTAATAGCTAAGTGGTGCGTTAACGATGTGAGATTCCTGTATTTGATCATCTGCATCAATTACTGTTTTGAAGAGATTATCACCACAGGTCTGACGGAGTTTGTCTTGAATGACCTTTTCAGAAGTGCTTCGGTCATTACGCATGGTAATCAGCACCTTACATTCTACCTCTCTATTGACCTTTTTCTTCAACACTTTAATAATGTCATGAACTTGACTAACGCCGTGCATTGATAAATATTCACAGGTGCTTGGAATAATAACCAAGTTAGCAGCCACTAAAGCATTGAGCGTGAAAAATTCAATAGAAGGTGGCGTATCAATCAAAATATGATCATAGTTATCTTGAATGCTTTTTAGGTGCTCTTTAAGTAGGTATTCAAAGTTGTGCTGACTAAGATATTGTTTTTTCAGCAAGGCCATTCTACTTCCTGAAGGGAGCAAAGAGAGATTAGGATACTTCGTCTTTAGTACTACCTCGCTAATATTTTTCCCGCCAGTTAGTACATCATAAAAAGATTTGACTCCCCGAAACCCCAGAAGAATAGTCAAGTTAGCCTGCACATCAAAATCAATGAGTAAGACCTTCTTGCCCATTTTTGCAAAAGCGGCACCAAGATTGAGGCAAGTGGTTGTCTTGGCCACGCCTCCTTTTTGATTACTGATGGCAATGATCCGGCTGTAGTCAGGCTGTAGCTCATCTTGAAGTAAAATAGATTCTTCAGCCAATGCAGGCCGTTGCACCATAAAACGGAAACCGCATTTATGACAGCGCACCTTCAGCTCCGGCTTATCCAGCATGCTGTCAGCGAGCTTGTATCTGGTTTTACACTGTTCACATGTGATGATCATGATTTCTTCCTGCTATCTGACCGGCATTCCCGGAACGTTTATTTTTTCACAACTGAGCTGATGGCTTCAGCGAGTTTGTCTTCTTCAGCAACAATATCAACCAATTTTCTTTGAATAGCCATTGCTGCGAGATTGGGATAGATGCAGCTTTCCACACTTTGGACAATGGTTGTACCTCCTTTTGCCTGAATAGCGGCAAAACCTTCGGAACCGTCATCTCCATAACCGGTCAACAGTATGCCAACCGTTTTTTCTGCAAAAATCTCTGCTGCTGAAAGAAACAAGGTGTCTAAAGGTTTATCTGTTGGAGTACCTGTTTTAAAGCAGGGATCGCCGTAATCGTTGAATTCAATAGTCAGAGAGAGCAGGTTGGATTGAATATAGCACACCCCGCGTTGCAGGATTTTGCCATGTTCGGCTACGGCAATTTTCCAACTGGTGAATTCATTGAAGCGTTCAACAAACGAATGGATAATTTTGGGTGAGATCTCTAGCATGATGACTGCTGCTGCTGAAAGATCCGCTTCCAGCCTAGTCATCAAACGAATGAAGGAATTTGGTCCAGTAAGAGATGTACCAATGACCAGCAAAGAGCTAAAACTAGCGTTTTCTTTATCTGAAGAGCTTTGCCGATGCTTTTTGACCCGTACTCGCCGGATGTTCTGAAAATTAACCGCAGTTGCCAGTTTAATCCGGCCGACAATCTGTTGTTTGGCAACGTGAATATCGCTGGAAATGGCCCCTGAAGGTTTGGCAACAAAATCAACCACTCCCAACCTTAGAGCTTCAAAAGTGATGGAACCATCACTAAAAAGAGAACTGAGTACGACAATCGGCACTGGTGACTCGATCATGATATGCCGAATCGCCTGAAGTCCATCCATAACTGGCATATCGATATCCAGTGTAATAACATCAGGGTGGAGTTCCTTGATCTTTCTCAGTCCTTCCGCGCCATTACGCGCGACACCAATGACTTCAATCTCAGGATCAGATTCTAGCAGATCGCTGATCGCCTTAGTCATGAAGGTGGCATCATCCACCACAAGAACTTTATATTTTCTATCCATGCCGCTCTTGTTTTCAGCCTCCATGCCGCCTCCAAAGTCTGAAGCGTTGTACTGCGATAGAACAGGTGAAGATCTTGTCTTCACCAACAAGCTGCTTGCCTAGTGAATGGTCTGTGGTTGGGTCTGTTCCGCATTAACAATCCTTTTTCGTCGTTTGCGTTGATAGCTCTTAGCCCGCTCTTCCTGCCTATCGGCTTGATCATCAGCAGCTAATTTTACAAGCTCAGGAATATCAAGAATAAGCGAGATGCCGCCATCACCAAGAATAGTTGCACCACCAAAGCCGCTCTCTGTTCGTAAATAGTCGGCAAGTGGCTTAATAACTACCTCTTCTTGGCCAAGAAGCTCATCAACAACCAAACCCACCTCTTGTGTACCAGTACTGACTATAACCACGAACATCTTGTCTTCACCTTCTTGGGGACGATCAATATTATAGATCTTGGCCAAGCGGAAGATAGGCATGGTTATATCTCGGATATGAATAACATCCACGCCTTCAATAACAGAAATTTCATGGCGGAAGATACGCAGGGTTTCTTCGACCGTAGTTAGCGGGATAGTGAATTTTTCCCGACCCACTCTGACCATCAGAGCTTGAATAATCGCCATGGTCAATGGAATTTTGATCCGCATCTTGGTGCCTTGGCCAGGCTTAGAACTGATCTCAATCATACCATTGAGACGTTCGATATTCTTTTTGACCACATCCATGCCTACGCCGCGACCTGATGTCTCCGTAGTCTTTTCTGCCGTGCTAAAGCCAGGCTCCATGATGATTCGAAGAACCTCTAAATCAGACATCCGTTCCATCTCATCACTGGTGAACAACCCCTTTTCTACGGCCTTCATACGAATCCGCTGCGGATCAATTCCCTTGCCATCATCGCTAATTTCAAGAACAATGTGATCGCTTTCGTGGTATGCTTCAAGGATGAGCGTGCCTTGAGCTGGTTTACCAACCCGCTTTCGCTCCTCAGTTGTTTCAATACCGTGATCGACCGCATTGCGGATAATATGAATCAACGGATCTGACATAGATTCGATAACCATTTTATCCAACTCAGTTTCCTCACCTTGAGTGATCAGGCGAACATCTTTATCTGTACGATGGGTTAGATCACGTATTAAACGAGGATAGCGTTTAAAGAGCTGCTCTATAGGCAGCATCCTGATTTTCATCACGCCTTCCTGAAGTTCGTTCGATACACGACCAAGATGTATACCTGCTTCGCTGAGACGGAAGGCAAATTCGTGCAGCGGTTTTAGTTCACTTTTAGTGAGACGAGAATCCTCTAAAAGTTGCTGCTGAAGACTACGCATCTCGTTGACTAGCTGCGCAAAATAGGCACGGCTAACGACTAGCTCTCCAACCTGATTCATTAAGTAATCAATCTTGTCAGCATCAACCCTAATGCTGCTGCGCGCGGTTGGCTTTCTGCTAACACCTGCGGTCTGCTTGTCTTCCGCTTCTTCTGAATCTTCTTCTTTGTCTAAGGTCTCCTGAACTGGCAGTTCAAGTTTCTTCAGGACAGCCTCTGGTACTACTTCTGCCTTTTTAGGTTTTGGCTCTGTTATAGGAGTTGAGGCGGCAGATTCTGTTTGCTGTTCTTCCTTGTCTGCGGCTTTAGGTGCTTGCTGTTCTTTTGTTTTAGCTTGTTTCTTATCAGCCAGTCCCAAAGGCGTTGCAAGAGGTTTAGCCTTTTTCTCTTCTTCCTTATGATGAGGTAAAAGAGGTACAGAGAGCAACGCGGCTGCCCCGCTCATGACTTCTTCTTCCTCATCAGCGACAGATGCAAGCGGAATCGGGGAAGGAAGCGTCAGTTTTTGCTCTTCTGACTTGTCCATGATCTGTTCGATTACGCTATCTACATGATCATCAGGCGACGCTGTCCCAGTTTGGGACATATTCTGCTCTAGGGCACTGCTAAGACGTGAGAACAATTCGTGATCATCGGCCTTTTCTTCTTTTGCTTCATCAGCGAGAGAAGAAGTTGGCTCCGCAGTCAGTTCAGACTGTTCCTCTGCTGCGGCTGTTTCGCTTGTTTTCTCTTCTGTCTCTGGCAGAGAGAGAAGAGTGGTGGCCAGAGGTTCATCAAGTTTCTTTGTATCAAGTTTTTCTGTTTCTGCTACCTGAGCCTCTTCCGGTTCCTGATGAGTGATGACTTGCGGATATACTTTGAGAATCTCTTGGGTGAAACGTTGTAGTGTTTTTGAGGCATCAGCAGCACCTTCCCCTAGATCCAGTCGAGCTATGTCTTCCTGCAAAGCCAGTCGCCAAGCACCACAGAAGGCGGACAGGCTTTGATACTCCATATAATTAGCAGAGGAAGCCAGTCGAGCTATTGCATCTTGGCATCCTTGCAATATTTCTTTCTTATCAGTGGCTGTAGCTAATTGATTAACCTGGCCCTCGATGAAATGAATGTCTGTTTGAAGTTTTTTCAAAAAGATAGAGGCAAGCTCCTGATCATGCTCTTCCCCATCCATTTCTACCTCTAAGTGAGGTAGCTTTCTTTCTTGAGAAGACCTAAAAGCAGGAGGAGAAGGCAGCGGCGCAACAAGTTCCTCCTCTACGGTTGAGGCTGGCGATAGATCAACCTCTTCTCCTTCCTCATCTTCTGAGAAGATGCTTTGCAATGCTGCATCAAGATCAGTAGCAAGAGGTTCTACAGGTGCAGCAGGTTCTTCGTCCTCATCCTCGTCATCTGGCTGATCAAAGAAATGATCAAAATCTGACTCTGAGACAGTTTCTTCTTGTAAAAGAGTACCAGCCTCTGGCCGAGCATCATCTTCCTTGTCGGAATAGCCTTCCATCGCTTGCGGGAAGGAACGGATGATTTCATCAATGTAATCTTGCATAAAAGCAAGATTAGGCATTTTACCTGAGGAAAGCTGCTCTATGGCCTTGCTGATCTCGCTCTGCCAATCTGAATAATGTTTCGCAAGTTTCTCATAGCCCATGTAATTGGCGGAGGACTTCAGGCTTTTGATCGAATCACTACAACGATATAAAACATCCTGTTTATCTACAGACAGAGACAGCTCAACAGTCTGCGCATAGAGGAAGGGAATATTTTCCTTCAGTTGCTGGAGGAAAATATTGTACAGTTCCTCATCATGCTCCTCATTCATGCTTTCTTCTGCCAGTAAACCGGGCTTTACTTCTTCCATCTCTGGCTGGGCATCTTCATCATGTTCTTCCGTCTCTTCAGGAGCATCGCCTTCGACAATTTGACGGATACGAATCAGTAAATCCTCAACCTCAGATTCTTCACTCTGATTACGTTCTAGCTCTTCAACAAGTTTAGTAATACGGTCTTTGCCTTCAATAAGTAAATCTGTGACAACTGGGGTTAAGGATTGCTCACCCTTGCGAATTAAATCAAGTAGATTCTCTAGCTTATGAGACAGTTCGGCGATCCGATCAATGCCAACAAACTGAGCGGCTCCTTTAATGGTATGGGCAGAACGAAAGATTTCATCCATAATCTCTCGACTTTCTTGCCCTTTCTGTTGTTCAAGGCGAAGCAGACTGCCCTCCATCTCCTCCAGATGTTCCTGTGCCTCGATAATAAAATCTGGCAGCATTGACGTGTCTATCATCTTGATCACCCTATCACAGTTTGACAATCCGAGTTGTTGCGGCCTCTCCGGCACGACAGCACCGGACGCTCCTCTTTTTGTTCAGTTCTGCTCATCGTTACCGCAGTCAGATTCAGCCAGCATCCGTTCATGCTCCAGCCGAATTTCGAAATAACTAAAAGATAAGACGATGGCTTTCAAATCTTCATTGTTTTGCCGCATTTTTTCTAAATCGTCTCGGATAATAGATAATGAATCTGGCATATCCAATCGCTTTGTAGCCTGTTCCAGCAATTGGCGGCTCTGCTGGGTATGATTCCAAACAAAAAGCAGTACCTCCTGCATATTGACTGTCAGATCATTGATACTTTCCCCTAAACGGCCAATTTCGTCTTTTCGAGCAATCCGAGCAAGACTATCTAAATGCCCGTCTGTCATCCGACGAGTGGCCCTATGGATGCTAGATAATGGTTTAATCACATAATGTTGGAAAAAGAAAAAAACAAGAATCTGAATAGCAAGCAGAAAAGTAAGCAGCACCAACGTGGAACCACGTTCATACAGGACTCCGACCACTGCAAGTAGCGTCAGCACAAAGGTCATGGCAAAGAAAAACAAGGCCCTGCTTTTTAGGGTTAGGCCCTCTGCTGCCTGTAACAAGGTGGACATAGGCGACAAATCCGTGATGAGGTATTCTTCCTTCAGATGCGCGGAGCCGCCGAGCCTGACAAGCTGTCCATAGTCCATAGGCGGCAGCCGCTCTTCCATCTAGCCTTACTGCTTTTTTTCTTCCTCCTCAATCATCTCTAGGATTTCTTTGGCCTTGTGCTTACTGGCAAACCCAAGTGCTCCTAGTTTTTCAACCTCGGTACGATAGACATCCTCATCTAAATTGGAGAGAAAGATGATGTGGGCATCTTTATCGTAGCGGAGAATTTCCTTAGCAGCAACTAGGCCATCCATGTCCCGCATGGTGATATCCATTGTCACGATATCTGGCTTCAACTCTTTGTAGAGCTGAATAGCCTCGATGCCGTTTTTTGCCTGTCCTACCACAATATGTCCTGGTGGCTGAAGCAGCTTTACTATCATCTTACGCATCATCGAGGAGTCATCGACAACCAGAACCCGTTTGCTCATCTTGATCTATTCTCCACTGATTGAACTGAGCTGCCGTAATTCATCTGTCATTAAAATACGGTTAAAATCAAGCAAGATAAGAAGATTGCTACCAATATCACAAACTCCTTTAATGTAGCGGTTAGCCAGACCAGCCATAACTACCTCTGGGGGTGGCTCAATAGTGCTTTCTACAATTTTCAAGACCTTAGTGACAGAGTCAACGATAAAGCCCGTGACCCGACCTTCAATATCAAGAATCAGAATCCAAGAGTCCTTGGGCACGGTTTCTTTTCGATAAAGGCCTAATCGCTTACGTAGCTCAATTACCGGAATAATGTTGCCGCGCAAGTTAATAACTCCTTCAATGAAGTCTGGAGAGTTGGGCACTGAGGTGATCGGAGCCGAACGAATAATCTCCTGCACCATAAGTATATCCACTCCAAACTGTTCTTTGCCTATAGTGAAGCCAACCAGCTGCATGAGCTGCTCTTTTTCTTCCCGGTCAGCTATCCTGTCGGCTGAGAATCCTTCAGGCATGAAATAGTCTCCTTATTGCGCGGCACTCCGCAAGGTTTAACGGTTTATCAAGTGAGAAATACATCACTCCGCGCCTGCCGAAGCAGACGCGGAGATACAACAGGCAAGCAAGGATTACAGCTTGAACTGCTCAACCTGATCTCGCAGCCTTGCGGAAGCGTCTGTCAGATCATTGGTAATCGACACAACCACACCAGCTCCTTCCACGGTCTTCTGTGCACCTTCAAAGGACTGCTGGGCAATCCTAGTCGCGTTGGTAGAACGCTCCCGCTGGGCAGCAACCATCTCGGTCAGATTTTCTGTACGGCGCACAATCTCGCGCATCTCACCATCAATGGTTGACGAACCTGCGGTCGCTTCAGCAACCAGGGCACTAATGATCTGAGACTGCTGCACCATAGCTGAGAGCGCGCTCTCAGCAGCTTGACGACGGTCACCCTGCTCACCAGCCATTTTTGCGATCTGCTCGGCCAGTTTGTTCAGTTCCTGAACCAAGTTCTGAACACTTTGAATGTCTCGCTCCACAACCTGGGCAACAGTCGAAATCTCTTCAATCGACTTCATGTTGTTACGACCACTGGAGTCGATAAGAGCAAGCGCGCCTTGGAGCTGCTCAGAGTAACGAGTACCCTCCTCAACTTTGGCTGTAGAGTCTTTAATGAGCTGGGTAATTTCTTTAGCAGCTTCAGAGGAACGCTGGGCCAACTTACCAACCTCGTCCGCAACAACCGCGAAACCTTTACCATGCGCACCAGCACGGGCGGCCTCGATTGCGGCGTTCAGAGCCAGCAAGTTTGTTTGTTCCGCAATCTCGGTAATAACGCCGATGATTTCCGAAATCTGGCCGGAGGAGTCAGCAATAGCTCGCATACCAGCAACCGTGTTTTCAACCGCGACACGACCTTGATTGGCAGCTTTCAGTGATTCTTGACCTTGCTGTGTAGCGTTTTCAACCGCCTTACCCATGTTCCGTACAGCAGATGTGATCTCGTTCATGGAGGCCGTTACCTGCATAACCATCTTACCCTGTTCACCAGAGGTCGACACAACCATCGCACCTGTTTGACCCATTGCGGCCACACGGTTGGTAGCAGTTTCAGCCTCTTCAGACTGTTTAATAACCGCGCTACTTACGGTGTTCATTGACTGGAGCAGCTCGGCAATGGTGCGCTGCGATCTCTGGGCTGATTCCTGCTGGGCGCGAGCACCCTCAGCAACCTGCTGGGCAGTAGAACCCATTGTTTGAATCAGCTCACGAGTTTTTTCTGATTGCTTCACCTCGATCTCAGCACGATCACGGTTAGCAGAAGCGCGGCCTGCCACGTCTTGCGCGTTTCGCGCAACCCTCTGGGAAACCTGCTCAACCTCACGGAAGGATTGGTTCAACTCAACAAGCATCGCGTTAAACTCAGATGCCATCTGTCCAACCTCGTCACCCGATTTTACCGGCACGTTCAGAGTCAGATCCCGCTCCGCAGCAACCTGCCGAACAACTTCAGCGATGGAAACAATAGGTGCGGCAAACCATCCACCGATGAACCACGCCACAAGGCCGATGATGCTAAGGAAGATAATACCCGCGATGATGGCTCGGTTTCTTGCGGAGGTTACTGCTTCAAGAGCCTCTTTGGAGTCGATTTTTGAAATTAGAATCCAGTCAAAGTCAACAGTACCTGCATGCTCTTTTTTCAGATCCAGCGGGGTAGCAGCACCAAGAATGAGGTCACCAACATAGTCAGGTGCTTCACGGAATTGACCTTGTCCTGTCTTTGCTGTCTCGTCGATCAGTTCTGTTTTCAGAGCCTGCTCTTGAAAGAGCTTCAGACCTTTCCGAGAGTCAGAACGCGGTACCTTGTCTTCATAACCAACCATGAAGGTCTCACCGGTCTCACCCAGACCTGTCTTCTCATCCATGTAGGATTGAAGAACGGTGTTGGTAATACGTATCGCAATGAGAGCAACAACCCTATCTTGCTCCATAATCGGGGTACTAATAAAGGCAAGAGGCTTACTGGCCGGAGGATAATAGGCATAGTCAGCCATTATTGTCCGTTTGCTGTCCCTAACATTTTGGAGCAGCTTACTCAAGTTGGTGTCTTTGAACTGTGAATCCTTAAATAGATTACTATGGAGTTCTTTATCCTTTTTGACGCTATAGAAGCAGTAGCCTTCTGGGTCAACCAAATAAATGTCAAAGTAGTCATAGGATTTCTGGAATTTGGTTAACAGATCCTCGGTTTCACCTGCGGCTTTTGGTACCAGAATTTCTGTCAAGGCACCAGTGGTGACCAGACCCCAGTTAACGCCCGGCACGTTTAAAGGGCGGAAGGTCGTAACCTCAAACAAACCGGTCGGACCAATCTGGAAAAAGTTACCTGACTTACCAGAGAGTGCCTGTTTGGAGTTCTCACCAGGCTTGGGATCGCCAATCTTACCTTCTTTAACAACACGGTCAGAGGCCAACCTTGGATTGTCTGGGCTACCAGAAACCATATAGGACTCAAAGGTACTTTGCAGACCTTCGCGCTCTTGGACGATATCATTGATCTCTTTTGAGGAGAGCTGGTTAACAACAATACCGATTACTTCACCATCAGCCACAACCGGGGTGCCGATGAAGAGTGCTTCCGCGTTACCAGAAGGCCCATAAGGAGCATAATCCTCCAAGGCTGTTTCTTTCATTGCTCTAGGAAAAAGGCGACCAATAGCAGAATCTTTCAGGCTGCCGGTGACCACGTTCTGGCCTAAGTCTGACTCAGGCGTTACGGCATAGATAACATCGCCCTCTGCTGTAACCAACATGGCATCATAGTAGCCATACGCCTTTACGTAGGTGGCGAACATCTGCCCGTATTTTTCCTTGTGGCCGTTCCACATACTGCCACCGATTTTGCCGCCCTCTTCCTTAAAAGATAAGGTGAAGTCTTGCATAGCAGCGACTGTACCAAGGTTGGCGGCCAAGGCGGTGATGTCAGCGAAACGCTTGTGCATATACCGCTCAATCGCCTGTTTCTTGGTACCCGCAACACCTCTCAGTTTGTCCAGAGCGTCTGTGTGCAGACCAGCCATAATGTCTGACAGAATGTTCATGTCGCCGAAACGCTCACCGAGGTACCGCTGAATCTCTTTCTTTTTCAGCTCACGAACAGACTCAAGCTGATGCTGGGCGCGGTCAGTCAGCGCGGTAGAAGTTGACCAGTAGTCCATGAGCGCGTTAGCAAGGTAGGGTAACGTACCTACCAAGAGCAGCAGAGCCATGAGCTTCCACCGGAGGCCCCAACCCTGCTTATAGGTAACTTCATGCTTTTTCATCCCAGCATTTCCTCCTGTCTCTGTTCCATAAACGCAGACCGGCAGACCGGCCCACCCTCTGTCTGCTGCCTGCGCCTGCCGCAGGAAATTCCTTTTAGCCGCACGTTCATGTTTTTCCTCCAGCCTCCTGTTGAAAAAATTACGATGCTTCTCTATTTATATTGAGATATTCCATTTTCCGCAAGCATCACGTAAGCGGACAGGCATTTTCCTCACTGAGAAAGTGAGGACTGTCCCCTGCTATTGGATGAAACTTTACAATTAAGTGGCTAAAATACTGTTGATAGTGTCTGGTATTTCGCCATCAGGTAGTACCGCTGCCTCCCGACAGTGTGCTGACACAGACCAAGGCATATCGCGGTACAAACAGCCAGCAGGATCTTGAACAATACCTGCTCCTCCCACCCGCAGAATTTCAGCCATACCTTCCGTGCCATCTTCTCCAACACCAGAGAGAATAACCGCCACTGCATCTTCCTTCATCACCTCTGCAACAGAAAAGAAGAGCATATTAATCGACCCACGCTGGGTCGCAAAGGGCGCAGGTGAGAGATTAAGAAGCAAGCCTTGTTCCTGTTCATGCACGGTGAGATATTCTTCACCAGAGGCAAAATAACAAACGCCAGCTTCTAAGCGAACATTGTTTGTTGCCCGCTTGATCTGCAATGGCGAAAAACGATCCATATATTCAACAAACGGATCCAAATGCTTAGATGGTGCATAAAACATAACCAAATAGGCAGCAGGCAGGCCAGCAGAAAGATGGGGCAGGAGTTTTAGCAACGCACCATAACCACCTTCTGCTACCCCGATAGCAACAATTTTATCGCAACGGTTACCAGATGAAATATGGGCTTGCTTATTTTTATTTACCGCCCGGACATAACGTACAGCATCTAATTCTACTTCTGAGGCAAGATGTACTTTGCGAGCAATTTCTTTTGTTTGTTCCGCAAGATCAATATCTGCATTTCGAGAGGGTTTGGCAACAAAATCCACAGCACCATACTTGAGTGCATCAAAGGTTACTGCTGCACCATCTTGGGTCATAGAACTGAGCATTACCGTTGGTGTAGGCGACTGAATCATCAGATGCTTGATCGTCTTTAGCCCATCCATAACAGGCATTTCTACATCCAAGGTAATGACATCCGGCTTTAACTGGGGAATGAGCTGGAGAGCTTCTTCTCCATTTTCAGCTTCACCCACTACTTGAACAAAGGGATCGTCCTTAAAAATGCTGGCAATCACTTTGCGCATCATCTTGGAGTCATCAACAATGAACAGGCTGATTTTTTGTTCTGACTGGCTCATGCCCTCCCCCCCTCCTGTTCCGTTTTTTCGAGCAGTCTCCCTTTTTAACCTCGAAGTAACCCGGATGGTCTCAAGATCATTCAGACCAATGCTTCGCATTGTGCCTGCCTCTCCGTTTTCCAGAATAAAACCAAGAGGGGGCCAGTCAAAGACTTCTAATGCAGCCTCAACGCCTTGCTTCTTATCAAAGATGGCATGGATGAGCCGACCATTCTGAAAATCCAATAGAGCGTGTCTTTTGGTACCAAAACGGACAGAAACACGAGCAGTTCTTTGCAGAATTTCAAAAAAAGAAACTATCTTACTGGCTGCAATGCCTGGCTGATAGTCATTTTCATCCAGCCGCTGGAGACTTTCTAAAATGGCACAACCAATGATTTCTAAATTATCAGGTTTGACAAGACAACGAAATATGGAATCTCGGCAAGGACAGTTTTCTAAGGCTTTAAGTGAAGCAGGATGGCCCTCATCAATCATGACAATACATTGAATGTGTCGATAAGAGGTAGAGATAAGGGAAAGCACTTCAAGGCCATCTAGGCTAGTAGCATGGAGATTAACCACCAAAACAGCTATTTTCTCTTTCCTTAACAGAAAGAGTTCTTCACCACGGCTAGTTGCTGCCAGCACTTTATACTGACCATATGCGTCTAGCACCTCTATCAGGTCATCAACAAAGAGCAGATCGTCATCAACAATAAGAATTTGCGATATATCAGAAGGCATAAAAGACAGCTAGTCTAAACTTCAGGGAAAAATTGCAGAAACATGCTGCTCCGCCGCCCTGCACGCAACGAATGGATGCTCGGAAAACGCATAAAAAATGTTGCTCCGCTTAATAGCATAGCACATCTGAACCCGAAATCAATTTTTTTTCTTAGCTATCCAGAAATGCGGCAGGTTTTCATCCCGTAGGCTTAAACGGACCGTCCTGTATTGCGTTGATTTTTTCAGGTGAGAAATCAATAAACTGAATGCACCTTATCTGTTGAGCAGTCGAGTTTCTGTTTCTGAGTAATGCACCTTCTCTAAAAACAGACCGCAGGCCGGAGCAGTCGGCCCAGCTAACTTCCGATCTTTGCCTGCTAGAATAGTCGCAAATTGCTCGCTGCTCAGTCGGCCCGCGCCGACCAAAAGCAGGGTTCCAGCTAGGTTACGCACCATGCAGCGGAGAAAACCGTCGCCGGTAAAGCGGAAGGAGAAATGCTCAGACCGGGCAGCATCAGCCACGCATTCGGTGAGAAAGAGGCTGCGTACTGCGCCCCGGCCCTCGGTCTTGCTGCGGTCGCGGGTGCCTACTGCTTCAAAGCTGGAAAAATCATGCGTACCAAGTAAAAGATCTAAACAGCACTGGACGCGCTCCGGCAAGAAGGTGCAAGGTGCGTGCGTACGGTACAGGCGTTCGGCAGGATTCTGCACCGAACCAGTGAAGAAGTCGTAGCGGTAGGTCTTGCCGATTGCAGAAAAGCGGGCGTGAAAATCCGCTGTTGTCTCTGCTGCCTCCAGAATGCGCACCGCCTTGGGTAACATGGAATTCAATGCCCGCTGAAAGGCCGCCACAGGCATGGTTGCATTCGTGTGGAAGTTGGCGCTCATTGCCTCAGCATGAACCCCGGCATCCGTGCGGCCCGCGCCGCTGACCTGCACTGGCTCTTGGGTGATAACCGCCAGTTTCTCCTCAAGAACACCCTGAATGCTCGGCCCATTATTCTGACGCTGCCAGCCGCAGAAACCAGTGCCATCGTAGGCGATGCGCAGGCAGATGTTCCGTCGGCTCATGGGAATAAGGCGGCTCCGCTGATGGTGCTTCCCTACATCCCCATATCCAGCACATCCACCATCCTGCCGTGATAACCGCTGCGGATCAGCGTAACCAAGTCGGCATAATTCTCTACCTTGACGCTCAGGCTGCTGACTGCTGAACCGCTGAAGCCGGGCAGCACATAATCGCCATTGGCGGCGACCGTGACCGCATCGCCAGCCGCGCCGTGCTCCTGCATGGCCAGCAGACTGAACGTGAGCTGGCCGCTGCGGGCATCAAGCACGGCTTGAATGCGGATTTGCTCGGATGCGGTCATCTCAGCGGCAGTGGCCTTCACATAGGGGGCCGCAGCATTGCTGGTCAAGATGCCGACATCCTGCGGGTTGTTCGCGCCAAAGCCGCTCAAAACCAAAGGCGAGCGCAGCCGCCGCCCGTAAGTGCCGGTGCGCAGGGTGCCGTGTTCGGTGTACTGCGTGCTGACAGAGACGGCAAACTCGTTGTTCCACGGGTGGGCTTGGGCCGGCAGGTGCGGCACGAGCAGGATTTCCGTGTCGCTGATGCTGGCGAACTGGGTCTGGACAGTCGCGCCGCCGTCCGTGCCTTCGATGACGCAGCCGCAGTCCGGCTTGCTCTTGTCAAAGGCAAGATTGCTGCCGCTCAAACGGAGCACGCCCGCGCTGTTGAGGACATCGTTCAGTTCCAGCACCGTGTCTTTGGCGGAGAGGATGACCGGAGCCTTCTCCTCCGGCGGCAGGCGTTCGAGGTGGGCATTCTGCCGCACGGCCTTGACAAAGGGCTGCGAGGCCGAGGCCGTGACATCCAGCAGCTCGTCCATCGGCGGCAGCGGGTCGTCCGGCGAGTCCAGGCGGGCGTGCAGCGAGGGCCGGAACGTGAAAGCGTTCTCCAGCGTGATCTGCATCCCCTCGATGAGCATCTCGCCAATCTCCTCCATGCCGCCTTGCAGAATTGCCTTGATCATGTCCGCAGACCAAGTGGGATTCTTCAAGGCAAGCCGGGCCGCCACCGCGTCGTAGCCGCCAATGCCCTGATGGACGAAACGGAGCTTGTAGGATGCGGGCGTGGTCAGCGGGTTAGGCTCAAGCCGGTACTGGATCGTTGCCATAATGTCCTCCCAATTGGTTTTAACTGCTGATGACAGCGGATAAAAAGACCTGTTCCGCAGCATACGGAGCGCGGCCCGGCCTGTCAAGAGGAAAGACGGCGGGGAGGAACGTATATAAGTCCGAAAGAGTAACGTATATAGCTGTAGCAACACAAAATGATTATATATTGGCAGTTAAGCACTTGTTAATACGAATATTTTTTGTATCAATTTATAGCTACTTTAGCTATATAAGTCCGAAAGAGTAACGTAGGTAAGTCCGGCAGAATAAGTCCGGCGGACTTACCTATATAAGTCTTTGGGACTAACGTAGGTAAGTCCGAGGGACTTGTGTGTGTTGGTGGGAAGGGGGATGAAAGGTTAGGGCAAGGGGATAGATTGCGCTTGGGTGAACGATCGAGCTACTTGCTCAGTCTACCTGCTTATTCATATGAGTATTTGGTTATCATTGTACAACTTGCCAATCATTTGCAAGTATTTCAGATACGGTAAATATATAGGGAACACAGAGTTCTTCTTTCATAAATACAATACGTTTTAGATTGAATTTCTCTGAGATAAGCTGCGTTGCAATTTGTGGAATGAGTAGAAAAACAGCTTCAGCTTTTTGGATAAACTGAATATCTACTTCAGGTCTGAAATTGGCATCATGTACTACTTTATGCCGAATCGAAAATGTTTTTATTATATAGTCATGCCAATTATCGAAAAGGCTATTCACAACAAGTCCATGTGATACTTTACCATTAATACCACAAGGTCCAATATTCGTTGAACAAATATGTTTTAAAAAGTTTGTGCCCCATATTTCATTATAGGCATCTTCGAGATCATTGATATCTTGAAAATTAAAGCTTTTACTCAATAGCTCTGGCAAGGTAACAATATCGTTGTTCAATGTCCGTATTGCTGGATCCATTTTTTTCAATAATCTCTCTGTAAGTCTATTATCTTGCGTGTGTACATAGATAAAGACATCACGAAAGAATGTTTCCCAACAACTAACGAGAAATACATAATATTGACGATATGCTATTGTAATCAAATCCTTATTATTGCCACCGCTTGCAATGAAAGCGTGCATTAAACGGCAGTTTTCATAGAAATTGACCAGATAAGATAAAAAGAAGTCATCAATAGACTTCCTACTATCCCGAAGAGCAATTAATTCATCAATTAGTTTGCCTGTTTTCTTTCTTATCCTTCTCATATCTCGCTTGCTTTGAACATATAACAAAAAGTGCTTTCTTATTTGAACTGACGCTGTCAGCCAATTTAAGACTGCACACCTGCCCTTGTCAACAGGAGAATTCCAGTCGCGTAAAGTATGGTTCTCGCACCAACATCTGCGGATGACTGGAATAGGTGCTCGGAAAAAGTCAGGTAGGAACCAGAGCGCACACAGCTCACGGGAAAATATCAGCCAGATCAACAGAAAGACCTGCCAGCAGCACGGACTGCACCACGCCTTCGCCTTCAGCTTCCTGCCGCAGCTGAAATTTGCTGCCGCTGCTGACGAAAACCTCCACGCTCTTCCGTTCAGGATCAACAATCCAATACTCCTGCACACCGGCCTGCTCATAGGCCCGGAACTTCGTCCGCAGATCATGGTAGGCTGAGGACGGCGACAGGACTTCTGCAACAAGATCAGGCGGGCCTTCAATCATCCGCTCGCCGATCAAGGCGGCTTTCTCCTTGCTGATAAAGAGGATGTCGGGTTGGAAGATGTTGCGTTCATTGATCTGAACATCAATTGGCGAGACGAACACCTGACCAAGGCTGGCTGCTTCAACAAACTGAAGCAGCTTCATAGAAAGATGGATGACAATGTATTGGTGCAACGGAACTGGCGCTGGACTCATGACAAGTTCTCCGGCGATAAGTTGACAGGCTGTGCCTTCAGGCAGAGCGAGAAAACGTTCCAGCGCGGACTGACGCTGCTCTGGCCGACGGACGGAAGGCTGTTTCGCTGCACGAAGCGTTCTGCTGCCAGTTTCTGTCTGCATTGCTCCTCCTTTTGCTGATAAGTTTGCGCACATTCACAGCCTTGCTGCTGATCAGCCAGCATAGGGAGTGCGGCTGGATTTGTCAAGAACAGAGGCGGCGGCTCCATTCTTCTGTCGTCGTAGGCAAGGCACCGGCGGATATTCCTCTGGCTCACGGGAAAAAGGCAGCTCCGCTGATGGCGCAGTCTTCGGCAAAGCCATTCATCAGGTTCATGTTCTGCACTGCTTGACCGGATGCGCCCTTGGCGATGTTGTCAATCGCCGACATAACAATCACCCGGCCAGTTCTGCTATCTACCTTCACGCCGATGTCACAGCAGTTGCTGCCGCGCACATGTTGGGTAGCCGGGAAAATTCCGGCTGGGCAGACGCGGACAAAGGTCTCGTCTTTGTAGGTGCTTTCGTATAAAGCCTGAATGTCCTGCTCGCTGATCGTACTGCTCAACGTGGCGTACATAGTGCTGAGGATGCCGCGTGAAATCGGCAGCAGGTGCGGCGTGAAGGAGATCGTCACCTTGTTTCCAGCCAATACGGACAGCTCCTGTTCAATCTCCGGGATGTGGCGATGTGTGCCGCCAACCTTGTAAGCCCGGAAGCCGTCGGCGACCTCACAGAACATGGTATCGACGTTGGCCGAGCGTCCTGCGCCAGAGGTGCCGGATTTGGAGTCAATGATCAGCGTGGTTGGGTCAATCAGCTTTTCCCGCAGCAGCGGGGCAAGGCCAAGAATGATTGAGGTCGGGTAGCAACCGGGATTGGCGACCAGACGAGCCGTTTTTACCTGCTCGCGGTACAACTCTGGCAGGCCATAAGCTGCCTCAGTGATCAGGTCCGGGCACGTGTGTGGCTGATACCACTGCTCATACACAGCAGCATCACGGATACGAAAGTCTGCGCTCAGATCAACCACCTTCTTGCCAGCGGCCAAGAGCGTTGGCACCAAAGCCATTGCCGTCTTGTGCGGCACGGCGGCAAAAAAGAAATCGGCCCGATCAACAAGCTGGGCCGGGGCCAAGTCCTCGCAGAGCAAATCCACTCGCTTGCGCAGATTAGGAAAAACAGCGGAAAGCGGCTTGCCTGCATATTGCCGTGAGGTAGCCACGGTCAGCTGGACTTCAGGATGGACGCAGAGGATGCGGGCTAGTTCCACGCCGGTGTAGCCGGAAGCCCCAATAATGCCAACGTTCAGCATGATTTTTTTAGCATATTTTGAAAAAGGACAGACCGCCTTGTGCAGCCCTGATACAAAATAAAATACCGGATGCTGCCGGGAAAGGCAATTAGGAAGGGGCGCAAATATGAAAACTCCTTGCTTAGACTCTATTTTCCTGTTTACTGGCTTGTTTCACCTTGACAGTGTTTTTCAGGGCTTATATAGTCTTATTTACCTTTCAATAATGAAGCATAAGACTCTGCGCACAGGCACAGGGCATTGAATAACCACGTTAAGGGAAATCTGATGAGCAAAATCACAGGCGCGCAGGCCATTATCAAATGTCTGCAGGAGGAAGGGGTTGACACCATTTTCGGCTTTCCAGGCGGCGTGATCCTTGATCTGTATGACGAGCTGATGGATTCCTCAATTAGGAATCTGTTAGTCCGCCACGAACAGGGGGCTGTCCATGCCGCAGACGGCTATGCACGAGCAAGCGGGAAAGTCGGAGTGGCACTGCTTACCTCTGGCCCAGGTGCAACGAATGGCGTGACTGGTATTGCTACTGCCTATATGGATTCGATTCCAATCGTCGTGCTCACAGGCCAAGTACCTAGAGCCTTGATTGGTAACGATGCCTTTCAGGAAGTAGACATTGTTGGCATTACCAGACCATGCACCAAACATAACTATTTGGTTAATGATCCAAATGAGCTGGTGCCGATTCTGCGGGAAGCGTTTTATCTTGCCGCCTCTGGAAGACCTGGCCCGGTGTTGGTAGATCTGCCTAAAGATGTGATGGCCGCCAAAATAGAATTCCCGGCCAAGAAAGAAATCAAGATGCAGACCTATCAGCCGACGGTAGAGCCACATCCAGGACAAGTGGCCAAGGCATGTAAATCTATCCTAAAGGCTAAACGACCTGTGCTCTATGTTGGTGGTGGAGTTATTCTTTCTAATGCTAATAAAGAGCTGACTGAACTAGCAGAAAAAGCACAGATCCCGGTCACTATGACCCTCATGGGTTTGGGTGCTTTTCCTGGTACCAACCCCCTCTCAATGGGGATGCTGGGGATGCACGGCTCCTATGCGGCCAATATGATGGTGGCAAAAAGTGACCTGTTGATTGCCGTTGGCGCACGTTTTGATGATCGAATCACAGGTCGTCTTGATACCTTTGCTCCAGATGCAGAGATTATTCATATTGATATCGATCCGGCCTCGATTTCTAAAAATGTCAAAGTAGATATTCCGATTGTTGCAGACTGCAAGAACGCCCTCACGTCAATGAATGCTTGGTTTAATACAAGTTCAGAACTTGATCAGGCAGCCTTTGCCGAGAAGCACAAAAAATGGCTTGATCAGGTTTATGAATGGAATAAAAAACACCCCATGTCCTATACTGATGAGGGTGAGATCATTAAACCGCAATACGTAGTGGAAACGATCAATCGGCTTACTGGTGGTGATGCAATTATTACTACTGAGGTTGGTCAAAATCAGATGTGGACTGCTCAGTTCTATAAGTTTAATCAGCCGCGCCAGTTCCTCACCTCCGGCGGTCTCGGCACGATGGGCTATGGCCTGCCTGCGGCCATTGGAGCAAAGATTGCTTTCCCGGATGCAACCGTCATTGATATTGCTGGTGATGGCTCGATCCAGATGAATATTCAAGAATTAGCTACAGCAAAACAGTACGGCGCAGCAGTCAAGATCGCAATTTTGAACAACAACTATCTAGGCATGGTCCGGCAATGGCAGGAGTTATTCTACAACAAACGCTATTCTGGTACGCCAATGGAAGTTACGCCTGACTTTGTTGAACTGGCTAAGGCTTATGGTGCAGTTGGGCTACGGGCTAAAACCAAGAGCGAAGTGGAAGCCGTAATTAAAGAAGCACTTGCTATCAAAGATCAGGTCGTGATCATGGATTTTGTCATCAAGCGTGAAGAGTGTGTTTTCCCGATGATTCCAGCTGGAAGATCAACCACCGAGATGCTGCTGGCATAATTTTTTTCTAGGAACTCTTGCAAGGATTAAAGCAATGAAACATACTCTTTCTGTTCTCCTCCGCAACAAGCCCGGTGCGCTGTCACGGGTGACCGGCCTCTTTAGCGGTCGCGGTTTTAATATCGAGAGCCTTTGCGTGGCTGAAACCCTTGACCCTCAAGTTTCTAGCCTAACCTTGGTGACCCGGGGCAATGACTCGATCATCGAACAGATTATGAAGCAACTTCATAAACTGATTGATGTTATCAAAGTGACAGACATCAGCGAAGGAGAATATGTAGAACGCGAGATGGTACTGATCCGGGTTAAAGCTGAGGCAAGTACAAGAGCCGAAGTGTTACGGGTAATTGATATTTTCCGAGGTAAGGTTGTGGATGTCAGTCCCAATTCTTATGCCGTAGAAGTCACTGGCTCTGAATCTAAAATCAAGGCAGTGGTTGATATCCTTCGGCCTATTGGTATTAAAGAAGTTGTCCGTACTGGCACCATTGCCATGGCCCGCGCTTCGAAAAAGTAGCTATTAGCGCAAATTATGTTTCTTTTACGAGAGGTATGACAGTTGTCATACCTCTTTTTTCTTCATAAACATCTTGAATGAAAACATCTACATTTTCTGTTGCCAAAGAAGGCTTACCCTTTATTCTTCTCTGCGCCTTTATTTCTCTCATTTGCAGTATTCTCCAGTATAAATACGCCAGCTTAGGAGCACTGTTTGCCACTGTTTTTAGTACCTATTTTTTTCGCGATCCTGAGCGTATCTTACCAGAAACAACAAACGCTGTGATTTCACCTGCAGATGGTAAAATTATCCGAGTCGAAGAAATCTTTGATGACCGTTTTCTTCAGAAGGACGTTCTCAAAATTTCTATTTTCATGAATGTCTTTAATGTCCATGTTAATCGGATTCCTTTTGCAGGTATAGTACAGCGCATTATATTTCAACCGGGACGCTTTTATGCTGCGGATAAAGATAAGGCCACTCTCCACAACGAGTATTGTGCAGCAATTATTAGAACCGCTTTTGGGCAGGAGTACGCAGTTGTCCAGATTGCCGGTCTCATTGCTCGCCGCATTATTTGTTGGGCAGAGCCGGGTGATCAAATCAAGACAGGGGAACGTTTCGGGTTGATCCGTTTCGGTTCGCGAGTTGATCTCTATCTACCAAAAGAAACTAGTGTGGCAGTGAAGGTTGGAGAAAAGGTCAGGGCAGGAGAGACTGTGCTGGCGAGGTTGGCGTAGGCTTCAATTGATTAGCCTTGGCCAACGCTGCTTTCATGGCCGTAGTTTTGCCTTGGCGTCGGTAGATTTCTGCTAGGAGTTGCCAAGGCTTCTCCAAATAATCTTGTTCTTTGGTCAAATTGTGTAGAATTTCTACAGCAAAGATATCCTGCTGTTCCTTGATTAAAAATTCAGCGAGTTGGAGGTCTTCGACATAAGAAAAAGACAGCTCAGAGCGCAACAGCCTATAGAAATCAGGAAACGCAGCTTGATTTCCTGACTGCTGAAATAGCGACAATAGCTCCTGTAAATAGTTTTTTGTAGGTTCTACTAAGGTAGAACCTGTTAACAATGCCTTGTATGCAGCGGCAAGATTTTTGCTGTGCAGATAGTAATCAGCAAGCTGAAAATACTCTCTATAGCTATTATCCCGCTGTTCAAGAGTCAAAGCTAGCCGTTGCTGCTCCGCCGCTGCTCCCCAATTATTCTCTTTGGCCAGCATATTTGCTAAAATTATTCGTGCCCGGCGGACATCGTTGTCTGCCAAGCCGGTCCATGTATTGCTCTGTGCTAGCCCTTGCCGCAATCCCCGCTTGAAATGTTCTTCCGCAGCCTCTGTCCACCAAGTCTTTCTGTAGATTCGATAATAAGAACTAGGATAGATGCGCCCCAAAGTTTCCACAGCCGCCAGCATTTCCTTTTGATGGCCAAACTGCCAGAGCTTGTCTGCTAGCAGTTCAACGTATTGGACTGAATTTGGAGCCAGATTTGCGGCCAGACGATATGCAGCAAGGATTTTCTCAGGATTACTCTCGTTCTGAGCCTCAAGGGCATAGGCGAGACTGACAGCAATCTCCGGCTCCAGCATATTCAATTGTTCCGCTTTGCGGAGCTGTTCCACAGCAATGGAATAATACGCCTTTTGAATCAGGTCGTTAGTCTGCCAAGCCAGCGTAAGATATGCCATACCCAAGCTGTAATGAATCGAACTGTCCCAAGGCAGCCAGCTGGCTGCTTCCTGCAAAAGTTTGATAGCAGAATTATACGCCTGCTGCTGGATGCGTATCTGCGCTCTTTGATAATAAATTTGGCCTGTGCAGAAACGAATGGCTGGAAGAAAGAGAAAAAAGGCGATGACGAGCAGAACTACGGTGAGATATCGCGATTGATTATTTGTCGTACTCTCCATAATAACTGGAGGCATACTTATGATAAGAATTATAGTAGCTTTCACGCTTGATATCGACTTGATTTAGCACTACGCCCAATAGATTGGCATTTACGTCTCTTAGCTGCTCAATCGCCTTGCCAATCAGGTCCCGGTTCATCCAACCAGTTTTTACTGTCAAGAGAACTCCGTCTGCATGAGGAACCAGCAGCAGAGCATCGCTAACTGGCAATACAGGTGGAGTATCGATAATCATAAAATCATAAAAATGCTTCAGACGGGAAAGAATAAAATGAAGACGAAGCGAGCCTGCCATCTCTGAGGGGTTAGGTGGAACAGATCCAGAAGGCAGCACTACAAGCTGTTCATCGGCTTGAACTATAGCTTGGCGGATGCAACTATCAATATAAGACAGCTCATTGCGGCTGAAAACGATTCTAGCGATCTGTTGCGGCAGGTCAACAAAATCGGCAATGCCTGCGCTGATCTGCTGCACAGAGAGATCGGTGAACAGGAAGACTGGAGCAGATATGATATTGATCTGCTGCAAAGCTGCTGCTATATATAGAGCCAATGAGCCTTTCAGACTTTTTTTGTCGGCAAATCCCAAGCCACTGATCATGCTACTAAGCCGCTTACCTGCATCGTCCTGCTGTTTAACTGCCAAAGTTAGTTGCTCTTTGTTCAGAAAACCTTCTTGGTGTACAAGTAAAGGCAGTTCCAGATGCTTGGGACAGGTCAACCATGCTAGGTCAACTGCTTTTCCATTTAGAAAAAAAAGTTCTACTGCTTCTGCTGCATCGCGTACCAGAAGCTTACCAGTTCTTTTTTGCAAATCGATCAGCGTCAGCAGATCAGGTAGGCTACAGTTGTTGTTTTTAATGCTGTCATCAATGCTTATGCCTAAAACATCTACGAGTAGCCCGCTCAAACCTATACTAAAGCTGCTATCTACGGTTTTTGAAAGGCAGGGTCGCCGAAGATCACAGTCAACTAGTACCACAGATTTACCTTGGCGCGCTAGAGTCCAACCGAGATTTGCGGCAACAGAAGTTTTACCCTCTCCTGGACATGCACTGGTGATAAGAATGGAACTAACACTCTGATCCACACCGACAAATTGAATATTTGTCCGTAGTGTCCGATATGCCTCAGCAAAGTGGCTATGCACGATCTTTTCGCCCAACAAGGTTTGGGGTGCAAAGGTACCCTGCTGCTTTTTACTAAAAAATACCATCTATGCGTCCTCCCCGCTTGCGACAGATAGCGTATTCCGACAGTTCTCCTGACTGGTAAGGGGAATTGTGCCGATTACGTGAAGGTTAAAATAAGTCTGCACATCTTCTTCAGTATGAATAGTACGGTCAGAAATCTCCAATAGCAGGGCCAAGCCGATGCCACTAAATAACCCCCCAAAAATCCCTGCAAGAAATATTTTCTTTTTGTCCGGTTTCGTTGGATAAAGAGGTGTCTGCGCCTGCTCGATAAAGCTGATATTAGCAACAGTATCTCTTATTTCAGAGTTGATAGATGTTTCCTCAACTTTAGACAGTAACTTATCATAATATTCTCTATAGGTCTCAACTTTATGTTCCAAGAAAAGATATTGCTGCTCTTTTCCACTTAAAGCAACAGCATTGTTTTTCATTTCTTCAATATTATGCTGTGTTTTTTCCTTTGTTAACTGTAGGAGATTTTGCTCCTGTTTCATATTGGTTATTTCTTTTCGAACTTGACGTTCTATTTCTTGACGAAGATTATTAATTGTACTTTGAATAGCCTGCATTTTGGCATGTTTGCTTTTGTATATTTTGCTCAATCTGGACTGGTCAATTTCGGCACTAATAAGCTTATTGTTTAAATCGTCTATAACAGCATTTTCAACTAAAGAACGCAATTTACCTGCATATTCTTTTTTATTGCTAATAGCAGTCTCTAACTCTTGGAGTCTTAGAGAGAGCTGCTGCTGTTTACTTGTCGTTTCGATAAGAATATTTTCATATTCTTTTATTTTTTCTGAGATATTATCCTGCATTTTGTTGGGAGAAAAAATTTTTTGTTCTTTCTTGTAATTTAAAAATTCCTTTTCTGCCGACTCTAACTTTTCTTTAAATTCTTCTGTTTGCGCCTGTAAAAATCTAAATGAAGCAGTTGATGCCTGCTGGTTATTTTGAATATCAAATTGAATATATATTTCTGCTAATGCGTTAGCAATATCTCGTGCTATATCAGGATCAGAATGATGAACAGTAATCTCGATAATGTTTGTGTATCTTATACTGTTGACTTCGATTTCAGCTTTCAATGCTTCAATGAGTTGAACATGCCGTTCAGCAGGACTTAATGTTTTTACATTTCCTATCAAAAGGAAAAAATTATTTTTAATTTGAGCAACTATTTGATGTAGGATTCCTTGTTCAGGGATTTTTCTTTTATCAAGCTGAAGCCTATTGATAACTTTTTCCAAAACTAACCGGGAACGAAGAAGCTCAAGGTGAGTGTTCACATTGAGATCCTGAAAAAATGCGCTATCTATAGCTTCCTTTGTAGAATTAGAGCTATAGGGTGAAATTGTAAGCCGAGCCGTCGTAGTATATTCAGGAGATGTTAGGTTGAAAATAACGAAAGAGGCAGCTAATCCAAGTATAACACAAAAAAAGAGCAATAATTTATGCTTTAAAAGCATAAAAATATATTCACTGGCAGAGATATTTTTTGTAGAGATATTTTTACGTGGCATGATGTGAGACTAAAAAAACGGAATGTAAAAGAGTGGTACCGGCTGAGAGACAATACTGTTGAGGGTCTGACTAAAGCCAAGTCTCAGGGATTTGAATAAAATCACCAGGCTGTAGCGTCACGTCTTTTGCTTGGCCATTTTTTACCTCTTCTAAGTTGACATTGATAACTTCTTTGTCCTGCCCTTCTTTGGTACGAATTATTTTAGCTCGGTTAGGTGCAGAGAATTCGTTAAATCCTCCTGCCATAACACAAGCATTTAACGCGGTAATACCGGGACGATACGGATACATGCCTGGATTCTTGACTTCACCTTCAATAAAAATATTTGTTTTCGCTTGATCTGCCTCGATCTTAAATGGGATATGAACGTTATCACCATCTTTTAAACGAATGTTCCCCTTTGTGCCGCCAGAATCAAGCAATGCTGTAAGATTAATTTTTTTAGCTTCCTCATTACTAACATCGCTGTCACTCTTTATATAGCCAGTGCTTCCATATTCAGACACCAAACCACCAGCCTTACCGATCAGCTCCATAAGAGTTGGTTCTTGGTCCATTTCATAGCTCCCTGGATTTTTCACCGCGCCGGTAATGAGAAATGACGGCCGACGAAATTTTTTCAAGGTGAGCATGACCTGCGGATTAACAAAATAATCGGCTGCTAGTGGTTTTAGAATAGCCTGCTCAAGCTGGGAAAGTGTCAATCCTTTAGCCTTAATAGTACCGATCATCGGTACAGAAAGGCGACCGTCACTGTCAACAGTTAAGTCTTCGGAGAGCTGCTGTTTATCACCAGCATAGATTGAAAGGTTGACCACATCTTTCTCGCCAAGAACATAGCTCTGATTAGTGGAATAGGCTGAATTGGCCACAAAGAGTAAGAGACTTACCAAAAAGAAAAAATGTTTCATTATCACACCAGCAGCCTTTTACAAAATGTAGCTTATCTTTAACATCCAAGAGAAATTTTCATTATCATTTTCATCCTCGTTTGAATCCTGCTTCTGATAACCAGTTTCCAAGGATATTTTCATCCAATCCATGACATCATAGTCGGCTGACGCGCCAATTTTCCAGATATCGTCCTTGCGTTCCATTAGCTCATAATCATCCCATTTGTACGAGGCATTAAGACCAAGGGCGAAATGTCGCCAAAGTTTGCGTTCTATAGCTCCATTTAGCTGAAGTGAGGAATAATAGCCGTCTGGTGTAGAAGTATCATTTAAATCACGAAGCAAAAGAAAGCTAAAGCTCGTTTTTTTGAATCCTGTCGACTGACTTGCGATACCAATTCGCCAAGAAAAAGTATCAAGTTCTGTATTTTCATCATCATCCAGTTCACGCTGGTGATAACCGATTCCGCCGCTTAAATTGACGAATTTCCCATTCCTCGTGAGAACAGCAGACAGTTTAGCACTTTGGTAATCAGCAGAATCCTGATCATAATTCATACTCTCAAATTCAAAAGCAGGGCCAAATTCAAAAGTACGGTTTGGCTTGTACAAGGCTTGAATACTTCCCTTCTGGAGCATATTATCTTCATTGTCGGCTTCATCATAACTGACAACTCTATTGTTATACTCTAAGTCAATGCCAAACCTAGCTAGTTCATATTTAAGATATGGATTAAGAACGTTTGTTTTGTAGAGTTCCCTGCTGGTGATATTTTCTAGATCTCCTAGATGCTCTGGGTCACGGGTATAAGAGAGCGTATCTCGCAGACCGAAGGTAACTTGGCGTGATTTTGTTGTTCTGTTTGCATCAGCATCCAGAGTATAACCTATGAAATCATCCAATGTGCTACTGCCACTATAGACATGTCCGTCTAGCGTGGCACCAAATTCGACCTGTGTTTGTGCACCTTGATACTGAAATGTCAAGCCGGGCTGAATCAGATAGGTGTATACGTCGACTTCATCTTCATGGTCGTAGTAATAGTTACTGTCCCAACGAACGCTAGTATCAATTGTCGGATGCAGAGAATAATTTTTTGCTGCAAGAGCATCTGTCCCAAGTAATGCTAAAGCAGACAAAAAAATATATACTATTTTTTTCATGATAACCAATTAAATTTATTAAAATCAATATATAGCATTAATTACTAGTGCTACCTAGCCCAGTGTCAAAACATTGATAACAACTTGGATATAATACACGTCCGAGTTCAGAACAGGTTTGACTTTGGGAACGATAAAATGGTTGGCCACATGGTATTCTGACGGCCGTGTTGTTACCTATCGGACTTGCTGGCGATGGTAAAACACTGACACACCTACAAAAAATCCTTTTGGGAATAATTGTATTTATTATTTTAGGCGGCAGGTTAAAATATAACCAATCTGTCACCTGCACAACAATAACGCTGCCATCACTGAGGACAATACTGATTTCGTGTATAAAAAGAATTTCTCTCAGCGTTATTCTCAGCGTTTCGGCTACTCTAATATCTGCAACAAAATGCGATTGAGTAACAATCTGTATTGTCCGCTCCCATGTCAAAATCCAAGAGCCTTGTACTAGCTGGTAATCTGGGACTATATTCATACTCCTGTAGTCAACACCTTCTGGAAATAACTGAAATCCGACAATGGCATTGTTAGAGATAGCTCCAGTTCCATTTTTGGTAAAGCTGAACATCAAGATGGCACTGCGTATTCGCAAATCATGCAATTTTTGATCTTCACTAATTTTCTTGACAATTTTTTCTCGTTTATCTGATAAAAAGTTGATCTCAAGGTTGTCAGGATAGGTATAGGTTATTACGATCGCAGAAGTTTTCCTAGCCTGTGTTGCATCGGAAAATTCTTCAATATTTTTCTGTAAGTAATTGAGAAAATAAGGAACAACAGCAGGGTATTCTTCAGGTACTTTATCAAGAATTTGGTTGCTGCCGTCTTCTTTCTGTTGGAGAACAACAAGGGCCGGAGGCGCAGGTACCGTTTTCATCTTAAAGACTGTTAAACTGCTACTAGGAGCTGCAACACAACTTCCAGAAAGAAAAAAACAACACAAAAATGAAGCGTAAATAGTGTATAGTGGCTTCATGGCATTCCTCCAAGGATTATCAGCTTACAAAAAAAATGCATATATTTTAATTAAGGGTAATTGAATCTAACCCAGCCTTAATTTTTTATGAACTACTATTCTACAATATTTTCTGCTGTTGTACTTCTATTCGCTCCTTTAGCGATTGGGGCTGTCCAGAATTGGGCGATTGGAATTATTTTATTTCTTATTCTCTCTGCTGCTGTCAGTTATCTAATTCAACAACAAAAGGTGCCATTCAAGAAAACACCACTGGACAAACCTTTTATGGCTCTACTAGGTTTGACGTTCTGTTCTCTAATTTTCTCTGTACATTACTATGTAAGCATAATAGCAGTTGCTCAACTACTTGCCTACCTATTTTTTTATTATATTCTGCTCCAGATCGGCCAAGAACGTCCTAGACTGATTTTCCTGCTCTATTGGATTATCAGTGTTTCAGCTTTACTTTGTGTCATCGGCTTAGGGAGGCGTAGCGGAATGAATCTAACAGGTTGGTTGGACAATCTTGGTTTGCCACAGTCTTCAAGCCATTGGCTGACTGCGACTTTTGGTAACCATAATCATATGGCTGGATGGCTAGAGATGTCAATCCCTTTGCTGCTCTGTTTAATTCTTTTCGGCTGCCAGCGCGAATGGCTGCCTCTACAGATTTCTCTTCTTCTGCTGCAAGGTACATGTTTAGTTCTAACTTTTTCACGTGGAGGGTGGGCAGGTACAACCGCTGCTATAGCATTTATAGTAATCTACATGCTTACCAAACGCCGCAACAGATATATTATTCTCTTCTCAGGTGCTACCATAGCAGTTATAGGTATTTTTCTTCTCGCTTCGCCTTCTGTCGTTCAACGTTTGAATACGATTGGACTTGAAGATCGAATGCTAATCTGGCGGGGAACAATCAATATGATATTGATGCATTGGCTTGCTGGTACTGGGCCGGGTACATACGCTATTGCCTTTGCACAATTTCAGCCGCCTGGTTTCAGTCATCGCTATTACAACGCGCATAATGATTATCTTCAATTCACGGCTGAAATGGGACTGATATTGCCGATTCTGATCATTTGGATGGGAGTCGTGCTGTACCGACATGGCCTGTGCAAAATGAAATCGTCAAGCAAGCTGGAACAGGCTACGACTCTAGGTAGTCTTGCTGGAATCACTGGAATTCTTGTGCATAGCGTTTCTGATTTTAATCTCCATATCCCAGCTAATGCACTCCTTTTTACAACGTTAGTTGCTTTCGCGATGCGTGAGAAAAATTGATTTTTCATGTTGATTTTTTTGGTATTATGAGCTATTGATTTAAGGAAAAAAATTAGCATTTTCGTTTAAAATCGAGGCCAGAGAAAAAACACCACAAGTATAAACTTGATACAAAAAAATATATTTTATCATAACAAATGGTTTGAGTAACAAAAAGTAATTTTTTAAGGCACTATAGTTATTCAGTTATTGTGACGATTGATTCACAACCTTCGCTTAGATTTTTTTGAAAAACTGCTCCGAAAAAATGAAAGCTGTTATTTTAGCCGGTGGTCTCGGCACCCGTATTGCCGAAGAAACCCACCTGAAGCCTAAGCCAATGATAGAGGTTGGCGGCAAGCCGATCCTTTGGCATATCATGAAGATTTATTCTGCCCACGGCATCAACGACTTCATCATCTGTCTCGGCTATAAGGGATATATGGTGAAGGAATATTTCGCCCATTACTTTCTTCATATGTCTGATGTCACCTTTGACTTGAAAAAGAACGAGATGGAGGTGCATCACCGGAAAGGGGAGCCGTGGCGAGTGACCCTTGTTGATACCGGCGAAGCAACTATGACCGGCGGTCGGCTCAAGAGAATCAAGCCGTATCTGGATGATCAATCTTTTTGCTTTACCTATGGCGACGGAGTGAGCGATGTTAATATAGCGGAGCTGATATCCTTTCATGAAGAAAAAAATACGCTGGCAACGATGACAGCTGTGAAGCCGCCGGGCCGTTTCGGTGCCCTTGACATAGAGCAGGGCAGGGTTGTTCATTTTGAAGAAAAACCAGCCGGAGACGGCGCATGGATCAATGGCGGCTATTTTGTTCTTTCTCCCAAGGTGCTGGACTATATTGACGGGGACAAAACAAGCTGGGAAAAGGAACCGCTGGAGGTGCTGGCAAGCGAGAAACAGTTGTCCGCCTACAGGCATACAGGTTTTTGGCAGCCGATGGATACTCTGCGGGATAAGAATCTGCTGGAAGAATTGTGGAGCAGCGGCAAGGCACCGTGGAAGCGGTGGAAATGAGCATTGCCTTCCCTGACTGTAAATTCTGGAATGACCGGCGGGTTCTGATTACTGGTCATACCGGTTTTAAAGGTGCTTGGCTGACGCTCTGGCTCAATCGAATGGGGGCAAAGGTCACGGGCATCGGTCTGCCGCCCAATACGGTGCCTAATCTGTTTGAACTGACTGATCTTGTAACTCTTTGCGACAGCCGCTTCTGTGATATTCGAGATGCGGTGGCATTGGCTGCGCACGTCAGGGCTGCCGAACCGGAAGTTGTTTTTCACTTGGCAGCCCAGCCCTTGGTTCGTGCCAGCTACCGTGAGCCTCTGGCCACTTTTGCTGCCAATGTCATGGGCACGGCCAATTTGCTTGATGCGCTGCGTGGCAGCGAAACGCGGGTCGCAGTGATGATCACCACGGACAAGGTCTATCGCAATAATGAATGGCCGTGGCCTTATCGGGAAGAAGATGCCCTTGGCGGACATGACCCCTACAGTGCGAGCAAGGCGGCCTGTGAAATTGTGATCGATAGCTATCGCAAAGCATTTTTGGCTGAACAGGGCGTTGCGGTAGCCAGCGCAAGGGCCGGAAATGTGATCGGCGGCGGCGACTGGTCGGAAGATCGTCTGATTCCAGATGCGGTGCGGGCGTGGCAGTCCGGCAGTATGCTGCATATCCGCCGCCCGGATGGGGTGCGGCCTTGGCAGCATGTTCTTGAGCCGTTAGCAGGCTATCTTGTTCTTGCCCAGCAGCTCTGGGCAGATGCCGACTTGTCAGGCGCCTACAACTTCGGCCCACCTACTGATGAAGCCGTCCCTGTGCGCGAGGTGATTGAGCTGGCGCGGACAGCTTACGGCAGCGTCGAAGTGCAATACGGAAACGGCAGCGAAGGGCCGCATGAGGCTGGACGGTTAGTGCTGGAAATTGCCAAGGCCAAGCAGCAGCTCGGCTTTCAGCCACGTTTATCGCTTGCTGAGGCAGTTCAGCGCACAATGGAGTGGTACAAGGCACAGCACAGCGGCGCGGATGTGCGCAGGTTATGTGAAGAAGATATTGCCGCTTATGAGGCCGTTCTATGAATCGGTTCACGATCAGCGACCTGCCGCTTGCCGGTCTCAAACGCATCACTCGTCGACGGCTCGGCGATCAGCGGGGTTTTCTGTCCCGTCTGTTCTGCGCCGAAGAGTTGGCAGCCGTAGGCTGGCAGAAGTCTGTTGCTCAGATCAACCATACGTTCACCGCCCGATGCGGCACGATACGGGGACTGCATTATCAGATACCGCCGCATACTGAAATGAAATTGGTGAGCTGCATCCGAGGTGAGGTTTGGGATGTGGCTGTTGATCTGCGGGCCAACTCGCCCACTTTTCTGCAATGGCAAGCGGAACGACTGTCGGCAGACAACGGTCAGGCGTTGCTGATTCCAGAAGGTTTTGCTCACGGTTTCCAGACGCTGACAGACGATTGTGAACTACTTTACTTGCACACAGCGGCCTATGCTCCACAGGCAGAAGCAGGACTTCATTGTAACGAATCGCGTATCAATATTACTTGGCCTTTAGAGGTCACCGAGCTTTCAGCGCGTGACCAAGCGCACCCGTTCCTGACGGCAAACTTCAACGGCATAGAAATCCTATGAACTGCCGACACTGCGGAACGCCGCTTACGCATCCTTTTCTTGATCTCGGCTCGGCACCGCCGTCCAATGCCTATTTAAGTGCGGATGACCTGAATCACCCTGAGCTGCATTATCCGCTCAAGGTGAAAGTCTGTGGTCGCTGCTGGTTAGTACAGACTGAGGACTATGCGCAGGCGGATGAACTCTTTAGGCCGGATTACGCTTATTTTTCGAGCACCTCAAGCGGCTGGCTGCGGCACGCGGCGCAGTATGCCGAAGATATTATTGCCCGGCTCAAGTTGAGCAAAGACAGTTTGGTGATTGAAGTTGCCTGCAATGACGGCTATCTGCTCAGAAATTTTGTCGCTGCCGATATCCCGTGCTTAGGCATTGAACCCACCGCCGGTACCGCATCTGCTGCTGAACAGCTCGGCATCCCTGTATTGCGTGAGTTTTTTGGCGAACAGCTTGGCACCCGACTGACGACGCAGGGCAAACAGGCCGATCTTATAATCGGCAATAATGTGTATGCTCATGTACCGGACATCAACGATTTCACGCGAGGGCTGAAGGCAGTGCTCAAGCCGGGCGGCACCATCACGCTGGAGTTTCCGCATCTGATGCGGCTGCTTGATCAAAATCAATTTGACACCATATATCACGAGCATTTTTCGTATCTCTCGCTCTATACAGTCAGCCGGATTTTTCAGACAGCCGGGCTGCGGATATGGCATGTGGAGCAGCTGGCCACCCACGGCGGCAGCCTGCGGATATTCGGTTGTCACAGTAATGACCGGCGAGAGAACACGTCTGCGGTTGAGGAATTGCTGGCTGAAGAAATACAATATGGCTTGCAGTCCATCAATACATACCAAGGTTTTCAGACCCGCGCCGACCGGGTTAAGAATGACCTACTGGCTTTTCTGATTGAACAAAAAAAGGCTGGAAAAAAGGTTGCTGGCTATGGTGCCGCCGCCAAAGGGAACACCTTGCTTAATTACGCCGGTGTCAAGCCAGACTTGCTGCCCTTTGTCAGCGATGCTGCGATATCTAAGCAAGGAAAATTTATGCCGGGCAGCCGCATACCAATTCTTGCCCCGTCCGCACTGGCAGAGTATACTCCTGATTACGTGCTGATCCTGCCGTGGAATATCAGGCTTGAAATTATGGGGCAATTATCCTCGGTTCATCAACTGGGCAGTGCGTTTGTAACTGCAATTCCTGAGCTGACTGTTATCAGAGCGTAGTGCATGAGACTGCTTGATTCCCAAATTGATTCTATCAGAACAGTCATCTCCCGGTATGCCGGGAACGGATGCCGTGTTTATCTGTTCGGGTCCCGTCTTGACGACCAAGCACGAGGCGGGGACATTGATCTGCTGATCGAGACAGCTCGGCATCTTTCACGGATGCAGCGTGCCCGATTGAAGATGGCAATAGAATCGGCTGTCGGTCTGCCGGTTGATCTCATTGTCCGTGCTGAAGATAAAAAACCGACCGCTTTTCAGCGCATAGCGAAATTGCATTCGGCAATCCTCATAGACGGAGGAGAAGCATGAGCAGAATCACGTCAGAATATCGCAGTCATTTGGCCGAAATGCTCGTCGCTGTCGAGCGATGTGTTTACTTTCTTGACGGTTCCTGCGCAAGGCTGTCTTGGCCTTTATCGGGAGATGAGTTGGCAAAGCGGAATAAGGACGTAGAGTTGTTCATGGCTCTTTCCGCCGTCAATGAAAGATTTGCAAAATTGCAGGATACACTTGGAGCGGCAATGCGTCATGCCGCCCTGCTGGCCGGTGAGCCGTCGGATACCTTTCTCCGGGTTTTATCCCATTTCGAGAAAGTCGGTGTTCTTTCCTCCATCACCGACTGGCAGGAAATGCGTGCATTGAGAAATTTGGCGGCACATGAATACGGCACAGATTACAATGAGATCGCGGAACATTTTAATATGCTGCATGTTCTGTCCACCCGTCTGTACCGTGTTTCCGGGCTTTTTGCTTCCTACTGCCGCGACACTCTTGGTATTGAGCCGAATAACAGTGAGTTCACCGCAGATTTTCAAAACATTGTCGATCAGAAGATAGTCCAGGATACTTGACGCATGAAACCGCGCATCTTTTACACAAAACCTTCGTATGTCGCTGATGTCGCTCCGTCCAGGAAGGGGAAATTTATGCCGGGCAGCCGCATACCAATTCTTGCCCCGTCCGCGCTTGCAGAGTATAATCCCGACTTCGTGCTGATCCTGCCGTGGAATATCGCTCAGGAAATCAGGGGTCAGCTTGCTGAACTGGCTGGTAGTGGTACAAAGTTTGTCACCGCAGTGCCGAGTTTGGAGATTGCATGACCACAACAGTGTTACTCACCGGTGCTACCGGATTCGCAGGCCGGCAAATTCTGAAAGCACTTGCAGCGCAGTCAGTGAAAGTTCGGCTGGTAGTGCGTGAGGGGAAGCCAAGCAAAATTGAACAACCAGATCAAATTGAATCTGTTTTAGTTACACCAGATATTTTTTTTGAAACATCAGGTTGGCTGAATGAAATCTGCAATGGCGTTGACACCGTTATTCATGCCGCTTGGTATGCCGAACCGGGGAAGTATTTGCGGTCTCCAAAAAATCTTGATTGTTTGAGCGGAACACTCGCGTTAGCAAAAGCCTGTGTGCAAGCAGGAGTACGGCGATTTGTCGGCATTGGCACCTGTTTTGAATACGATCTGAGTATAGGTTATTTATCTGTTGACACACCACTGAAGCCGACCACACCCTATGCGGCATCCAAGGCAGCGGCATTTCTTGCTCTGTCGCAATACCTTGCAGCGGCGGGCGTAGAATTCGTTTGGTGCCGCCTGTTTTATCTGTATGGCGTGGGTGAAGACGAGAGAAGATTAGTGCCCTACCTGAGAAATCGGCTCTCTCAAGGCGAGATTGCAGAGCTTACGAGCGGAACTCAGGTGCGTGATTTTTTAGATGTTCGGGAAGCTGGTCGTCTGATTGCAGAAATTGCCCAAGGCAAACAGCAAGGGCCGGTAAATGTGTGTTCAGGCCAGCCTATTACTATTCGGCAATTGGCGGAGCAAATCGCGGATGAATATGGGCGGCGTGATCTGTTGCGTTTTGGTGCCCGTCCAGACAACCTTGTTGATCCGCCCTGTGTGGTTGGGATTAAAGCAGACAGCAAATGATGAATTTACTCTATCAGCAAACTGACTTCCCCATCTTCCAAAATCGGATGTATGATAGTGCTGATGAGGCAATACATTGTCCGAAAGGTGATATCAGGTTGATTGAGGATTTACAGACGGGATTAGTCTTTAATGCGGCTTTCAAAGCTGAGTTAATGAATTATGATGGTCATTACCAAAATGAACAGGCTGTCAGTCCCCTATTTCAGCAACACTTGAATACAGTTGCCGGTCTCATTGAGGGAAGCATGGGCCGCAAAGGCTTGGTCGAATTAGGCTGTGGAAAAGGTTTTTTTCTTGAGCTACTTTCAGACAAAGGTTTTGATGTCACAGGCTTTGATCCTGCTTATGAAGGCTCTAATCCCAAAGTCAAGCGGCAGTATTTTACTCATGAAATGATGCGTTCATCGCAAGGGATCATCCTGAGACATGTGCTTGAACATATCGTAAATCCTGTTAAATTTCTTTATCAGCTAAAGTTGGCTAACGGCGGCAAAGGGAAGGTTTATGTTGAAGTCCCTTGTTTTGACTGGATATGTGAGCATAAAGCATGGTTTGATATTTTTTATGAACATGTCAATTACTTCCGTTTATCAGACTTCAAACGGATTTTTGGTGAAGTAATTGACAGCGGAAGGCTGTTCGGCGGGCAGTATCTCTACATAGTGGCCGAACTTTCGTCTCTTAGAAGCCCAAAAATTGAGATGGATGATCGGGTTGCATTTCCTGACAATTTTCTGGCCGCTCTTGCCGAAAATATGCCCAAACAAGGTACTGCTATTTGGGGTGGAGCTTCTAAGGGTGTAATCTTTTCGCTGCTGCAAAAAAAAGCAGATTGCCCAGTAACTACGGTTATTGATATTAACCCTGCTAAACAAGGGCGTTTTTTGTCGGCGACTGGATTGTGTGTGCAATCACCACAAGAAGCTATGGTAACATTGCCAGAAGGTTCGGCAATTTACGTAATGAATTCTAATTATCTGAATGAAATAAAAGCGATGTCGCAAAATAAGTACGTTTATCTCGGAGTAGATAATGGCTGATTTTCAAAAAGAGGTTGCAGAGCGTATTGTTGCTATACCGATGGACAAAGATATTTTTGATGCCGCTGCCGCGTTTATGCGTACCTCAATTGGGCAAAAATATTCTTACAACGTCACTTGGCAAGGCCGTCCGATCATCCAGTATCCGCAGGATATGGTCGCCATGCAGGAGTTAATCTGGCAGATCAAACCCGACCTCATCATTGAAACCGGCATTGCGCACGGCGGCTCGCTGATCTTCAGTGCCTCTATGCTGGCTCTGCTGGATATGTGCGATGCCATTGAAACGGGCGATAAAATCGACCCCAAGGTTTCAAAGCGCAAGGTGCTGGGCATTGACATCGACATTCGCGCCCACAACCGCGCTGCTATCGAAGCCCATCCCATGTCTTCCCGTATTCAGATGATTCAGGGTTCCAGTATCGCGCCGGAGATCATCGCACAGGTCAAAGCGGTTGCGGCTGATTACTCCCGTGTGCTGGTCTGCTTGGACAGCAACCACACCCACGAACATGTGCTGGCCGAACTTGAAGCCTACGCGCCGCTGACCAGTGTTGACAGCTACTGCGTGGTATTCGACACTGTGGTGGAAGACATGCCCGCTGACATGTTCCCTGATCGCCCTTGGGGGCCGGGCAATAATCCGAAAACTGCTGTCTGGGAATATCTCAAAACCCACCCTGAGTTTGAGATCGACAAAAGTATTCAGCATAAGTTGTTGATCACGGTCGCGCCGGATGGGTATCTGAAGCGGGTGCGATAACGCAGTGTGATTCATGCCAACAATCAGCATATTTTACGGCATTCTTATCTGCATGTATTTTTATGATGATGAACGCCATAACCTGCCGCACATTCATGCGAAGTATCAGGGAAAGGATTCAACATTCTTGATTTGTGTTGAGCTAAAAAAAGGCTGCGCATGATTATTCATGAAATTATTCAAAAGCTGATCCCTGTCTTTGAGAGACATCAGCAGGTTGTTTTTGCTTATTTGTTCGGTTCTGCCGCTGAAGGTGTGGAAAGGCCGTGCAG
>JAPEVH010000047.1 GCA_026645415.1 Candidatus Electronema sp.
TGTGATGAATGGTGCGCGATGCGGAACGAGAAAGGCGCTCCGGTGGACTGGCAGTTCACCACGAAGGACGCGAGGATAAAATTGAAGCATCTTTACCCGTCAATTTAATGGTGCAACAGCACTAGTATGTAGACGGCGATATCACTAGTAGGCAGCAACTGCCGACACTAGTGAGGACGGAGAAAGTATAGCAGGGAATACCTGCGGTCAGCATCGTTATGCGGCTTTCTGCTCAAGAATGCTCGCCACGGCCTCGATCAGCTTGGACAGGCTGGCAGGATCATGGGCACTGATAGACAAGCTATCTTGCTCCTGCTTTGGCGGCGTGTCAAGGAGATCAATCTTGTTATAAAGCCGCAGGCAGGGAATCTGCTCCAGTTCAAGCTCATGCAAGAGTGCATCTACGACCTCAGCCTGCTCTTGCCAACGTGGATTGGCGCGGTCAATTACATGAAGGAGCAGATCCGCTTCTGCCAGTTCTTCCAAGGTTGAGGCAAAGGCTTTCAGCAACTCGGCAGGCAGCTTGCGGATAAAGCCGACCGTGTCGGTGAGCACAGCCTCTGTGCCGTCTGGCAAATGGAAGCGGCGCGAGGTAGGATCAAGGGTGGCAAAGAGCATATCTTCAGAAATAAGATGCGAGCCAGTCAGAGTATTGAGCAAGGTTGATTTGCCTGCATTAGTGTAACCGACCAGTGACACGACTGGTACTTCATATTTACGGCGACAATTTCGCCGGTTATAGCGTTGCTGGCCAACTGTTTTTAACTCATCAGCAAGTCGGGCGATTCGATCATTAATCCGGCGACGGTCTATTTCTAACTTGGTCTCGCCTGGCCCCCGCGCACCAATACCACCAGTGAGGCGTGACAGGGCATCATCTCGACTGGTAAGAAAAGGCAGCAGGTATTTGAGTTGGGCCATCTCGATCTGGAGTTTGCCTTCGCGGGACAGAGCACGAGACGCAAAGATATCAAGAATAAGCTGGGTGCGGTCAATCACGCGCAGATCAGTACGGCTGGTGATGGAACGTACTTGCGACGGCGTGAGTTCCTGATCAAAGATTAGGAGATTGGCTCCCGTACTGATACTGAGCAGCATGATCTCCATCAGCTTCCCGCTACCAAGAATAAAACGGGGATCAACCTTGTGGCGATGCTGAATAACCTGCGCAACTGCTTGCACTTTGGCAGCACGCGCCAACTCGGTTAACTCCAGCATGGACTCTGCGGCTTCTGCCTTTGAGTTAGTGCTGACAGAGATCAAGATGGCTCGTTCTTGCCCTTTATCCACCTCACGTAGTGCTTGGTTATGGGCAAGCTGCTCTTCAATGGCCTCAATAAGAGTGATACAGGAAGGTTGTGGCGCAGCAGGATGAATCGGTGTTAATACATGCCAGCCTTTTGCGCTGCCGGGTTGAATATGAACAGTATGCAGCAGGTCAGATTCGTTCCCGCGCAAGGTCAGGACAGACATCATATCCAAACGGAGACAGACCATGTCCATGATGTCTTCGTCATCTGGACCAGAGGCACTAAAATGGGTATGAATGCAGCGTAAGCCACAGAGACGACCGCCGCTGCTGCGGACGTTACTGAGTACCGGGATTTCGATTCGGTCGTGACTGCCAACAATGACCGTCTCTATTGTGCCAGAGCGATGAATGAGTACACCGAGCTGCCGATTTAGTTCTATAGACAGAGCAGCTAAACTTCGAGCCGTCTCTCGGCCAAGCACTTCATCAGGGGGATTCTTTTTTCGTAAAAGCAGCTCTAGCTGCCTCAGCTGGCTTTTTTTTAGATTAGCTGTACTGCCGACGATAGAAATGATGTCCTCCTATATATCACGTTACCTAGGATGCTTACCTTGTAAGAGGATACCGTTTCCTCTTGTTTTCTTCAAGACCTGCCTACGAGAGACCGTGTGCTTCTTCTTTGAAAAAATATCTGTAACCGGTTATGATTCTACTCTCTCTTGCTTGCCTCACTTGACATAAGGAAGAAACAATGCCCAAAAAAGCATGGCCCATCCTGATGCTGACCTGTTCGTTGTTATCTTGGTTGCCAGTACAATCGGCACAGGCAGAGTGGAATATGAGTAAATCGCTGAAAGAATTAATCTCAAGGGATAAAAAGGAAGAGCAAGAGGGACAAAATGCCTCTCCTCAAGAAAAGGCAACGCAGTCGCGTTTCAAAGATAATGGGAATGGCACGCTAACTGATACAGCTACTGGTTTAATTTGGCTGAAAAATGCCAACTGTGCTGTCTTCTCCAAGAAAGACAGTTCGGTTAAAAATAGTCGTACTTGGGAAGAGGCCCGGGTCGCCGCCTATGAGCTGTCTGATGGGTTCTGCGGCCTGTCTGATAATTCAAAATTAGGTGATTGGCGACTCCCTGACCGGGAAGAACTCTTAGCTATTGCCAATCATCCTGAGAGCGACACAAAAGAAAAATGGGCCGCAGGCGAGGCATTTCATGATATCCAATCCTTTTATTATTGGTCATCAACGCTTGGTGATCTGTACCCTGATTTTGCCTTTTACGTGAGTCTTGTCTATGGGATGGATAACTATGCCTTTCAGCTCAACAGTTTTCACGTCTTACCAGTCCGAGGCCCTAATAAATCACAATAATCTTTAACAGGGTGCGCTACCCGGTGTCCGTGGAAAAGGAATAACATCGCGGATATTGCTCATACCTGTAACAAATTGCACCAGCCGCTCAAAGCCAAGACCAAAGCCCGCATGAGGTACAGAGCCAAAACGGCGTAAATCTACATACCAATCATATTCTTTCAGATTCAGACCAGCCTCTTCCATCCGACCTGTGAGCAGATCAAGTCGTTCTTCCCGCTGACTGCCACCTATTAGTTCACCAATGCCTGGCACAAGAATATCCATCGCTGCGACAGTCTTGCCATCGTCGTTTGAACGCATATAAAAGGGCTTAATGCTTTTTGGGTAATCTGTAACAATCAACGGTCTGTCTGCTAGTTCCTCGCAGAGAAAACGCTCATGCTCGGATTGTAAATCTGTCCCCCATTGAACCGGAAAATCAAACCGCTTACCAGACTGCTCTAGTGCTGCAATTGCCTCAGTATAGGTCATCCGCGCAAAAGGCTGTGCTTGTACTGTCTCTAATTTTTTTAATAAACCTTTGCTTACAAAGCGTTCAAAAAGCTCAAGCTCATCTGCACAATGAGCCAGTATGGTGCCAACCAAGTCTTTGACCAGAGTTTCAGCAAGTTCCATATCGCAAGCTAAATCGCAGAACGCCATTTCTGGCTCAAGCATCCAAAACTCTGCTAAATGACGACTGGTGTTGGAATTTTCTGCTCGGAACGTAGGGCCAAAGGTATAAACACGACTATGTGAAAGAGCAAAAATTTCTGCCTGAAGTTGGCCGCTGACTGTTAGTCCAGCCCGGCGACCAAAGAAATCTTGATAAAAAGATTCTACTCCTTGGATTTTATCAGCGGGCAAGGCAGTGACAGTGAACATCTCACCTGCGCCCTCACAGTCTGAGGTGGTGATGATAGGTGTATGAACTTGAATAAAGCCTTGCTCACGAAAAAAACGATGGATGGCAAAATTGAGTTCTGAACGAATGCGGGCTATTGCCCCAAAAGCGTTCGTGCGTGGACGCAGATGACTAATAGAACGAAGATACTCAAAACTCTGTCGTTTTTTTTGCAGAGGGTAGTTTTCTGGATCAACTGGGCCAATAATGCGCAAACTTTCTGCTTGTAGCTCCACAGTCTGTCCTTTAGCGGGCGAGGATGTCAGCTTGCCATAAACTTGAACTGCACAGCCCGTGCTCAATCGCCGAATTTCGCTTTCATAATTAACCAGATTAGCCTCAGCAACTACCTGTAGACCAGTCAAACAAGAGCCATCTGTAATTTCAACAAAGCAAAGATTACCTGAATCACGACAGGTTTTGACCCAGCCTTGGACTTCAATCTGCTGTTCCGTTGGATTACTTTGGAGCAGTTCTTTAATACGTAATTTCATAATGTTTTGGTATTTCTACAGGACTCTAACCTAGATTAGATAGTAGATGATTATCTAAAATTATGGCAAATTTTTGTAAAAATGTCCAGAGTCAGAATATATAAACAAAAAAAGCCTTCATCTGCGAGCACGAGAGTGCATCAATCAGATGAAGGCTTAAAAAAGAATCGGCGGCGGCCTACTCTCCCACGTAGTCACCCACGCAGTACCATCGGCGCTGGAGAG
>JAPEVH010000048.1 GCA_026645415.1 Candidatus Electronema sp.
TCGGTAAGTTGTGTGTAGTTCTGCATGCGCGCTCCTCTTGCTTGGCGGTGAGAAATGAGCCATCATACTACCACAACTCACTCTTTTCTCAAACCAGCAAAAGTTGCACTTACAACTTGAATTCACCTTTCTTTTTCTCGATCATGGTTTTTTCCAGCAGCAGGAGGCCTGCATCTTTGAGCAGGTATTCTCCCGGTTCCACCTCCAGATGGAGGCCGGAGTTTCTCTCCTTAGCCCTTTTTGCAGAAACTCGTAAAGTCCTTCAGCTTCTTCAAGGCCGCTCCACTGGCAATAACTTTCCTTGCCAAGGCAATTCCACCCAGCAAATCATCTGCTTTACCTGCTGCTAGTAGTGCTGCGCCCGCATTGAGCAGCACCATATCCAACTTTGCACCGGGTGCGCCACCAAGTACAGCCCGTACTTGCTCTGCTGCCTCGGCTGCGGTTGTACCACCTTTGATTGCGGCAAACTCTGCCCGCTGCAAGCCTAATTCCTCTGGCGTGATTGCATAAGTCTCCACCTTGCCATCATGAGCATCGGCAATATGCGATGTGCCAGTGACAGTCAGTTCATCCATGCCGCCTTCACCCCAGACCACCAAGGCCCGTTTCATACCTAAACGAAGTAGGACTTCAGCAATAGGCACCAGCAGTTCTTTGGCAAACACGCCAGTAAGCTGGACATTAGGCCGAGCTGGGTTAGTCAGCGGGCCGAGGATATTGAAGATGGTGCGGATGCCCAGCTCGCGGCGTGGGCCAATAGCGTATTTCATAGCTCCGTGCAGCATTGGAGCAAAGAGAAAGCCAATACCAACCTTGCGCACACAGTCCGCCATTCGTTCTGGCGACATGGTCAGGTCGGCACCAAGAGCCTCTAGCACGTCCGCGCTGCCGCAGGGCGAGGACACCGCCCGGTTGCCATGCTTGGCCACAGGAATGCCTGCGCCAGCGACAACAAAGGCCGTGGTGGTGGAAACATTGAACGTGCCGGAGCCGTCCCCACCTGTGCCGACAATGTCCATCAGCAGACCGCTGGTTGTGTCGATACCAGTATCAACAAAGGCGGCCTTTTCGCGCATTACTCGTGCGGCCCCAGTGATTTCATCAATGGTTTCGCCTTTCATGCGCAAGGCAGTGATGAAAGAACCGATCTGTGCGTCCGTGGCTTGACCAGTCATGATTTCTTCCATGACAGCGGTCATTTGTGCTTCGTCCAGATGCTGGCCAGTAACTATTTGGGCAATTGCTTCTTTGATCATAGCATTTTTTCTGTAACTTATCTGTTTCTTGCCCTTGTCCGAATAGTGGCTTTGATCTGATTGTACAGGTCAATTTCCTTTTCGTGTTCAAAAGTGACTGACAGGCAGTAATTCGTCTGGGAATTTTCATCACTCATCCATTTATTGCGATTGATCAGCACCAAAGAAACCGGTGAAGCTGGTCGTTTTTTCGGTTCCCTCTTGAACTCTTTCCAAGCCTTTTGATGGCATCCAGCATTTCTTGTTCTTGCTCCAGGGGTGAGGTCGATTTTAAATTTTTTCAGTTCAGGCGGAATATCGTCTTCAAAATCAGAAGAAACATGTCCATACTTGCTTACCAATTCTTGTGGATTTGCAGAATGAAACAGATGGAACTCCATGCGATTTCCAAGATAGCTGTCCCCTCTGGTTGAGCGTGTCTCAGGGGTGAAAGTCAGCACGACCGTAATTCTTTTTTTTCCTTTTTCAGTAAAGAAAATCTCTGGTAGCTGCAAAGAATACGCTTTCATTTTATTGAGTTGCAATATTCCTTCGTCAAACAAGACAACTCTATTGTCAGATGAATTTATTGCTCTTTCCAATGAAGGAATCCCAAAACCACAAACAGCCAAGTGGTCTTGCAGAGCTTTCCTCGGACTTGATCCGTAAAAACTGTCTTCAGGGATAAATGGATGGGATGCTGAGGAAATTAGCTGATTTTTAATAAAGCTAGCTGTTCGTTGCGGATATTTATTTGCAACCTGTCCTGCGAGGCGGGAGATTTTCGGTGCTGAAAAACTTGTGCCGTAATCAAATCGAAGAAGATTATCTGTTGTTTGATTGTTGAGAATAAGCAGCTTGCCGCCAATGTCCTCTGTTATTCTGCTGCCATAGTTGTTGAATAGAATCAAGTTGCCTCCATATTCAACCAATTCTGGTTTTACCATGCCGTTTATGCCTGGCCCAGTCCTAGTAAAAGGTGACGGCTGGTTTTCTTTAGCAATTGCTGTCTTTATCTTTTCATCGCCGTATCTTTCTTTTTGGGTTCTGATTGGCGGGGCAATTGATCCTACAGTAAGCGCAAGTGCTGATGTGGCTGGATTTATAATTTTGAACGTATTATTTTCTCGAAGATATTTTGGATAGTTTTCTTTTACTTCATCAATAGAGTTATACGGATCGCATGGATTTTGATTTCCTGCTGAAACAATAAAAACTACATTTGGAAATGTATAAGCGAGTTCATCTATGAGTGCAGCAAGAGGGAGCTGACGAGCATAGGTTTTATGCCAAACTTCATGACTGTTGCCCAAAGATATGTTGACGACTCGAATATGGTACTCAGGATGAGATAAAAAAGCCTCTACAGCCTCTTTAAACTGGCTTTCGATGAGTTTTTCAGAATCATAGCAAGCTGTTACTTCACCACTTACAGGATTTTTTTCAGCATACATAACTTTTGCCGAAAAAATCCAATTGGCAGGAGCAAACAGTTTGTCGGCAATGCTCTTTTCAATATCCCCGTATGCAGCGCATCCGGCAATAGCTGTTCCGTGCCCAACTGTATCCTGCTTGGCCGCTTCGCCGTTCTGAAAATTTTCTTCGCCACCAATACACTTTTCTAAGAGCGGATGGTTCGAGATAATTCCAGAATCAATAATGAGGATGCCGACTGCGTTTTCATCAGGAGAATTCGTCTGGATTTCAGACAAATTAATATTTTTCAGATCAGCAGGGTTGAAGGTGGGCATAGAAGGTCTGTCTGCACGGGCGATTTCCTTCAGCTCTATAATTTTGTCAAAAACTGAACGAGTAAGTTTCACCCGCAGAAGAACAAATGATTTCGTAATCAATTGATCGGTGATACGAAATTTAAGCTGATCTGGATACGCTTTCTTAAGTTCTTCTATGAAATTTGTATTATTTTTGGCATCAGTCATTCTCCATAGTTCAATATCGATAAATTCCGGCGTATCGGACAAAGGCGTACTTCTCAGATTTTCTCCAACTTTCTCCTCTTTCGGAATATCACGCAGCTCGCCAAAGGCATTGAAAAAATCATATTTGGCTCCATCTTCTGAACCGTAGGTAGAAAGTTTAGTTTTAAAACGATTCAAATCTTCATCATCACTGAATACAATCCAAAAACCTTTTTTGTTTTCAGCCGATGAAAGCACATGAATTCCTATTGCGGTCAGCGTTTTCTCCACAGAGGCAACATCAACGCTTTGATTTATTTCAAGCTCAAAAATTAAAGAAGGGTTTATTATGCCGGAATAATGATCTTTCAATCTTTTGAAAGAGGAGATGATCTGATCCGTTTTCTGGCTCGTTTCTAGCGAATAAGCACTTTTTTGCCTCTCAGGAGGCATCTTATACGCACCACCACCGGGCAATTTTCGTCTTTGCACTTCGTTCTGATAGGGAGGAAGAGGCAAATGTTCATATCGATTCACTATTTACTCTCCATTGCAGGATTCCGCAGAGCTTCCCTTTTGATAAATTTATCCAAAGCAAGCCTGATGTCATTTTCGGACAAGCTATTTCTTGCATCAAGAATTGACAATTTCATAGCTTCTTGGGCGATCATTTTTATATCTGCTGGAGATAATCCTTCCGATTTTTTGGCAACCGCATTTAGGTTAAGATCAGATTCCCTTTTCAATGGCTTTAGATATCGTTCAAATAACTTTAACCTTGTTTCCGTATTAGGCAATTCATAAAAAAGCACATCATCAAAACGTCGCCAAATAGCGGAATCCAGTAAATGCTGATGATTGGTTGCAGCAAATAATATACTCATTCCATTAAAATTATCTAACATTTGTAAAAAATTATTCACTACTCGCTTTATTTCGCCATGCTCGTGGATATCATCTCTATTTTTTCCTATAATATCAAACTCATCAAAGAGGACAATCCATGTTCCCTGTTCGATGTAATCAAATATTTTTCTAAGGTTAGATGCTGTTTCTCCAAGGTAAGAAGAAATGACAGAATCAAAACGTATATACACTAAAGGAATATTCAACAATGTGCTGACAACCCGCGCTGTATAAGTTTTTCCTGTTCCTGGCTTTCCGCAAAGAAGGACTCTTTTTTTATAGGACAAATTGTAAGTCGCTAAGATATCAGCATCTTTAAACTCCTTAATTATCTGGTCAAGCTGATTTTGAATTCCTTCACTGACAATCAAGTTTTCAAAACTGTCATCATATTGTTTGACCTCCAAGAGCGGAAATCCCTTTTCGCTGTCACGAGGTACAGGAACACTGTTTTTAAAACGTCGTTCAGAAAATGATATTCCATTATTAAAATTTCTTTCACAAAGTATTGTCTCAAGTTCTTTTGCGACTTGAGTATGTTTCATCCTTTTTTCTCGGTCGATATATTCACGAGCCGCTGAGAAGAAAGAATCCTTATCGTTGCTGTTAAAAGCTAATAACAGCTGCTTTATCAACTCATTTGCATTCATAATTTAATTTTCAAACAGTTCCGTAGATCTGGTTGAGGCAATAAAATTAGATAATTCAGGCTACCCTGCTAGTTGCACATCCGTCGTGTATCAAACCACCGCATTTCTTTCTGTGCTCGAAAACGGCAGCACACTAGATGGTTATTTCAAATACCATCTAGTGCTGTTGCACCATTAAATTGACGGGTAAAGATGCTTCAATTTTATCCTCGCGTCCTTCGTGGTGAACTGCCAGTCCACCGGAGCGCCTTTCTCGTTCCGCATCGCGCACCATTCATCACA
>JAPEVH010000058.1 GCA_026645415.1 Candidatus Electronema sp.
ACACCAAGGAATTGCAGACTTTCTACCCCACTTCGGTGCTGATCACCAGCTTTGACATCCTCTTCTTCTGGGTGGCGCGGATGATGATGATGGGCCTGCACTTCATGGACGAGGTGCCGTTCCGCGATGTCTATCTGCACGCCTTGGTGCGCGACAAGCACGGCAAGAAGATGTCCAAATCCACCGGCAATGTCATTGACCCGCTGGCGGTGATTGCCCAGTACGGCACCGACGCTTTCCGCTTTACCCTGACCGCCTTTGCCGCGCAGGGCCGCGAAATCAAGATGGACGAGGAGCGCATTGACGGCTACCGCCGCTTCATCAACAAGCTCTGGAATGCGGCCCGCTTTGCCCAGATGCACATCAAGGAGAGCGAGCCGGGCATTGTTGCGGTTGCTGATCAACCGGCTGAACTGGCCCTGCCGCACCGCTGGATATTGAGCCGCACTAACGCCACCATCCGCGACGTGCGCAAGGCGTTAGACGGCTACGACTTCAACCTGATCGCCTCGGCCATCTACCAATTCACTTGGCACGAGTTCTGCGACTGGTACGTGGAGTGGATCAAGGCTGATCTCTTCAGCGAGGACGTAGCGGCGCGGGAGCAGGCCAGAGGCGTGCTGCTCTGTGTGCTGGAGAATATCCTGAAGATGCTCCACCCGATCTGCCCCTTTGTCACCGAGGAAATCTGGAGCCAATTACCCGGTGAGCGCGGCACGATCATGCTGGAGCAGTTCCCGGTCGAGCAGCCGCTCTGGGAGAACGCCGAGGCGGAGCAGTCCATGCAGCTCTTGATGGAGGTGATCACTGCGATTCGCACCATCCGCAGCGAGGCGGACGTGCATCCGAGCGCGAAGGTGCAGGCTGTGCTGATTTGTCCCGATGCAGCCAAGCGCGAGTTGCTTCAGTCCTTCAGCAGCTCCCTCTGCGCCATGACCCGCGCCGAGAGCATAGAGCTTGCCGAGTCTGGTATCGTGCCTGATGATGCCGGTCACGCGCTGGTGAGCGGCGTTGAGGTGGTGGTGCCGCTCAAGGAGCTGATTGACGTGGAGGCAGAGCTGGACAAGCTGGCCCGCGAGCGCAAGACATTGGAGCAGGACTTGCAGCGGGTCAACGGCAAGCTGGGCAATGAGAATTTCCTCCGCAATGCGCCGCCCGATGTGGTTGCGAAGGAGCAGGCAAAGCTGGAGGAGATGAATGCGCGCCTAGCGAAGAATGAGGAGTCGAGGGGGAGGTTGGGGAAGGGGAGGTAGAGGAGGAAGAGTGAGGGCAGGCGTGGTGCCTGCCCTTCTCATCATTGAAAGAACTATAGCAAGGTCAAACCAAGAACACTTACACGAGAGTAAGCTGACAAGCAGAACGACCTTCGCTTGTTAAACTCGCTGTAAAGCCTTGTTGTACCAAGTCTCCAGAAAAGTTAGTATTGGGTGGCATAAAGAGAGCTGCCAATGTCACTGATTTTCGTTCGTTGGTCTGCAATGCGAAGTTAGCCGAACCATTATTGTTGTATTTTTGCAAATCTATACGATATCCACTTAACGAGGCGTATGTTACATTGGTTTTTTCTTTAGGACCAATGGAACATTGCACCCCTTGGTTATCCGGGCTCATTTTTTTTGCAAAAAGATCGAGCAACGTATTACCATAGTCGTCTGTATTATTTTTGGTTATATCTTTCACCATCTTAGAAGATGGGCTGGTGAGAGAGTTGACAGGTTCAAGAACGTAGGGCATAATCACAATTTATGTGGTAAAATTAAAATATTAAAGTCAAACAACCTTGTTTTTCAACCACCTTTGTCCAAGGCTGGAACGCAGCATGATATTGCATTGAATCAGCTCATATCCACGATCCATGTGGATATGAGCGACAAGAATCCTTTTCCGCTGCTACCTATTGGAGAAGAAAGCTGGAAAGAAAATCAATCTAAGGATGCCAACATAATCTCTCTGTTGCTCCGCAGCATTGCTTGTGCAGGCCGCCCTGCAACAACGCTCCACTCTCCTGTTCTAGTGTAGGTAACAGTACATTGGTTAAGGGAGTCAAAATCTTTAGCTGTATCGCATATAGCTGAATCATTCGAGACAGCAGTGATATCAGCTAACGTATTGGAAGAATAACTTCCAACTGCAATGTAGAATACCAGTTTAGGTGTGATAATATATGTCTTGTTAGGATCAGGACTCCAAGAGACTCCCATGAATCCTTGAGCCGTTTTAACACCAAACGACATGTTTTCATACCAATGACTGTCCATATTTTTTTGCTGATCGAACGCATTTGTCTTCATGGAGACGGTACCGTCCTTGCTTGTGCCGCTTGGAGCACTAGGAATAATAGGCCCTTGGTTTGGCGGCACAGTGCCATAAGTTACATTCCAACACTTCGCAAGCGCAGTGTTTCTGGAGGCATTAGAAATAATCAGGGTATCAAGCCCCACAGCATTGTTCGAGGCTCCACCACCAATCATGTACTGCACCGGAATAGTGAAAGCATTTAAATCTTGGGATCCACCAGGAATGTACAGCGAAGTGCTTGAATTGGCAAAGACCTCTGGGCTGTCAGATATTTCCGGCTCGGACAAAAAAGCCCAAAATAATTGGCCTTTAGCATTTTGATTCACAAGATACATTGTATAGCTAGTGCTGTCACAACATTAAGTTGACGAGTCTCTTTTCTTCTGCTTCACTGAAAACAGGAGGGAAGAAAAATGGCAAAAATATACAAGGTCACTTTGACCGATGAGGAGCGGCGTGATCTTTCGG
>JAPEVH010000060.1 GCA_026645415.1 Candidatus Electronema sp.
CCGAAAGATCACGCCGCTCCTCATCGGTCAAAGTGACCTTGTATATTTTTGCCATTTTTCTTCCCTCCTGTTTTCAGTGAAGCAGAAGAAAAGAGACTCGTCAACTTAATGTTGTGACAGCACTAGCATGTATCTCCGCCGCATTTTTCGGCTGCGTATAGTGCCATTTCGATCAACTTAAACCAATTATCTGCCCATCGCAACAGCAGATAATTCCCTCCGCCCGGAATGACAATGCTTCATGCTGCCTGAAAATCTCAGCCTTGCTCCTAAAAACCGTAATGACTTTCGACATATTCTTCAATCATACTCTTGAACGCTGCAATCCTGTTATTACCAGATAAAGTAGCGATTCGCTCGCCATCCATATAGACTGGCGACAGAGGATCTTCCCCTGTTCCAGGCAAAGATAAGCCAATGTTTGCCTCTTTGCTCTCGCCGGGACCATTAACTATGCAGCCCATGACCGCCACAGTCATCATCTCAAAGCCCTTGTAGCCTTTCTTCCTCCACAGTGGAGTCTGCTGCAAAAGATACTCGGTAACTTGCTTGGCAATCTCCTGAAACACAGAAGAATTCGTCCTACCGCAACCGGGACAGCTCGTCACGGTAGGTAGCAGATGACGCAGGCCAAGGAATTGCAGCACTTGCTGACAGACAAGCACCTCTTCCATGCGCGAGCTTCCCGGCGATGGAGTCAAGGAGGTGCGGATAGTATCGCCGATACCTTCAGCAAGCAACACGCTCAGTCCAGTTGCTGAGGCAACCGCCCCCTTGATACCCATGCCCGCTTCTGTAACTCCTAGGTGCAGCGGTAGATCTGTCAGCGCAGCAAGTTGCCGATTAGCAGCAATCATTTCCGGCACCTTACTGACCTTCACAGAAAGAACCATCTTGTGGTGTGGCAGACCGAGCTGCTCTGCCATCTTTACTGATTCCAAGCAGCTCGCCACCATTGCATCCACTACAAGCTGCTGACCTGTCTTCTGCGCAGAACTGGGTTTGACCGCATTCTCCTGCACCAACCGCTCAAATATAGATTGATCTTTGCTCCCTGCATTAACACCGATGCGAACCGGCTTGTCATACTTGATGGCTTGGTCGATAAAGGTAGCGAAATTCTGGTCGTGATGCTCACCAACCCCGACATTGCCCGGATTGATTCTGAATTTATCTAAAGATTGAGCACAGGATGGATACTTGGTCAATAACAGATGGCCGTTGTAATGGAAATCACCAACAATCGGCACAGCACAGCCTTGTTTAAGGAGCTTTTCTTTGATCAAAGGAACTGCCTGCGCATCTGCTTCATCTTTGACCGTGAACCGGACTAGTTCGCTACCTGCTTCATGCAGTTCCATAATCTGGGCTGCCGTAGCTTCAGCATCTGCGGTCAGCGTATTGGTCATAGATTGAATCCTGACAGGATTTTCCCCGCCTATGCCGACATTGCCAACCATCACCGCAACGGTTTTCTTTCTCATCTTTCCCACTCGACTGTTTTTTATCTGTAACGCCGGAGAAATTCATCAGGATGGCAGGCTTCAATCGCTGCTCCGACAAAATCAGCCTCATTTCTCGTAACTATGACGCTGACTGCGGCCTGCTTTGCCGCTCCTACCTGCACAGCATCTTCAAAATCAGCTTGGCCGGAATGAAGTGCATCAAGAATCACTGTCTTGTTCACAGTGGCAACCTCAACAAAGTCCAGCAGATCTCTAATCAAAGCCAAGGCGAAGTCTTTTCCCTTAGCTTTGGCGGCAATAGAGAACAAGTCGGTGATGGTGGTCGCGGATAGATCATTCTGTTTGTCGCTAGAGTAGAACTTCTCGTAATCAATCACTTTCCTGTTCTTCCTCTACCGAGGAAGCAACCGGCTGCGGCTCGGCTTCAGACAGAGCCACCTCCCCTGTTGCCTCCATGCGCAACTCGCCTACTTCTGGGAGATACTCACTAAAAGCATCGCCGTAAATCTCCCAAATGGTGATGAACAGGGCTGCAATGATTGGCCCAATAATAATGCCGAGAATGCCGAAAAGACTGATGCCGCCTAGCGTACCAAAGAGAACAAAAAGATCGTGCATTTCTGTATCCTTGCCAACTAAACGCGGCCGGAGCACGTTGTCCAAATTGCCTGCCAGCGCACCACAGATGAGCGCAAGAGTAATCGCCCCCAAGAACTCGCCCTTCACAATAAGAATGATTAGAGCTGGCAGCCAGACCAAGGCTGTTCCTGCGGTTGGAATAATCGACAAGACTGCCATCACCGTGCCCCAGAAAGCCGCACCTTGGATCCCAGCAAAGAGAAAGGCTAGTCCGCAGAGCATCCCTTGGATAAAGCCGATGATTAGGGTGGATTTCATGGTTGCTCTGGCTACTGAGGTAAAACGGCGCAGCAGTCGTTCCTCGTTCTCATGCACCATTGGCAGATAATAAAGAATTTTTTGCAGCAATGCTCCGCCTTCAGTCAGAAAATAGAACATCACGTAGAGCATGATCACCACATTGAACAGGGCATTAACTGTCATCTTGGTGATTGAGGAGAACGAATTGATTAGCAGTTTTGAGACGCTGCCCACCAGCTCACCTGCCTTGGCAAATATCATGTCGCGATAAGGCAGGATATGCTCATAATAGGGAATTTTATCAGTATAATCACTAAGCAAACTTGGTTCTTTGGCAAAGGATTCTACCCAAGGCGTTACGGACTGGCCCACATACATGGCTTGGCCAAGGACAAGGCCGATCAATAGCACCAGCGGCACGAGGATTAGGAAAAAAACGCCCGTTACTACTAAGGCAGAAGCCAGCGTTTCTTTTCCTTTTAGTCGTCGAGTCAGCCTGCGATGGAGGGGCACACACATAGCGGAAAACAGCCCAGCCATGAAGATCGACATCAAAAAGTGGCGAATCATGGTCAGAAACAGGGCCGAGATGAGCAGCACCATAACCAAGAGGATGATGTTATTAAGTCGCTGATGTTTAATCATGTTTTCTACTCAAAAGAAGGAGTGAGAGGAGGGAGCTGTTATGCAGCTTCTATTTTTCCAAAGACCAGAGTAAATCTGCGCCTGTTGTTTTAGAACTGGTCTCGCTTTCAATGGAAAAACCGTGACCAAGATCGTAGCGTGCCCTGAAGGAACCGCCTTCGCCAGTCAGATCTTTGCCATAACTGATGTAGAGATCTTGGTAAATTTCCTTGCTCATCACTAAGGAAACATCTGAGGCTTCCTTGCCCCCGCCAATGCTGACATCGACAAGGTCTTCCATATCGAGAACATTGAGCGGGTTGATTGATTTAAGTAATGCTCCGCCACCGATCTTGCTCAGAGCTGCCGCTGCTGGTGAAAGGGTAGCATCACCACTGCGGCTGGCAGAAACTCCATTTTGCCCAGAAAGAAGCCACGAAAGAATGGTTGAGTCTTCCATCGGAGTGTCAGAAAAGAGCTTAATGCTCATATCGTCCACACTGCCAGTAAGATGAATGCCAGCTTCAATCTTATCAACAGTCCGCGAGGCTCTAATATCTAAGCCAGGATTGTCAATTGGGCCACCCTGATAAAAGATTCGGCCTTCATTGAGCTGAAGGGAAACGCCCTCAAAGGCGACTGAGGTATCACGAAGACTCAAGCTGCCTAAAGCCGTGATAGGTCGGCTTGGCTTGGCATTGACTTTGAGGCTACCATCAAGAAAACCTTTGACTCCAAAAGCATCCACAGCGACTTCTTGCCCAAATTCTACGGCAACTGAAGCAGAAAAAGGAAGGCTATTTTCCGGCGGCTTATCACCGCTATCGATCACCACCACATCGCTGGATGAATTTGTTGCCCCACCAAAACCAAGCGGAGCGATTCTTGCTTTTGGCACAACAATTGTGCCTGTAAGCACGGTGCCATTGCCGTTATGTATCAGGCGAAGTTTTGGACTGACGACAACTTGATATTCTGGCAGATCAGCAGCCTGAAAATCTTTGCCAGTGATGCTGAACTCGGCCTCTATGGGCTGCTTTGGCTTGCGACTGATCGTACCTTGCGCCCGTAGCCTGCCTTGCCCAGAAAGCGTGGTCAGATCAAACTGGTTATGACTACCGTCGCCAGCCACTGCTAATCGCAGCTCGCGCAGATTGATTCCTGCGGCGGGAATATGAATCTTACCCTCGCCACTTACTCCTTTTTTCAGAGATAGAACACCGTCCATCCTCGGATGCGCAGCAGTACCATGTAGGCTAATTAGGCCGCCAAAACCGCCTTGTCCCTGCACCATATAGCTGGAAAGCTGGGTCATCGGCGATATATCCATGACCCTTACCTTGAACTGCCCAGAAAGAGGCATCTGTTCGGGTTGGCTGAAATCGCCGCAGTTACTGAGGTCAGCTACTAGCTGGGCTGTGCTCTTGTCCTGAAATTGGCTCTTCACGGTCAGATGCAGTCGACTATCTCGCAATGTGGCTTTAATTTGGTTGTCCTGCCATTGCCACGTCGTTTTGCCGTTCTCCTGCTCAGATTCATAATCCTCGGCAGTTAAAGCCAATTTGGGCAAATCAATGGTCAGTTTGGCCTGTTGCGGCATTACGCCTTTCCCCTGAGCCTCTGCTGCGACGGTCAGCTCTCCGTGCATTTCTGGAAAATTCTCTGGCAGAGGAATCTGCCATTTTTTTGCTAAATTAAGGGCAAGGTGCTCAACCCGCGCCTGCGCTTGCCAGCCTTCCTTTTCCTGCCATTGGCCGCTAACTACTGCTCGGGCCTTGTCTTGCCTTAAAGCAAAGCCGGACAGGGCGCAGTGATCAGCAGACAAAATAAGGGTTGCTGCCTTTTCCGTCTTCCATTTTCCGAACTGCCTGTTGGTCAGTTCAAGTTCTCTGAGCTGGCCCTGCCATTGCTTCTCCTTCCAGCCACCAGCTACGTTGAGCTGTAAACTGCCAAGATTGCTTTTTGCAACAAAGTCGAGCTGGTGTTGCTCTGTACCACCCTTGAGCCGCAGTTGCGCTGTGTCAATTTTTTGCTGTTTGATTTGGATGCCAGCCGCGTTAATCTCTCCATCCACTTGACCAGAGGGGGATAAATCTACCTTAATTGCAGTCTGCAAGTCCTTGAGTGCATAGTCTTTAAAGCGCAGCTTAGAACCGCTTGCATGGAGGCGTAGGTTGGGCTGCTGGAGACTGCCGCTGATCTCGCCCTCAGCCTTGAAGCTGCCACTCGCATCAGGAACAAGGCTGGCCAAATCATCCGAGCCAGTTTTAAACCCCAAGGCCATATCTTTATCTAAATCAGCCTTGCCACTAGCTTGAACAAAGGTGGAGCCAGACTGAAGACGCAGATCATCCACGGACAACGTCTTATCTGCCAGCTTGATTGTGCCACTACCTTTGAGTGGAAAGCCACGTAATTTGCCGGTCAGCGTGTCAATCTGCACCTCGGCACGTAGTTGGTCAGCAGATTTACTGCCTTGGCTACTGAATTCAGTATTGATTGCACCGGGCCAGTCCGGGCTAATCAGGCTAGGATCAAACTCTGCGGCTTTGAGTGTTGCCTGCCAAGATAGACCGTTTGTCCAGCCAAATTTCCCTTGAACATGCAGGGCAGATTTACCGTCCGTCAGCAGTTGTAAATCGTGGACAGTCAGGCTGCTGTCGTTCTTTGACAAGGAAAGAGCACCATTCAGATCTGCTTGTAGATTTGGTAGGCTACGTTCCTGCACGTTGAGCTGCGAGCCGCTCAGATGAAGCTGGAGAGCAGCTTGTTCAAAGGTACCAAGCGCAGTGCCAACAAGTTTGCCTTTCCCTTTGTATTCTGGTAGAAATTCACCTAAATCTCCTGTTTCTGCTTGCATAGAAAGATCAATGCGTTGGTCTGCTGCTGCGGTTCCACTAATCCGCAGCTTAGTGGAACCAGAATTTACAGCCAGCTTTTCGATATTCAGTGTTTTATCAGCCAGCTCTAGCTTACCGCTCAGATCAAAAGGCAGATTACGTAGCTTGCCTTTAATACCATCAAGATTGATTGCCATTTCCTGCCTACCTGATGACAGATAGCCGTTACTGCGAATCAGGCCACTCATGCTACCCGGCCAGTCAGCAACTGCAACAGATGGATCAAGATTTTTACTCTCCAACTCAGCCTGCCATGAAAAACCGCCATGCCAATTCATCGTACCTCGCGTAGTCAACTCGGCATTTTCATGGTGGATGGTAAGATAATCGATCTTTAGGCCGGAATAATCTGCCGCTTCTACCTTAGCCTCAGCCTGCACTGGCGGATAACCTTTATAATGAATATCTGCTGCCAGCACACCGCCATAACTTCTCACTGTGCCTTCGGCGTGGACAATGCGGAGATTGCCGTCTACTGGCACAGCTACCTTGATGTCATTGAGCTGAAAATGTCCAGTCTCTGCACTCGCCTGCCAATGCAGCTCGTTGAGAATGTCCGTTACTTCGCCCTTGAGCGTCACCTGCGCCGGGGCCGTCATGGTTGCGCTTATCGCAGCTTTATCAAAATCACCCTGTATCTTGATCGTGCCGTGTAACTCGTTGATACCGTGATCAGGAACTTGCCAGCTTCCCTCTGCCTGCACAGGCCAAGAACCAGTAAACTCCACTTTGCCGCGCAAATCACAAGCAAACTGGGAAGTATCGGCTTTTAGCCGGGTAATTTCTCCCTGATCATCATGGGCAGCAGCTTGCACCAGCAACTCGTGAATGAGCAACGCATCCTCACCGTCTGGGGCAACGATTTTGCTCTCCGTGACATGCAGCTCATCTACGCGCAGCCCACGCGGTAAGTGGATCTCTGGCAAGGTGATTCGTTTATGCGCTTGCGGCTCTTCTTTTTTCTGGTCAGGGTTAGAATCAAGGATGCGGACAGTCAACCCTTGCGCAGTAATCTGTTTGATATGCAGTTCCTTGCTGTCCAACAAGGTAAGAGGCTGCCAACGAAATTCGAGCTTGTCTAAGCTAATATCAACGGCATTTTTTATGTGAATCCGCAGCTTGCTGATGCGCCAGTTATTAAACAAACGTCCCTCTGCTTGTTCAGCAGCAAAATATGGCCCTACAAGTCGATTCGCAGAAAGGACAACAAGTTGCAATCCTGTATTCGTGCCAAGCAGAAAACTCAGACCTGCCACTGCAAAGAAGAACAATAGAAATGAGCTTAATAGTAAGCAACGGCAAGAGTGCTTAGATTTTTTTTCCGTAGATTGCGGGGCTGTCTCAGTCACAGATCCGCCCCTAAGGTCAGGTGAATGCGGAGAGAAAAGCCCGGCTCAGACAGGGCCTCGGCTAAATCAAGACGGATTTGGCCAAAAGGTAGGCTCATGCGCACCCCAACCCCTACGCCCTGCTGCAACTTGGCATCAATAGTATCGTAGGCATTGCCAATATCATAAAAAACTGCTGCGCTCCAAATGCCGAAGAGTTTGCGCTCTAATTCAGCACTGGCCTCAGTGAGATACTGACCGCCGACTACCCGGCCTGAATCATCTTTTGGGCCAAGTTGCTTGTAACCATAGCCACGCACAGACTGATCACCACCAGCATAAAAGCGGAGCGAGGGCGGCAGCTCATCAATAGATTCCATGGCCGTGGCTCCAAAGCTGCCCCGGCCAATGAAACGCCATTTATCCGCCGGGCTGATAATGATCTTGCCACCCACCCGGAATTGAAAAAAACTTGTGCTAGACAAAAATGGTGCTTTCGCTCCTCGGACACTGCCGGTAATACGGATGCCATTGTCAGTTGTAACCCGGTTCTCGGCAAAAATCATGGTCAGAAAGGCATTGGGCATGAGTAAATAAGTGCTATTATCCTCACCACTGACGGTGTAGGTCTCATGCAGATATTCTAGCCCAGTACCAAACTGATATTTGGGTGCATTATGCTTGATTGACGCACCAAAAGTAAACTGACTGATCTCGGTATTAGCCCAGCTTTCTTCAGAATATTGGCTGTCAAAGTTTAGGGTGTCATAGCGCAGATCAAGAATCGGCATTGGTATTTCATAGTCAGCCTCTGCCTTGCTGCCTTTTTCCGCAAGCTGGGCATTGAGAGAAGTGCGATGACCGTGCTTGTTGATCATCCGATTTTTCCAACCAATACTACTGCGTGCGCCAGTGTCTGTGCCGTAACCAAGGCCGAAACTCCAGCGGTTTTTGGGGGCTGCTTGGAGATGCAACTCAACTGGCACTTCCTCTCTTTGTTCCTCTGGTTGCGGCGGATGCGGCTCAACCGTTACTTTGCTGAAATAGCCAGTGGAGTACAAATCAGACTGAAGCTGATTGAGGGACTTAATCGAATAGATTTCGCCAGGCTGATAGGGAAGGTAGCGTTGGAGCAGCTCTGGTTTGAGAATGTACATGCTGCTGCTCGTGCTACCGAACACATAAAGCGGCCCAGTATCCAAATGGAGGCTAATATCAGCCTTTTGCTCCTTGGCTCGAACTTCCACTCGGCTTGCTGAGAATCTGGCTCGGATATAACCCTCTTCCAAGGCCAGTTGCAGGATGCGCTTCTTGCCCGCCTCGTAGCGGATGTCGTTCAGTTGGCTGCCGGGTTGAAGGGGAAAGCTGGCCTGTAAAGCCTGTGTCTGCAATTTTTTTGCTTTCTTGCCCGGCCCTGTGACTTCAATATGAAGATGCTCAACTTTTGTTGCTACGCCAAGATCAACCTCATATTTGACCTGCCAGTGTTTCCCTTTTTTTTCGAGCAGACCACGGCCGTTATTATTCTTAATCTGCACAGAATAATAGCCAAACGGTGCGAGAGCGGCTTTGATCTCCTCTGGGGCTTTTTTGTGCAGCAACCGTATCCGGCCTGCACTAAGGTCAGCGGTATCTTGCTGCTGGGCGATTTTTAGATTGGCAAGGATATTTGTCAGGTATTCTTCGTTGGTTATGCCAAGGACAGAGACGTTGACAGAAGTAGCAAAGGAGGTTGTAGGTAGGAGAAAAAGAAAGAAAAATGCGACGAAGCTGCGCCAAAAATATTGTGAATACAAATCAGTATAACATAGAAGGGCTATGCCAAAGTCTATTGCACCGCCGCTAAAGAACGGAGAAAATTTCTATCTTGCTCCAGCTTGAAGCATTTTAGCAGGTCAATATCAATCTCTTGCTTGGTGACAAGCTGCGGCGTATAGTTTTTAACCAACTCTGCCACCTGTTCATATTGCTCTGGCGAGGCCGAGCCAAGCTCGACAAGACCGCCAGTGATGGCTTTGATGTCATGCAAATCATAACCTTTTTTCTGAAAATACCAGAAAAAACAATTAGCTTTGGCAAATTGGAGCAACTCGTTGTTTGGCTGTGGATCTGCCGCCTTTTGCTCTGCCTGAGCGCAAGAACTAAGAAGCAAAAGGCCGCAGAAAAAAAGTAAATATTTTTTCACTGCTTAACTCTCAGAAGAGGGACTGGCTTGTGCCTGATCAGTAGATTGTTCTTCTTCTGCCTCCCAAAAGAGAATCTTATAGGCAAGGTCTTCATAGCCATGCCATAAACAGGCCGCGCCGTCCCACAGATCCGCATGACCTGTAGCATCTTCCCAGCCTTTTACCTCAAAAATGATGATCCCTTTCCTGCCTGTAATTTTCTCCAGATACTCTTCTGGCAAAAACTCCTCTGGCTCGCCGTATCGCTCAGCTAGATGCTTAACCAGCATCCTGACTCGGAAAATATACCATTTTTTATTGGCCCCAGAAGAAACCTGCGCCTTATTTTTCCCTGTTGGAGCACTGTCTCGAAAAAATGGTATTTCATGTTCTTTGCCAGAACCATTAAGGGCTGCTGAGACCCGCGTAGAACAGGCATTAGTAAACACGCCAATCTGATGATTATAAAATATTTTTCCACCAATTGCTTGGAATACTTGATCAGCAGGTAAAGCTGGAAAATGTGCTTTGAGGACTTCCCATTTTGGCAGTTGCATATTTTTCTCCTACAATTGATTTAGAAGTGAATGCTCAAACAAGGACGTAAAAAATATTACTCTACTCGGTTTTAGAACTAGATATTTGCTTGATATGTCTGAACGCTGTTAAGGCATCAAGGACAAAGTCAAACGTTCCAGCGGCTCCATTATAATGATAGACATTTTCCTTTGCCATGACAAGTTCGCCGATATGAATTGGTGAGAAATCAGGATCAGCGCACGAAAGCTGTATCCACTCGCCCTGTTTTAACTGAAACTTGCCTTTCATCGCTTCGATGTCATAGTTTGCTATTTGATTGTCCGTTGCTCGCCACGTATTATAGCTTCCATGACCGACCAGCACGATGCTTTGATATTTATTATCCGCAAGAACAGACATAAAATCGTTTTTTGTCGCGTTGAAAAAATAGTCAATTTTTTCTCCTCTTGAATTGAAATACAAGGTCCATGCTGGGTAACTTCCCAAAAAAGCAAGCGGCGGTGCCCAGTAGTCATGATCTGATAAAGCATGGGCCGAGAGCAAAATCGCAGCGTATTTGTCTGTTTTTGTAAATAGATTTGAAACGAATGCGATTGTCGCTATAGGAATATATACGGCAATGATGATGAAAAAATATTTCATCAGATCTTTGAAACCAATTTTTCCAATTTTTTTCTTAAAAAGAAGATGATATATATTCATGTTATAGTTTTAATCAAATTGTTCTTTAGCTGAATCGTGCTGCATAGGTTAAAATAGAAAAAAATATACAATCAAGAATGATACCAGAATCATAAATGGGAGCATATACAAAATTATTTTAGGAAAAACTGTAGTTGTTCCTTTGTATGGCCAGTTATTTTCTAAAAATGCAAAGGTCACGCCTCGTTCTTGCACCCAGTCTAAGTTCCAAAATAGACCGGCAGAGATGTATAGAACAGAGGAAGCGAAGATATTTGAAAACCACGTGATTGGGTACGTACCATCTCTTAAAAGAAGATAAAGATCGTACGACCAGCTTGCTGAAAACATCCAGACACAAAGCGCAACAAAGGCAGATGATAAAGGTAATTTTCCTTTTACTGCTTTATAGATAGTGCCTATTGCCCAAGGTGCTGTGAGATATGTCAAGACTGACATGAAGAAAGCATCGAGATAATCCCAAGTAGAATCGCCAGTATAGGGTGCAATAACAATCATGACTGAAGCTGCTACGACAAATGTTGCTAATCGCCATGTTGTAAACAGGAATTGCCAATATTCGATTCTCGATAAGGCGAAAGTTTTCCAGCTCTTAATCAAAAAAAACAGAGCTACTAAACAAGCGGAACTCCAAGCAATGATATAAAGTTTGAAAGAGAGGACCATTATTAATTGTGGATTCAAGTTCCAAGTACAACTTTTTGGCAGGTTCCCAAGAATAGCTTTTTTGGCGTGTTGAAGCCAAGAGATTTTCTTGGCCTGTTGTTGAGATTATCCATGATCAAGTTGATGTCTTGCTGGCACAACGTATCGAAATCAGTTCCTTTTGGGAGATATTGGCGTGTAAGTCCGTTCGTATTCTCATTAAGTCCCCGTTCCCAAGCCTGATAAGGGTGAGCGAAGAAGCATTCAGCCTGAAGCGCGGCGGAGAACTCCTCATGAAAAGAAAATTCCTTGCCGTTATAGCACGTTATGGTGTGAACTTGTTCCTGATATGGGAGCAGTGCTCCGGCAAGAGCCTGTGTGACACTATCCGCCCGTTTGTCCGGCGCAAGGGCAATAACGCTGAAACGGGATTTGCGCTCAACCAACGTGACAAGGACAGCCCCGCCGCGACGACCGATGATCGTATCTGCCTCCCAATCACCAATTCTGGAT
>JAPEVH010000062.1 GCA_026645415.1 Candidatus Electronema sp.
CCGAAAGATCACGCCGCTCCTCATCGGTCAAAGTGACCTTGTATATTTTTGCCATTTTTCTTCCCTCCTGTTTTCAGTGAAGCAGAAGAAAAGAGACTCGTCAACTTAATGTTGTGACAGCACTACTGACTTTGATTAGATTTTCTTTCCTTGATTTAACTACGCCAACACAACTATTTTTACGAGAGTTTCAAAAAATTGCATTTTGAACTTGAATTTATCAAAAATAAGATTGTATTATGTTTTCTATAAACATAGACTTCACTCAAGCTAACACTCTGGCACATTGTGCGTAATGCCACCGTACACTGTAGTAAACAAATCCATACAGGAAAGGGGACTGGTGATGAAGAAAAACAAATTAGCTTTTGGAGCAATGCTAACAGCCTTGATAGGCTTTTCAGCAGGCAGTGTTTACGCTCAAGATACTATGATGAAACAAAAAATGCCTTATCCACCTTATCCAACCGCATGTCCTTTAACAAATTTTCAGAATGGTCACTGTCCTCCTCCTCCTCCCCCACCTCAATGTAAGCAACCAGAATGTCCAACTGGTAAATGCTCTCCAGATATTAAGCCTGGAGAATGTTGGTCGCAATGTATTTATCCAGCACAATTTAGAACTGTCTATAAACCTGTAGATGTCTGTTTTCAATGTCCAACTCCTGTCGTAAAACAGGATGGATTTAAAACTATAACAATAGAAGCATATACACAGTTACCATGGGAGTGGTATCCGACAAAGTGCGTTATTAAGCCTTCCAATAAAGTTCAATATAAAAAAGTTAAACCTGCAGAATATGGCTATGTGAAAATCAAAGACTGCATTGAGTCTAACAAGCCTCCTCAACCAATTTGTAAAACGGATTGGCGTACCATACAGATTCCTTATTGGAAACCAGTAGGAATATCTGGGACAACGATAAATACATCTATATTGATCAAACACCATCTGACGTGGGAAGATTTGTATAGAAAAAAGATCCCATGTTCTCCTGACGATATAGCTAAAGGCATGAAGGATTGTTCTTCAGTTTGTAATGAAATAAAAGGCAAGACTTGGCAAACAGAAGTACCAGGGCAAAAATGTGTAGATAACAAATGTAGATTCAAAAATGAAAAAATATCTATCGCAGTGAAATACCCTGTTAAGGTTTGTATGTCACTACCACCTTCTAATAATTGTAATAGCAAGACGGTAAAAGTGATGATAAATCCTCCTGTGTACCAAGCATTTCCTATTATGGAAAAGGTTTGCGTAGCAGGGCCTCCTGTTACAATGCCTGGTCAGAAAGGGCCTATTCCTGTCAACGTGCCGAACTATAAGAAGATGTGCCTAGCTCCGCCACCTGCTGGAAAGAGATGTGTTGAAAATAAAGTTCAAGCGTGTAAGCCAGTACTTGTCTGGAGACAAGAGGCTATGTGTCAAAATGACGGCATGGATCACACAGGCATTATTAGCAAAGTACAAACTGCTCTTGTCCAAGCAGGATTTAATGCAGGGCCTATTAATGGTATGTTGACCGACCAAACGAGACAGGCTATCCGGGACTTCCAGAAAGCAAAAGGTCTTGCTGAAGGTGGCACTTTGACGAAAGAGACCGTAGAGGCTTTAGGTATCTACGAATAATTAAAGTTAGCTGTTATTAACGAAGCAATTTTTGTTAAACTGCCAATACTGTTTTCAACAAACAATATTGGCAGTTTTTTTTAATACTCAGATAAAAACAATAATGGCGGAAGACCATATAAGCAAGCCTTTCCGCCGTGTTTTCTGAGCTATTTAATAGAGGATCAGAAAGGCACATCGTTGCCAGTGCCGCCACTAGCACTAGAATAGTCATAGCCACCACTTGGCGGACCAGAAGCAGCAGGGCCAGGATCCTCGCTATAAGAACTACCTCCGCTCTCACCGCCCTTTGGAGTCAAGAATTGAACATCTCTGGCAACCACTTCAGTAGTCCAGCGGTCGTGACCATCTTTATCTTGCCATTTTCTAGTTTGCAGCTTGCCTTCCACATAAACTTTGGAACCCTTGTGTAAATACTCGCCACAAATTTCTGCCAACCGTCTCCAAACCACGATTCTATGCCATTCGGTTTGCTCCTGCATCTGGCCATCTTTACCTTTCCAGCGTTCCGAAGTGGCAACGTTGAAAGTTGTCACCGGTGTGCTATCTTGAGTATATTTAACTTCTGGATCAGCTCCAAGGTTACCAATTAAAATCACTTTGTTGATCATGTCTCACCTGTTGCTCTATTGGTCAAGTTGTACTGCATTTCCCGTGCATAATACTCCTGAATAGAGAAAAAAGCAGCAGTCAATTGCGATGCAGCGTAGCCACTACATGTCTTGCGCAGAACGTCTCCGTTCGATATAATTAATTGTATTGCAGCTTGTTATTTTTTATCTGTCCGTTCCGTCGGCAGATGCCGCCAATTTTTTCCCCGGCCGCTGCCGGCAGATAAATGTTTTTTTTCCACTCCATTCTGTTTAAAAAAGCTGCACAAATTTTCATCTATCTTGCCAGCGGCTTGTTGTTTGATCCTCTTAGCCAAAAACAATTTGATGGACAGCTTCAAGTATTGTCTTTTTTTCATTCCGAACTGTCGCCGCTCCAAAAAGATCTGATCTGGCTTTTAGAAAACCAGCCAGCAGCTCGTTTCAGCATCAGTAATGGTCATAACCGCTCAGAGCAGGACTTGCTGCTGAACGATCTTTATTCTTACAACAATGTCCAGCCGTACTGGGTGACAGAATATGGCCCAAAGGAAAAAGCTAGTATCTTATTATCTGAACTCGCCAAAGTAGACGCAGATGGGCTTGATCCAGCCCGCTACCATTTGCAGGACTTGACCGCTTTGCTGAACATGAAGGATAGAGAAAGTCTTGCTCGACTTGATGTCATGCTTACCCTTGTCTTGAGTACCTACCTCAAAGACATGTATCTTGGCCAAGCTGCTCCCTTTCATTTCAATACTACCGAGCAAAGCAGAGAAAAAGATATTCCTCAGCTTGTTTTAGAAGGACTGAACAGCCCTGATCTAGCTGCCTTTTTAGCGGCGCAGGTACCTCAGCATCGAGAATATCAGGCACTAAAGGCACTGTTAGCCCAATATCGGCAGCTAGAGTTTACAGGAGGTTGGCCACAGATTCCAGACGGACCGACAATTAGGCCGGGTATGGTAGATAAGCGGCTTGATCTGCTGGCCCAGCGGCTTCATCTCAGCGGTGACCTGCCCCGTCAACCGCCACCAGTGTACGTAGATATATCATCGGATACGCTGCCGCCAACTACTCGGCTCCGCCTCTATGATGAAGAATTAGTTAAAGCGGTCAAGCGGTTTCAATGCCGCTGCAACTTGGAGCAGGACGGCTCGGTCGGCCCAAAAACATTGGCTGCTTTGAATATGCCTGTACAAGAGCAGGTTGAAAAAATTTTACTCAATATGGATCGCTGGCGAAGACTACCGCACCAGCTAACAGGGCATCACCTTTTAGTCAATATTGCCAGCTTTGATCTCGCTATACTGAATAACGGTCAAGCAGAACTCATCATGCCAGTGATTGTTGGCAAAGAGGATCACGAGACCCCTGTTTTCAGTCATGCCATGCGCTATATTGAAGTTAACCCTTACTGGACTATTCCGCCATCTATAGTTCGCAAAGAGATTGTCAAAAAGATGCAGCAAGATCCGAGCTATCTTCGACGACAGCGCATCCGTGTTTTTACGGGTTGGAGCGAACATGCGTCGGAGATTTCTCCGTCAGCTATCAACTGGTACACCATTGGCTCAAATATCCGTAGATATCGGCTGCGCCAAGACTCTGGCAAAGGTAATGCCTTGGGCACTATCAAATTTATGTTTCCTAATCGCAAAAACATTTATCTACATGATACACCGGGTCATAATCTCTTTCAGCGCACCAAGCGCGCGTTCAGTCATGGCTGTGTCCGGGTGAGCCGCCCTCTTGATCTTGCTGTGCAGATTTTAAAAGATGATGGGCAAAATGTCTCCAAAGAGCGGCTTCAAAAACAAATAGCCTCTGGTAAACAGGTTATTTTTTCCCTCAAACACCCTTTGCCGATACATCTAGCTTATCTGACCGTCCGGGTCTCTGAGGACGGCACTATTCATTTTTATGAGGATATTTATGGCCGCGACGACCTGTTGGCCAAAGCTCTGTTAAAAACGGGGAGAAAAAAGGAGTAATTTCCTTTGCGGCCCGCATTAGGCTTTCTCAATCAACACTGTCCATTGCGCACCATTTTTTTTCTGATGCAGGATTCGGTGCCCTTCTAGCTGCACAGAGCCGGGCACATTTTCAATTGGCTCGCCATCATCCAAAATAATCTCTAGGGTTTCACCAGAATTCATACCGGCAAGCAGCACTTTAGTCCGAGCAAAATTGAGGGGACATTTTACCCCGCTTAAATCTTTAAACTGATCTATTTTTCGGCTTGGTTCTGCGGCTTGCTCACCTGGAAAGCGCATTGTGCTGTCCATATTCTGATACAGGACTAGCATCTCTTGGGCTAAAGCTGCAACCTTATCAACTTGGCAGCTCAATGCTTCAATATTACCGCTAGTAACAAGATTAAGAATTTGGCCGTATTCAGCCTTCACTAAGCCGGTGTCAAGAAAATGCTTGGCAAAGAGCTGATATGTTTCCTGTTCATTTGTCGCTTCCTCACCTCGTGTCACCAGCAACATTCGAGCAGAACGAAAAACAAGCTCTCGCAGTACCGTATCTGTGGCATTGCCTGATGTCAGATCCCGCAGCAATCTTTTGATTTCTTTATCATCCACATCAATCATGTCATACATGCCCGCTGAACATTCAGCCCGACCGATGTCTTTGATTGAAAAAAGCTGGTCCGCGCCATGATCAAAATAGTAATTTTTATCTTCTGCAAAAGAGGGAATACTGTTGTATTGATCCGCACAGAGCGTTGTTACTGTTTCTTTGCCGCCATTCTGCCACCAGTCACTAAAATCGGTATCCGCATTTGCTCCCTTAAAATCTGCGTAAGCCTTCAGTACCTCAACGACAAAACGCGGCAGATCAAAAGAATGTACCCAACCAACGCCCTCAGCAAGCTGGAGTTGCTTGTGATGAATACCGCCATTTCCTAACACGTTGTAGGTTGGGACAGCTCGACCTTGCACATGCCTCACCCTGCCATAAAACGCCAGATCAGCAAGCCAATGGTTGGAGCAGGAATTGGGACAGCCGCTGATGCGGATTTGCACGTCATCAGGTAAGGAAAAATCTACCTGATCAAGAGCCTTGAAAATTGCCTGTGCTGCTGGACGAGGGCGGTTAATGCCAACTTGGCAGGTCTGCGCACCGGTACAGGGTACTAATTTGCTGTATAATGCAGGTTTGTCGCTTAGAGTCTTGCAAGAGACAATCAGGCTATGCAGATTGGGCAAGAAGCGTTCTGGGATATTGCGGAGATAAAGATTCTGATCAATGCCACAACGCAGGGTGTTTTCGCCAAAAGGCTGAAGGAATTCCGCCAAGCGCAGACAATCTTCTGGACTGAGGTCACCAAGGAGCAAAGGGAGGCGCACAGAATATAGCCCGGCCTGCTTTTGTGGCAGCAAATGCCGTTCCTGCCAAAGAGCAAAGCCAAGAGCGGGTTCAGCAAGCGGTTCCAGTTCAATCGTACAGTTTAGGTTCGCAGTATTATCTATTGGAACAATTTCAAGATCAGGATAGCCTTGGGCCAAAACCCGCGCTAACTCCTCCTTATATATGTTGCGAAAGGCTGTCTCGCCTAAGTCATCATGAATAAGAAATTTAATTCGATTACGGTGTTTATTTTTGCGATTACCATGCGCATGAAAGATGTTCTTAATCGCTCGTAGCGAATGATAAACATGTTCTTCTGGAAGAAAATTCTGCATCAGAACAGCGAATTTCGGTTTAGCTCCCAGACCTCCACCAGCATAAACTTGATAGCCTTGTTTTCCCTGTGCGTCTAAGCAGGCAATAAAGCCAAGATCTTGCGCCAAGACAAAGGCAGTATCATCTGTTTTGGATGTGAATGCGGTTTTGATTTTACGCGGTAGCTCCCAACTATCTGGTTCCGCAGCCATCCGGCTGGTTAAGGAAACAGCACAGGGCTGAACATCAAAAACTTCTTGTGGATTGATACCAGAATCAGGATTGGCAACGATATTGCGGATCGTGTTGCCGCCACCACCAAGACAGGATAAACCAGCCTCGCGTAACAATCTCAGCACTATAACAAGATGCTCTTCTCTGACACCGTGGAGCTGAATTTCTGCTCTGGTCGTGACGTGTACTCGTGCCTCGCCATATTTCCGCGCTAACTCACCGGCCGCTTCAAGCTGCTGTGGGGTGAGAATGCCACCTGCACAGCGAATGCGGAACATATAGGTTGTGTAATTTCTCTCCAAGTAAACCCCCATCTTCACTCGCTTGGCCGTGAACGCGGTTTCATGTAGCCGTCCAGTTTGGAAATCCGTTAATTCCTGCTCAAAACGGCGAATATCTGCCTCTAATGAGAACGGAATTTCATAATTCAACATTTTTTTCTCCTCCTTTTATAAAAAGCATCATCCAGTCATGCGGCAGACCGCATAACCGTTATTATAGCAAAGGAGTCGCGTGAGCTGGCCATAAAACTTGAACTGCCCAAAGTTTGTCGAAGGGCAACGTTAGATTTTCTCCGCGTTGCCGAGAAAAAAAATGGGCCATAAGGGAAATCCCCTTTGGCCCATAAAATCAGCTTGTCTTAAAATTTAGAACACGCCTTTCACCTTGCCGGTCTCCACATCCACATCAATGCGGCGGTAGGCCGGGTCGGAGGCTGTGCCCGGCATCAGGGTAATAGCCCCGGCTACCGGCACGACAAAGCCTGCGCCCTTGTAGGTCAGAATATCGCGGATAGGCAGCGTCCAGCCTTTGGGCGCGCCTTTCAGAGACGGCTCATGGGACAGAGAGAGATGGCTCTTGACCATACAGGTGGTCATGTTCTTCATCTCCGGGTCTGCCTCCAGCCGTTTCAGCTTGGCCTGCGCTTCTGGGCTGTAGCTTACGCCGTCACCGCCGTACACTTCCTTGACAATCAGCTCGATGCGCTTGGAGAGCGGGGTTTCCAGATCATAGAGGAACTTGAACTCATTCGGCTCCTCGCAGGCATCAATAACTGCATCGGCAAACTCCAGCGCGCCGTCGCCGCCGTACTGCCAATGCTTGGACAGAGCCACCCGCGCCCCGGCAGACTCGCACATACGACGAACGGCTTTGATCTCGTTGTCTGTGTCGGTGTAGAAGGCGTTAATGCAGACCACTGGATTGATACCCGCTTTCTTGACGGTCGCAATGTGGTGAATAAGATTCTTGCAGCCTTCTTCAACCCAGCCGACGTTCTCGCCTTTGTATTCTTCTGGCATTGGACGGCCCGGCACAGGAATCGGCGCACCGCCGTGGCATTTTAGAGCACGAATAGTAGCAACAACAACTGCACAGTTCGGCTTCAAGCCAGAGTAGCGGCACTTCAGGTTCCAGAACTTTTCAAAGCCGATGTCCGCACCAAAGCCAGACTCAGTGACGTTGTAATCAGCCAGCTTGAGAGCCACCCGGTCAGCAATAACCGAGGATTGACCAATGGCGATATTAGCGAACGGCCCAGCATGAACAATCACCGGCTGGCCTTCAATGGTCTGCATCAGGTTTGGGTTGATTGCATCAACCATCCAAGCAGTCATTGCGCCGGCCACATCAAGGTCAGTGGTGGTGATCGGACGGTCTTGCTTGTCATACGCCACGACAATCTTGCCGATACGCTCGCGCATGTCTTTCAGGTCTTTGGCAATGGAGAGAATGGCCATGATTTCGGAGCTAACCGCGATGTTAAAGCCGGACTCCATGGTCATGCCGTCCATCTTGCCGCCGATACCCATAGTGATGTTGCGCAGGGCTTGGGCGCAGAAGTCCATGATCCAGCGGAACTCTACCTTTTTCGGATGAATGTCCAGCCGCCGCAAGCCACGCTTGGCAAGCTGCTCGTCCGTGTAGTTGCATTCATGCTGCATCCGCGAACTCAGCGCGACCATGCCTAAGTTGTGGGCATTCATGATCGCGTTGATGTCGCCGGTCATGCCGAGAGAGAACGGAGTCAGCGGCACGCACTGGGCCAGCCCGCCACCTGCGGCAGAACCCTTGATGTTCATGGTCGGGCCGCCGGACGGCTGACGAATTGCGCCAACTACGGACTTGCCGCGTTTGCCCATGCCCTGCACCAAACCCATTGCACAGGTAGATTTGCCCTCGCCCAGCGGAGTAGGAGTAATGGCGGTTACGTCAACGTATTTGCCGTCAGGCCGGTCTTTCAAGCGGTCAAGGATTTTGCGGTAGTCCAGCTTGGCCAAGTAATGGCCGTGCGGCAGCAGCTCTTCTTTTTCCAGTCCAAGCTGTTCGCCCAGCTCGTAGACGGTTTTCATCCGGCTTTCCGCTTCTTCAGCGATTTCCCAGTCAGCGTGTTTAGTGGGATCCAGAGCCATGTCGTTTCTCCTCTTATAGAGATTTAAAAGAATATTGAAAGGGTAACAATTTAGAGGCACCTAAAACGTGCAGAAATGACGCAGGTTAGACAATTTTGAACACATCTTGATAGCAAGTTTTTGCTGTGTTGTCAACAAAGAGCATTGCGGTGCTGGGCTATAGGCACTTGCGTGCCCCAGAGGTGTCGCATGTGATTATAATTTATATTTTTTCGCAAAAAAATAAACAATCATCTGCTCTTATCCTTGACAAGGAACAGATTTTTCCCTTATCCTGTCAATAGAATGCCAATCACTTCATCATAAATAAACAGGAGATATAATCATGTGCAATGCTTATATTGTTTCCAAGGCCGTTGATCTGTCGAAGAAAACAGCCTTTTACATCCGCGAGATGTTCCGCAGCAAAGAAGAGGCACCGGCGGCCTTTGATTTCCTCTCTCCGCCGAAAGAAGAAAAACACCCGGAAAGCAGCAAAGCCTGTCCCACTGCCTGAGAGCTAAGAACATACACATCCTTCACCTATAGCCGGGAGAACCTCTTCTTCCGGCATGTTTTTTTAGTTATTCTCTTTCTCTATAATCACCTCACCGTATTGCTCTCCGCCATTTTCTGCTGTAAATTTTAGATAATCAGTTGCTGAACTGGATAAGTAACGTTATACCGAAAGGAATAGACTGTAGGCTAATTCTACTGTCTGATTATTTAAGATTCCTTTGAAATACGTTTACACTGTCATGATTCTTAAGAATAACAATCTACTGTGTAGCCGCTGCCTCATTGGTGGTAGCTGGATAGATGCCGACCAAACTATTGAGGTACATAACCCAGCTACTGGCGAGTTGCTTGGCAAGGTGCCTTCTTTAGGTAAAAAGGAAACCCGTGACGCTATTACTGCCGCTGAAGTAGCTTGGCCAGCTTGGCGAAACAGAACAGCTCACGAACGCAGCCGGATTATCCGTTGCTGGCACGATCTAATTGTTGCTAACCAATATGATTTAGCTACAATTATGACTGCGGAGCAGGGCAAGCCGCTTTCTGAGTCAATGGGTGAAATTTTATACGGAGCCAGTTTTGTCGAATGGTTTGCCGAAGAAGCCAAACGGGTTTACGGTGACACTATTCCTATGGCCCAACCAGGAAAGCGAATTGTTGTTCTTAAACAACCGGTTGGGGTTTGCGCTGCAATCACCCCGTGGAATTTTCCTTCGTCCATGATTACCCGTAAAGCAGCTCCAGCCTTGGCCGCAGGCTGCACTGTGGTGGTCAAGCCGGCAAGCCAAACTCCTTTTTCTGCCTTGGCCTTGGCTGTACTGGCCGAAGAAGCTGGAATGCCGCCGGGTGTATTTAATGTCATTACCGGATCAGCCAAGGAAATCGGGGGAGAGTTGTGCGCTAATCCGGCAGTACGTAAACTGAGTTTTACAGGTTCCACCGAGATAGGAAAGCTGCTGATGCGCCAGTGTGCGGACACGGTCAAAAAAATTTCGCTGGAATTGGGAGGCCATGCACCTTTCATCGTTTTTGACGATGCCGATCTCGATGAAGCTGTAGCTGGAGCAATGGCCTCCAAATATAGAAATTCTGGCCAAACCTGTGTCTGTGCCAACCGCTTCATTGTCCAGCAAGGTGTTTATGATGCCTTTGCAGAAAAATTGATTCAAACGGTCGGGAGCCAACTTAAGATAGGTAATGGTTTTGATGAAGGTGTTAATCAGGGGCCGTTAATCGATCTTAACTCTGTGATTCGCATGGAGCAGCAGGTTAAAGATGCTGTGGATAAAGGGGCACGCATTGGCTATGGCGGTAAACGAGTTGGCAAAACTGGTTTCTTTTTTGAACCAACTGTACTGCTTGATACCAAACCAGACATGCGCATCGCTCAAGAAGAGACCTTTGGCCCTATAGCACCGTTGTTTCGGTTTACGACAGAGGAAGAGGCAATTGCCTTGGCCAATGATACACCTTATGGGTTGGCATCCTATTTTTATAGCCGTGATATTGGCAGATGTTGGCGTATGGCCGAAAATCTGGAATATGGTATGGTTGGAATCAACACTGGCATCATGTCAACTGAGTCTGCGCCGTTTGGTGGCATTAAGGAATCCGGGATTGGCAGGGAAGGCTCAAAGTACGGAATTGAGGAATACTTAGAGCTGAAATATCTTTGCCTTGGGGAATTATCCCTATAAAAAATAGGGCTGCATAACGACAAATGCAGCCCCTTAACTACGTTGAAGATTTAGAAACTGCCTCTCTTTTCCAACAGAAATTACAGCGGGAGCATCCGAAAAGTTATGCTCTCTACGTACTGCGTTCCTATCTTGAGCAAAAAAGACTAAACAATAACATCATGTCCCTGCCAGAACTACAAAAAATCGGGCCGCTAGAAATCGAAGCAGAGAGCTTCCGTATCATTGAGGCGGAACTTGGGCCAACTGCTTTTAGTTTAGAACAGTTTGCTGTAGTACGTCGTTGTATTCATGCCACTGGCGACTTCTCCTTTGCCGAAAACTTACGCTTTCATCCTCAAGCAATCAAAGCTGGCTTGCAGGCGATTCGGGCGGGAAAAAATATTCTTGTGGATGTCAATATGGCAGCCAGTGGTATCTCGAAACAGCTATTGGCTCAGTTTGGTGGGAGAATTATTTGCCGGGTGGCAGATAATAAAGTGGCAGAACGAGCGAAAAGCAAGATGATGACTCGCTCTGAAGCTGCTGTTGAGCTGTCTAGTCAGGAGAATATTGGGATTGCTGTGGTTGGCAATGCTCCGACCGCCCTGCTCAAAATTATGGACTTGATTGAGACGGGGAATTTCGCCCCAGATTTAGTGATCGGCGTACCAGTTGGTTTTGTGAATGCCGCTGAGTCGAAAGCGATTCTTGCCAGCAAAGCTTATCCTTTTATCACCGCCTTGGGACGAAAAGGCGGCACACCTGTGGCTGTGGCGGCTGTCAATGCCCTCCTCCGGCTGGCAACAGCTTAAAAAGCTAAGGAAAGCATTTCTCCAAAAGTAATTACCCCGCGTATCAGTTCCTGTTTTTTGATCTTCTCTATCGCTTCTGGGAATGTTTCTAAGGTAAAGCGATGGGAAATCATGTCAGAGACAATAATTGCCTCCTCTTTGATAAGCTGGAGGCATTTTCTAAAATCAACCACTGAAGGCGAGCAGGTACTGGTTAAAGTAATATTTTGAGCTACTGCTATACTTTTTGCCTGCTCTGTTGCCTCAAGACTACAGAGGTTACAGCTACCACCTTGCGCTGTCAGTTTAATGTAGTCAGCAAGCACGTCCTGCATGGGTACAGAGATAATAACCGTCTTGGCTCCTTTACCATCTGTATAGCGCAGTACATCTTCTTGAAGAGTATCTAGCTTAAGGAGATGGTTTGCCCCCATCTGTCCAGCCAAAGCGAGTCGCGTTGGATTTATATCTGTAGCCATCACTTTACAGCCAGACCATTTGGCTGTTTTTAAGTGCATGAGACCAACTGAACCACAACCGATAATCAGAACATGCTGCCCCTCTTGCATTCTGTCGATCCGAGCCGCTGCAAAGGTACGAGCTAACGGCTCAGTCAGTACTGCATCTTCTAAGGAGATTTCTTCGTCCAAACTGACTACAGCACCTGCTTTAACAAGCTCTGCGGGAATGCGGACATATTCGGCATAAGCACCATCTATTTTTTGTCCTAATAGATCAGCAGAATGGATAGCCACTGGCGCACCAAGTTCAAAACCATGCACACCAGTACCGATTGTACTAATCTCTCCAGCAAGGTCTTGACCGAGTATCAGAGGTAAGACTTGTTCTGCGTTCAGCAAGTGTAAATCTTGCGAATAGAGTCCAGCTACCTTGGTTTTCACGACAAGTTCACCTGATCCAGCAGTCGGCTCAGGACGTTCTTCTACGCGAATATCATCGATACCGTAGGCAACAACAGCTTTCATAGTGTATCACCGTTCAACGTTGAAGATTTTTAAGTGTAAAGGATAAGCGTCTTGCACGAGATTAACGAAAATACGGAAGGGATTCAAGCGAATTTGTACAGACTGTAGCGTTACAAGGAGAAAAAAAAGGCATTCCAACGATGGAATGCCTTGAATAAACTCTATGGGGTGAGCGATGGGACTTGAACCCACGACCTCCGAGGCCACAACCCGGTGCTACCACCAGCTGAGCTACGCCCACCACAGAAGACTGATGCTCGTTTATATACCCGTTCAGCAAAATTTTAGCAAGAGGAAAAACAACCTTTCCCTTATTCCAGCTCTTTGCCGCAATGTTTACAAAGATTGGCACGAGCCTTGATAAGCTCCATACAGTAGGGACATTCGCGCATAAAGTGGTTAGCGAGTATCTCCTTGATCGCCATGTTAACGGCATGTTCAAGGCTTGGATCGGTAAATTTATGACTGCGGAGCGGCTCGATGCAGGACAGATCATTGAGTTGGGCAAGAAGAGCGGCCGCCTGCCGCCGAACTTCAAGGGACGCAGCATTATCTGTCAATAAATGAAGGGCCGGGCCAAGGTCTTTACGGGCCACACAGTCACCAAGCCCTGCTGCTGCCTCCTGCTCTGCTTGGAACCGACTATTCTGCCGACACAGAGCCTCTATATCAACAATACTACCAGTAAAGGCATGTTTACTCGCTACCATCATATTGTAGCTTTCTTTGCTACCTGGCAGCTCCATGTGGCGATAAGAACCCACACGACCGTATTGCTCCTCGATAAAGTTCCATCCTTTAATAAAAAGAGGGCATTCGTCATTTAAGCAAATAAAAAGAAACTCAGAACCCCAGCCCAATCCATCACCTACATGCATGGGCGGCGCATGACAGAGGGTTAATTTGCTCCTGCAATGGGGGCAGAGATGTTCTTCTTCTAAATAAACAAGTACTCGTTCCAACATGACTTAATTACTCCTATCTCGTTATCGTAACTTTCTATTTTCAAATAAATGCCTGAGTCTTTCAGAGCATAGCCCCCAGCACCTGATCTACCCCTTTTGCCTGTTCCATTCGGCTCTGGAGAAAAGGCTCCGTCAGATGTCTGCGGTTATTCTCCATCAGATTACATAGGTCTTGAATCATTGTTTCCTCAGCTAATGCTGTTACCCGCTCAAGGTTGCGGACAAAATCTTGAACGATCTTGCCACTTGCCCCGCGCATGGAGAGAATTTCTGCATAGGTGCGAGGATTCTGTGAATGTGCTCTTGCCATAGCAAGAATCGGGTACAGGGAAGTCAGGGTGCAATGGCCTGCTATTTCTTCTGCAGTGATTTCGTTCTCAGCTAAAGTCATAGCTAACGCTACAGACACCGCAGTGGGCAGCTTCTGGCCAACCCCCATGAGTAAGTCATGACGGACAGCTGCGTCCTGCTGAATATTTGCGCCATGCTTGTAAAGAAATGCTTCAAATTCACTACAAAACTTGCCGCTCTGCCGGGTACGGACTACCACGGCATTTTTGTCTTTCATCGCTGTGGCCTGTGGCCCCCAGAGATTATGGACAAGCATCAATTCTACTCCGTCATTTGTTGACTCCAAAGCTGCTTGAATAGTGCTTTCTGCCTCACCTGCTAAGAGAATCAGCGCCTTGCCTTTTGCGATGAGTGGACCATACTGCTGTATTGTTGCTGCCGTGACTGAAATAGGTACACAGATGAGCACCACATCTACTTGTGGAATCATCTCTTCTGGGCGTAGTTCGGTGCTGCGGCCAGTCATAAACACACGGTAGCCCTCATTCTCTAGTCTGTCGGCAAACCACGCACTCATATCGCCAGTGCCGATAAAGCCTACTGAACGAATATTTTTAGGGCGAATGTCAACACGTGGAAAACAGCCGAGCAAACGCAGGGCACCTTTTCGCCCAACAATCCGCTCTTCAACTTGGGCAGCAGCGGCAGCCACTGCTTCATCCTCAATGTGTCCTTCCGCCTCTAGGTAGATACGCAGTTTCTGGGTACGCGGATCATTCTCTGAACTCATATCCAGAATATTGATTCCACGTTTGGCGAACTCGTTAAGAATGTCAACAAGGAGACCAACTCGGTCATCGAGTGGTTCTGTCATGAATACTGTGGCATCGTAACCAGTGGTCTGCGTCAACTCATGGCCCAATACTGCGTAACGAGTACGGCTATGCGGTGATATTTCTCGTTCAGCAATATGTAGCCCCTGAGCAGCAAGCATTTCGCCAGTGTCTATGACTCCATGCAAGCGAAAATCATCTTGCTCTTGGACGCGCACTAAAGCGGCTTCTAGGTCATGAACACTGGTTAATGCAGCAGCAGGAAGGACTCGGTTGATGTATTCTTCGCATTGCCGGAACACATCGCGGCGACCTATCAGCGTATTCAACTCTTCTGGTCGTACCTCTGGGGCAAACACACCTAGCGAGAGGCTCACTGGCAGGACAATATTATCTATCCACCAGCCTTCTTTGATGCGGCTAAAGAGACCAAATCTATGGGTGCCATTACCTTCGCGGGTATTGTACACAGGGATTACTGCCCGCTCGATGTTGCTAGAGACAAAAGCAGCAAGCAGGCTGTCAATATCTGGATAGGCTTGCAGCTTGGCATTCGGGGCTGCGTCCAAAGAATGAAGGACAGCCGCCCGCCACGCATGAGAATGCTGTGGGCCAAGAGTTCCGATAATCATGTGGGCTGATGAGTTTCAGACATCGTGCGGAATCAGGCAGCGGTTGGCGAGTCATTCCGCCATTCATTGAAAGTTCTTGCTATTATACCCTTTGTCGTTCCTTTCACAAGGCAAAACTGCCCGCTGACAATATACAAGCCAAAGCTCTTGTCCCGTATTATGTCAGACTATGGGCTAAACTCGGCTTAATAAAATAACCCAAGTTGCGACCTATAAAAACATCTGAATTTTCCCCTGTATGTGTTATGTTTTTGTTGCCTGAAAAACACACAACCGCATACAGGAGGAAACAATGAATCTCGAAATTACAGCAATTTAC
>JAPEVH010000075.1 GCA_026645415.1 Candidatus Electronema sp.
CATAATATTATTCGCGACATTTCACAAAAAAGCAATAAACGGTGTGGCGTTGCAGACAATCATGGATTCAATTCCGCCAAGCCAGAGCAGCATCCCCTTGCAGCTCACTGCCTGCGAATGATTCATCGTCATTATCTTTTCTCCATTTTTCACGCCAAGCATCTTCGCGCGCTTCTGCAAGCTCCAGCTCATGATCAAGGCCGGATTGCTGAATCTCCTTCGCGATTCTTTTTCCTAAGTATTGCAACCGTAGCAGTGAAAGCTGGCGTTCTATAAATGTGCGGACAGCACTGCTGCCGATCTGCTGAAGCAAGGCATCGTCCACTTCCAGCTGAATGACATACGCCCTCTCATATTCTCTCATCCGTAAGCTGCCAAGAGCAGCAGCCATCATCTCCCGATCAGATACACCCTGACCAAATGCAGCCAATACTTCGGATACGCCATTGCCAGCCTTGCACCTGTGCTGACATCATATTTTCCTGCAATCCACTCTTTCTTCGGCACAAATGTGCGAGCAATGAAAACTGCTTTGTCGGCTAGCCCCGGCATGTTCTTTAATGTGAGGAAGTAATTTTTCAACCTTCCAAAAAGAATAGTCCTGATTTTTTCAAAATGTATTCCTCCGGCCAAGAATGAGGAAACAACCGCCGCTCTCCTCTTCAGCACCTTCTCCGCAAGGAACCGCTCCGGCACCGGCGCATCCAGCAGCACATGCGCATAACTTAATGCTATTGCAACATCATTCCTCAGCTCCGGCTCAGAACATATCCGCTCCACTTCATTCCAATCCAGCGTGTCTTTATGCTTCAGCACCAGCTCGTTGATGTCGCATAGCTCCCGCAAAATCACTTTGTGCCAAAGATGCTTACAGAAATGAGAACAAAGATGAACCAGCATCATTTCCTGCGACAGCCTGTACACGTTGCCGCTGACTGCTGCCGAGCTTGCCACTGCTTTTTTGGTGACATCCTCAAACCTGTTGTTCTTGAATAACGACCAGTGAATCTCAACGCTTATTCCGTTCAAATATAACGGAAACAGATGACCGGGCGTTTCTTGCAATGCGCCATGCACCTTGGATTTTTTAACCGCATAAATCGGCGAAGAGTGCCAGCCGCACTCCCGCAGCCTGTTCCAACTTTCCTCTGCACAATTCTGCTCAACCAGCAGGTCAATATCACACATCGAGCGGATGGCAATATTCGGATATAAGATCTGGGTAAGCTCAATCCCTTTTAATGGAATGATTTTGTTCGGCAGAATGCTGGCAATTTGTTTGAACGCATCAATCAGCTTGGCATTTCTGATTGCTGTATCGTAATACTCGTTTTTGAATCTGTCAAACAACTCTTTTGGCAGCAGCTCAATCAAATCATGCTGCTTGAATGCGTAATAGATGAATTGACTCACACCATGCGATGAAGCCTTTTTGGAAACAGCCTGCCAGTCTAAGCCGCTGCCAGTCAGCTCCTTCAATGCGGCAATGTTCTTGTCCGCAAGATGCAGCCGCGCCGCATTGAAGATGAATAGGTCTTCGTTCACTTATTGCCGCCGATTACGTTGTGTTTTTAGCTTTTCGTACTGGCTTCTTCCGGTCACTCACTCTTGTGCCGCCAACCATGTCATATTCAGAAGAGCTTACCATCCATCACTTTTCAGACGGCATAAAAATCAACAAAAGTCCTGTTTGTTTTTTCGACTGATTTCACGGCCACTTGCTCTGCTAAGGAAGATAGCAAGGATGAATTCCGATTGTTTTGACAGAGTAAAATATATCTTTGATAACATCATGTTAGTCTGGTGTTTTTATAGTGCCCAGAAAAAGTGATGGGTGGCAATAGCGCAATCTGCTCTTTTCAAGGCAATGCAGTTGTTCCTAGATAGGGATTGCTTTGCATCTCCTTCGCAATGGTTGATTTGGAACCACCGTAGCCGTGGCCTGGCCAGACTATCGTTTCTGGTGGCAAGGTGAGAATCCGCTCTTTAATAGATCGTGACAGCTCGTGCATGGAGCCGCCGGGAAAATCTGTGCGCCCTACCCCACCAACAAAAAGCGTATCCCCGGTAAAGCAATGCGGTGCGCTGTATAAACAGACACCACCCGGCGTATGCCCAGGAGTATGAATTACGGTCAGCGACTCTTCGCCAAAGTTGATCAGGTCGCCGTGTTCAATTAAAATATCTGCGGGTGGCGATTCAGGCAGACCAAGCATGGAAAAATAGCTTTTTACGTCTGCGTTTTTAAAAAATTCAGCATCAGCCCGGGGCATGATAATTTTTGCACCTGTAGCCTGCTGAAGCGGGCCATTGCCGCAGACATGATCAGGATGGCCATGAGTAGAAATAATATACAGTACGTCCAAACCACCCTTGGTGCAGGCTGCAACAATTTTTTCTTCATCACCACCAACATCAATAACAACGGCTTTGCCACTTTTTTCGCAGGAAACGATATAACAGCAGACGCTCATCATGCCGACGGTTACTTGCTGAACTTTCATCTTTGTCTCTATTTTCCTATATATTCAAAAAAGGCCGGGACTGACCTGCCCCGGCCTTCAAACTGCCTCTAGCAGTTACAGGTTGCTGTTTTTTCCGGGGCACAGGTAGGGCCGCAATCACAGCCGCAGGCTGATGAAGAACCTGCCATTTTTAGATCAAGACCTTTTTTCACAGGCAGACGTTGCTCCACTGCTGCCACTACTTCGGCAAAAGCCTTTACTGCTGGGCTGTCTGCGCCAGAGGAGAGATAGGGTTGACCGTTGTCACCGCCCATAACCACGCGCGGATCCATTGGCACTCTGCCAAGGAAAGGTAAGTCAAAATCACGGGCTGTCTTCTCGCCGCCGCCTGCGCCAAAAATATCAACTGTTTGACTACAATGCGGGCAGACAAAGCCAGACATATTCTCCACCACGCCAACGACTGGCATCTTGACGGTTTTGCAAAAGTTGAGCGACTTGCGTACATCAGCCAAGGCCACCTCTTGCGGGGTAGTGACAACCACAGCTTGAACATTAGGAATGGTCTGGGCAACCGAAAGTGGCTCATCGCCAGTGCCTGGAGGCGCGTCTATTACCAGATAATCCAGCTCGCCCCAGTCCATATCACCAACAAACTGGCGGATCGCCTGAATCTTCAGCGGCCCACGCCAGATAATAGCCTCGTCCCGATCTTTCATCATATATTCTAAGGAAACTACCTTAACCTTGTCTTTATAGAGGAGCGGCGGAACTAAATTATTTGCACTCTGTACTCGTTCGATGCTGCCAGTGAGGTTGAGCATCCGGCAAACATCTGGGCCGTGCAGATCTACATCCATCAGGCCAACTTTCCAGCCGCGCTCGGCCAGACCAAGAGCGAGATTGACTGCTACGGTAGATTTACCTACGCCACCCTTACCGCTCATCACCAAAATCTTATTTTTGATTTTACCCAGCGACTGGTTGATAGCAATATCTTGCTGGGCCAGATGGGCATTGGCAGCATTGGTTTGGGCAGAACTGCACGATGAGGACGGGGTGCTGCTGTTACAGGTTTTACATGAAGAACTCATTGCCTTACTCCCTCAGTTGAGGTTTTTTAAAAAAGGGGAATCTTGTTGTTTTTGTGCCGGCGACTCCAGATAGCGGAACAGGTCTGCCTTAGGCGAAAGCACCAGCGAGCTGTTACGACCAAGTATAGTCTGGTAGCTCTCCAAGCTCTTGAGGAACGAATAAAATTCTGCTTGGCTGCTATAGGTTTCACCGTAAAGTCGAGAAGCTTCAGCGTCAGCTCGGCCCCGGATTTCTGTAGATTCACGCTCGGCTTCAGAAATAATCTCTTTCAGCTCGCGCTCTACTTTACCAAGAATCTCTGCCTTCCTTCCTTCACCGAGAGAACGTTTTTCTGCGGCAATCCGCTTCCGTTCTGAGATCATCCGGGCATAGACCTTTGCTCGCACCGAGTCAATATAATTGACCCGCTTAAACATGACATCAATCAGCTCGATGCCGTATTTAAGGGCATCCTGAGATGCCTGCGCTAGCACCATTTCGCTGATTTTGTCACGGCCTTTTGTTGGCGGTTTAGTCATGTCGCGGGCCGAGGAGGTCTCAACCACGTATTTGGAACTCCAGTCTGAAGAACGAATGATCTCGATCAAATCATTTTGATTGACCATGTCCCGCACTGCACCATTGATGATGTCATCGAGTAAGGTCTGGGCACGATTCTCATTGCCTGCGGCTTGGAGGAAGCGGAGCGCATCCTTAATCCGCCAACGGGCCGTGTTATCCATGTAGATAAAGGTTTTATCATTGGTCGGAATCTGGTTAGGATCCCCGTCCCAAATCAAAATACGCTTTTCAAAGAGTTGCACCCGTTGGAGAAAAGGCATTTTGATTTTTAATCCAGCTTCTGTGACGGGTCGGCCCACCGGCGCACCAAGCTGGGTAACAACGGCCTGTTTGCCTTCTGGCAGGACGTAGAAGCCATCCAGTACCATGATAAACAACATCGTTGTCAGCAGAAAGTAAACGATCTTCAGAAAGGGTGCTTTTGGTATCTGCTGCATCTTACTGTGCTCCTGTGGTGTTTTTGTCCGAGCTAGTCAACGGCAACGGCGGCGGCTGGCTACCACTGCTGTTGAGGTTAAGAAAGGGCAGCACAGGCTGGCCACTGCTGTCCATGATGTATAAGTGCTGGACTCCTGACAGGACTTTCTGCATGGTCTCCAAATACATGCGCTGCCGGGTAACGTCCTTAGCCTTTGCATATTCGGTGGCAATTGCTTTGAAGCGGGCTGTCTCACCTTTAGCATCGTTGGTTCGCTGTATCGCATAGCCGTGTGCTTCCTCGATCATCCGCTTGGCCGAACCGCTTGCCTTGGGAATAACCCGGTTCTGCTCTTCTTCAGCCTCGTTGACTAAACGCTTCATATCCTGATCAGCCTCATTGACCTCGTTAAAGGCAGGCTTCACTTCATCGGTCGGGGTGATGTCTAAGAGCTGGAGGGTGACGAGCTCTAACCCACTTTCTAGCTGATCAAGATCCCTCTGTAGCTCATGTTTAGCCATGCTGGCCAAGGTGGTGCGGTTGCCGAGCACATAATCAAAGTCCATATTACCGACTATGCGACGGATAACAGTCTCTGAATTGTCACGCACCGCTTGCGAGACATTGCGGACCTTAAAGAGAAAGTTAACCGGATTCTTGACCGTGTACTGAACAATCCATGCTACTTCAATCACGTTCTTGTCACCGGTCAGCATCAGCGATTCTTTGTCATAGCCTCGCTTATCAAAGACCGTATTCTCGCCCGGTGCTGTGGTACGGAAGCCAAACTCCTCCTTGCGAATGGTCTTAACATCCACTCGGATCATGTCTTCCATGTAGGGAATCTTGAAGCTGAGGCCAGGTTCAGCAGTACGAGCATATTTGCCAAAGCGCAGGACGATACCTTGTTCGTTTGGCTTGATCGTATAGAAGCAGGCAAAGAAACCACGGAGAAGAAGCACCGCCAAGATGACAACGGCAATCTTACCCGCACTGGCAAGAAAGTTCGGCCCTTCCCCATCCTTTGGTGGCGGCTTTTCTTTAGGAGCTTCGCCGTCGTCCTTTCGTTGTTGATCAAAGAAGTCACGGATTTTCTGAATCAGCTCGGCGAGAAACTCTTCTGGCCCGGCTGGTTTTTTCTTCTTTCCCCAAGGGGAATTCTCATTCATGGGCATTAGCCTACCTGTCGCGTTGGTGTTGACGATTTATGCACTCTCACCTATTTAAAACCGTATCGTTCTGTCTTACAAGTATTTTCCGAACTCTTGCCATCCTTCTGCTCTTATAGCCAGCAACCAGCCAAGAGCAAGCAGAGCCAGTGCCGCAGCAAAGAGAAGGTGCTGAATGGTCTTGCGTTCTCCTTGCTGATCGAGTCTGAAAAACTGAAGGAACAGACCGAAGATAAGACCACAGAGCAGGCCAAAGAGATGCGCGCCGAGATCCGTGCGTCCGTTTTCATTGCTACTGCCAAGCATGGCCAAAAGGCTGACCCCAGCTCCTAGTGGCAAAAGAAGCTGACGCAGCAGGGTGCCGGGGCTAACAAATTGCCGGCCACAGAGAATACCAATAGTCGCAAAGATAGCAGTAGAAAAGCCAACTGAATAATGCGGGTCGCTGCGAAAGACTGTGTTGAGTAGATTACCGAGCAGCCCTGCCAAAAGCAAAGAAAACCACGCCGTGCCAGAGCCAACACTCTTACAGAGAAGCTGGGTCATGAAACCACCGATTACGCAGTTGCCAACCAAGTGCATCTGATCGGCGTGCAGGGTTAGAGCGGTAACGAGCCGCCACCATTGTCCCTGTTCTAGGATGGCCTCGCTGTTCACAGCCCCAGCTCGGAACCAAGGGTTGTTTGCCAACCAAGGCCCGGTCAGCATATAGAACAGAATCAACATACCGAGCATAAACAGGTTGGCACTGTTCCCGCTACGGACAAAAGGCGGTGGACGAACTGTTGGCGTTGGCCAGCTTCTATTTTCTTCCCGAAAGGCTTGCAGCTCTGTCATTGCTTGCAGGCTATTGTTGCGCCGAGCAAAGATAGCCCCAGCCCGGCGGTTCACCTGATGCTCTATGCCAACCGCGCTCAGGACTAAGGAATAATCACGCAGATCAACAGGCTGGGCCTTGGCAACCAGCACCCATTCCCATTCTGGCTCTGGACTGCTGGGCAGGAAAGTAGGATCACGTTCGTTCATTTGCCATACAGTAAGCGCAGGACAAAGTATGGTCAAGAGGGGCAAGCGCATTGTTCGGTGAGGAAAACTGCTGCACAGGTAAACAGGCAGTGGTACAATTTGCTCCTTTTTGACCAAAACAGCAAGGAGCGTGGCAGCGATGCGAACACATTATGGCAGCAAAGGCGGCAAGATAGACAGACAAAAGCCGCAGCATAGCGCAGAGGATGAGGCAGACGAGAACCTGCTCTGGGGTATCAATACGGTAGCTGAAGCCTTGCGTGGCCGTCCCCGCAGTCTGAGCGAAATCCTGATTGAAAAGGGCCGCGCTGGTGGGAGAATCCAAGAGATCATTGACATGGCCCGTGCTGCTCATGTACGAATCCGCTTTGTTGAGGCCGAGCGAATGGGTCTGCCAAAGAGCTGCAAGCACCAAGGCATTGCCGCCCGGCAGACCGAAGCCGAGCTACTCCAGCTTTCTGAGCTGCTGGCCAGCGAACCAAAGCGCATCCTTTTGCTGGACTCGATTCAGGATCCGCGTAATCTTGGTTCTATACTCCGTTCTGCTCTGGCCGCAGGCTTCAATGCAGTGGTTCTTACGAGCGAACGCAGCGCGCCGTTGAGTGGCACCGCAGCCCGCGCTTCTGCTGGAGCCATTGCTCATCTGCGTATTGCTAGGGTAATCAATCTGGCAGATGCCTTGCGCCAGCTCAAAGAACAGGGCTGGTGGATTTACGGGGCTGTGGCCGAGCCAGAAGCGCAATCCATTTACCAGACAGATCTTAGCGGCAAGATCGGCCTCGTGATTGGCAGTGAGGGCAAGGGTATCCGTCCGTTAGTGCGCAGGCACTGCGATCACCTGATCACCATTCCCATGCCCGGCGCGTTCAACTCGCTCAATGCCTCGGTTGCTGCGGCCCTGATCATGTTTGAGGTGGTGCGGCAGCGAGTTGACAAGTCATAGGAAATGCAGTAGTCAACTGTCGGTATTCGAGCTTATCCGTTGTTTACCTTTGTTGTATCAATAGCAAGTATTGTATTATGAACTTACAACAAGCCTATTACGAGCAGAGATTTGAAAACACATTCCTGCGGGCAAAAGGAGACGAGTTCCAAACCTTCTTTGAACGCCTGATGGGTTTGGCATGTAAGGCGGATTTCATGGCCTGCCGTCCTTGGGGCAATATCGGCGACCGTAAAAACGACGGCTTTCTGAAATCCGAACGGCGGCTGTTTCAAGTGTATGCGCCAAATGCGATGGAAGCAAAGAAAGCCATCGACAAAATCACAGAAGATTTTGAAGGCGCAAAGGTTCATTGGGGCAAGGATTTCGACAAATGGGTCTTTGTTCACAATGCTTATGACGGATTGCCGCCGCATGTTCACGAAGTCATCCTTGAGTTTGAACGAGTCAATCCGGGAATTGTTTTGGAGCCTTGGGGACTGGAGGAGCTGCGGCTGATTTTCCGCCGTCTCTCTTTAGACGATTGCGCTTCTTGGTTTGGCTTCGCTCCTACCGAAGAAACAAAAGCCAAGCTCGATTTCAAAGAACTCCAAGTTGTCTTTGAAACTTTGGCTGTCAAGGCGGCTCCTCCAAGTTCGACGGTCAATCCGGTTCCTCAAGGCAAGATTGAGGCCAATGCGCTGTCTGAAAGCGTGAGTATTCTTATCAAAAGCGGCATGTCGAAAAGTCCGCTTGTTTCGGCATTTCTTGACACTTGGTACGACGAAACATTAGGCGAGCGGCTGGCAGGCTCCTTCCGCAAAGAATACGTGCGACTACGGTACGAAAGGCTACATCCTAACCAGATATTCTCTGAACTCCAAATATGGGCGGGCGGCAGAGAGCGCGGCACACCGGAACATGAAATGGCGGTGCTGACCGTGCTTGCCTACTATTTTGAGCGATGCGATATTTTTGAAGAACCCAAAGCGGTGCGGCTATGATTCTACCCTCTAAACATCTTTCCCAAGAACGCGCCCTGCTCACCGTCGGAGCAAGGCTGCTCCTTCTTCTGTCCAAACCTAAGACGGCTTCCGCACTCTGGGAAGAAATCTCCCGGCCTGTTGAGAAGCAGGTCAAGCAGCCAGCCTTGCGGTATGATGCCTATGTTCTCACCCTTGATCTTCTGTTTCTCATAGGGGCGATTGAACTCCACAGTGGACTACTGAGGCGCAGAACACCATGATTCACCGGATTTTCAGCAGCCTGTCAACGTTCAAGGAGCTAGAGTTTCATTCTGGTCTGAACATTCTCATTGCGCAGAAGGAAGCCGGAGCGACAGACAAGCAGACCAGAAACCGGGCAGGCAAGACCAGTCTGATTGAGATTATTCATTTCCTCTGCGGTGCGACAGCGGATAAGGATTCCATCTTCCGTTCCGAAACGCTCTGCAATGAATCCTTCGGAATGACTTTTGATCTCGGCGGCGAGACGATAACAGCAACACGTTCCGGCAAGACTATGTCGAAGCTACAGTTGGAAGGAACCGCTTTCCTCAACGGAAAGAAGCAGTTCTCCAATACTGAGTGGACAACTCTGCTCGGTGAAAAGATGTTCGGCCTGCATAATCTTTCTGGCAACGAAGGCCGTTCGCCAACCTTCCGACTGCTGTTCCCGTACTTTGTCCGCCGTCAGAACAGCGGAGCCTTCACCACGCCCGAACAGCAAGCCACCAAACAGCAGACAGGCGATGTGCAGACAACTCTGCTGTATCTGCTTGATCTTGACTGGCAGATTGCCAGCGAATGGCAGAAAGTCCGCGACCGGGAAAAGACACTGAAAGAGCTGAAGAAAGCAGCAGGAAGCGGTGCCTTCGGCAGTCTTATCGGTAAAGCCTCTGAGCTGCGTACCCAAGTGACCGTTGCCGAGGCCAAACTCAAAGACATGCAGGCGCAGTTAGCCAAGTTCCACGTTCTGCCGCAGTATGCCGAGCTGGAGGCCGAGGCTGATCAGCTTACCTATCAGATCAGTAAACTGGCAAATGCTAATGTTGCGGATGATGCCGCCATCCGCGATTTGGAAGCAGCCATGTGTTCTGAAGCTCCGCCGCCTCTTGATGCGCTGGAAAGCATCTATGCCGAGGCGGGCATTTCTCTGCCTGGACTTGCCATCAGGCGTTATGATGAGGTGCGGGCTTTTCATGAATCCGTTATCCGCAACCGCCGCGATTACCTTGGCGGTGAACTGGAAGCAGCCAGACAACGTGTTGCAAAGCGGGAACAAGAAAAGCAGACTCTTGATCAACGTCGGGCGGTGGTGATGAATCTCCTCAAAAGTCATGGTGCGCTGGAGCAGTTCTCCATGCTCCAAACGGAGACTGCCCGCAAAACGGCAGAGGTTGAGGCTCTGCGGCAGCGTTTTGCTGCTGCCGAGCAGTTGGAAGGCACAAAGAATGAACTTGATATAGAGCGAATCAGTCTTGTTCTTCGTCTCCGCCGGGATTTTGACGAGCAGAAAGACCGTCTTGATGAAGCTATTCTTGCCTTTGAGGCGACTTCCAAGCGTCTTTATGAATCCGCAGGTAGCATAAATGTGGAGGAAAGCTCCAACGGCCCTAAGTTTCATTTTCCAATGCAGGGTGCCCGCAGCAAGGGCATCAAGAACATGCAGATATTTTGCTTTGACATGATGCTCATGCGGCTCTGCGCCAAGCGCGGCATCGGCCCCGGTTTCCTTGTCCATGACAGCCATCTCTTTGATGGTGTGGACGGCAGGCAAGTTGTCAGTGCCCTTAAAGCTGGAGCAGAGACAGCAAAGGAGCTGGGCTTCCAATACATTGTCACTATGAATGAAGACGATGCGTTCAAAGAAACTGCACAAGGTTTCGATGTTCGCAAGCATGTCCTCCCGGTTGTTCTCACCGATGCCAAGGAAGACGGCGGTCTGTTTGGCTGCCGCTTCTGAATCAACACCTCTCACATGCCCCCATTAAGCTGGAACGAAATCAAGTCCCGCGCCCTCTCCTTTTCCCGTGAGTGGGCTGACGAGGCTTCTGAAGATGCGGAAGCCAAGACCTTCTGGAACGAGTTCTTCCATATCTTCGGCATAGAGCGGAAAAGAGTCGCCAGCTTTGAGCAGCGGGTCAAGAAGCTGGATGGCAGGGACGGCTACATTGACCTGTTTTGGAAGGGAATGCTGCTGATTGAGCATAAGTCACGCGGCAAAGACCTTGACCGCGCCCATCAGCAGGCTTTGGACTACTTTCCCGGCCTGAAGGAGCGGGAGCTGCCCCGCTACATCATTGTTTCCGACTTTGCCCGCTTCCGTCTGTACGACCTGGAAGAGGACAGCCGCCACGAGTTTGCCCTGAAGGACTTGCACAAGAACCTGCGCCTGTTCGGTTTCATTGCGGGCTATCAGACCCACGCGGTGCGCGAGCAAGACCCGGTCAACATCAAGGCGGCGGAGCGCATGGGCCGCTTGCACGACCTGATGAAGGAAACCGGCTACTCCGGCCATGCCTTGGAGGTCTATCTTGTCAGGCTGCTCTTCTGCCTCTTTGCGGAGGACACCGGCATCTTTCAGCCGCAGCAGTTTCAGGAGTTCATCGAGCAGCGCACGCACGAGGACGGCAGCGATCTTGGCCCGCAGCTCTCAGTATTCTTCCACATCCTCAACAGCCCGGAAGACCGCCGCCTGAAGAATCTCGACGAGCAGCTTGCCGCCTTTCCCTTTGTCAATGGCAGGTTGTTTGAGGAAGTCCTGCCGCCCGCCTCCTTTGACACCACCATGCGGCAAAGCCTGCTCGACTGCTGCGGCTTGGACTGGTCGCGCATCTCGCCAGCTATCTTCGGCTCGCTCTTCCAGTCGATCATGGACAAGCAGGCGCGCCGCAATCTGGGTGCGCACTACACCAGCGAGCGCAACATTCTCAAGCTGATCAAGCCGCTCTTTCTTGATGGCCTGCGCGAGGACTTTGCCAAGGTGAGGAGCAACCGCAGGAAGCTGGAGGAGTTCCACCAGAAGCTGCGCAGCCTGACCTTCCTTGACCCGGCCTGCGGCTGCGGCAACTTTCTCGTGATTGCCTACCGTGAGCTGCGCCTGCTGGAGCTGGACATTCTCCGTGTCCTTCATTCTGGCGTACAGCAGCATTTGGATGTGCGCGGCCTCATCCGCCTGAACGTGGATCAGTTCTTCGGCATAGAGATTGAGGAGTTCCCGGCCCAGATTGCGCAGGTGGCTCTCTGGCTGACTGACCACCAGATGAACCAGCAGGTTTCGGAAGAGTTCGGCCTCTACTTTGCCCGCATCCCGCTCAAGACCAGCGCGAACATCGTCTGCGGCAATGCCTTGCGGATAGACTGGAACGAGCTGATTCCGGCAGAGCAGCGGTTGAGCTATCTGATGGGCAATCCTCCGTTTGTGGGCGCGAAGTTCATGAACGAGGGCCAGCGAACGGATTCTGCGCTGGTCTTTGCAGGCATCAACAACAGCGGCCTGCTGGATTTCGTCACAGCTTGGCATGTCAAGGCTGCCCGGATGATTCAAGGCACTGCCATCCGCTGCGCCTTTGTTTCTACCAACTCCATCTGTCAGGGCGAGCAAGTCGGAGTGTTGTGGAGCTGGATGCTGGCGCATGGAATGAAGCTGTTCTTCGCTCACCGCACCTTTCAGTGGAGCAACGAAGCGCGGGGTAAAGCGGCGGTGCATTGCGTGATTGTTGGCTTTGCGGCAGAGGAGGTGCAGCCTAAGTGGTTGTTCGAGTATGAAGACATCAAGGGCGAGCCGCATTGCATCGCGGTGAACAACATCAACCCGTATCTGGTTGATGCGCCGGATGTGGTGCTGCACAACCGTAGCACTCCGGTTTGTACCGTGCCACTGATCGGCATTGGCAATAAACCTATTGATGGTGGCAGCTATTTGTTCACAGAGGAAGAGAAGGCTGCGTTTATAGACAAGGAACCGCAGGCAGCACCGCTCTTCCGTCGCTGGCTGGGAGCGGATGAGTTCCTTAATGGCTATCACCGCTGCTGCTTATGGCTGGGCGACTGCTCGCCTGCCGAGCTGCGGGCTATGCCTGAAGTTCTGAAGCGGGTGGAAGCAGTAAAGAGATTCCGACTGGCCAGCAAAAGTGCGCCCACGCAGAAGCTGGCCGACACGCCAACACGCTTTCATGTGGAGAACATGCCAGAAGGCGATTATCTGATCATCCCAAAAGTTTCATCGGAGCGCAGACACTACATTCCTATAGGCTTTGAAACACCTGAAACCCTGTGCAGCGATCTGGTGTTCATTCTCTCTGATGCAACGCTTTACCACTTCGGCGTTCTCTCATCGGTCATGCACAACGCTTGGATGCGCACTACCTGCGGTCGCCTTGAAAGCCGCTACCGCTATTCCGCCAGCATCGTTTACAACAACTTCCCTTGGCCACCAACCCCTGACGACAAGCAGCAGCAGGCTGTGAAAGCTGCCGCGCAAGCTGTGCTGGATGCCCGCGCTCAGTTCCCGGATTCCTCGCTCGCTGATCTCTACGACCCACTGACCATGCCGCCCGTGCTGCTCAAGGCACATCGCGTTCTGGACAAGGCTGTGGATACTGCCTATGGTCGCCGCGATTTCAAGTCCGAGGCCGAGCGGGTGGCCTTTCTCTTTGATCTGTATCAGAAATACACCGCCAGCCTGCTGCCTCTTGCGGCAAAAGGGAAGAAGCCGGGCCGGAAGAAGAAGGCTAATGGGTAGGGTAACGCTGTGTCAAACGGAGACACTATAGTGACTCTCAAGGAGTTACCTTGGTGACTCCCGCCGAGACACCTTGGTGACTCCCCAAGAGTTACCTTGGTGACTCCGATAGAGTTACCTTGGTGACTCCCTAGGAGATACCAAGGTATCTCCGATAGAGAGTAGTTTCAGGCTGCGAAGAACCGAAGAAGCCGGGTTGGGCGAGGAAGAAGGCTGTGTCAGATGAAAGCAGACTTTTCGTCGCTGAACAAACAGCACTTATGACACCTTTCTCTTTGGCAGGACAATTTTCAGGTAGTCCTCGCTGGCCTCAAAGATCGGCTCTGCGCCGTTGTGCTGCCGCATCAAGGGAATGACCTTGGTGCGCACGCCCATTCCTCTCGCATCAACATAGCCGTAATCGCGGAGAATTTCCATGATCAGCGGATTGCGGGGCGAACGCTGCCCGGCGATCATTTTGGCGACCGTCATGGAGTTTTGCAGCGCGCCCGGACTGATGACCTCCAGCCGGTCCGCATAGCCGCTGACTTCAATATCCACAGAGCGCGACCAGTCCCGGTGCGCCAAGGCGTTGATCACGGTTTCCCGCACCGCCTGCCACGGATAGAAGAATTCTTTGCCGCGCCGCATGGTCTCGTCCACGTCCGCCTCTTCGCAGGAGATGAACGGCTGAATCGCGGCGGCGAACTGCTCAATCACGCCCCGGTCAACCAGCTCCCGCTGCCCGGCGATCATGCGCCAGCGGCCAGCGAGCGGGCCGTCCAGCACAGTGTCGAGCCGGGCCTGATATTCCTTGTCCTTCCCGTCAAAGACCATGAGCCGCAGCCCAGCCTGGGGCAAATAGCGGCGTGGCCGGATGCCGAAGCAGACCAGCCCGGCGATGGAGCAGACCTTGTTGCCCAGTCCGTCTTCAGCCATCAGGCCGAGACCGAGCAGCCGTTCAATCCACTGCTCCCGGCTGCTCGGCAGGTCCGGGTCTTCAATGATGGAGGCCAGATAAAAGTTGAGGCGGTCCAAGTCCAGCGAGTCTATCGAAGTTCCGGCAACAGGCAGGGTTTCCGTGTGCAGTCCGCCGTTGCGGATGATTTCAAGGAGTTCTGCTGTGCGCATAGTTTTCTCATGGGCCGGTGAATAGGAATTCCGCATTTCTTCCAGAATGTTGCATTCTTCATGATACTGCGCGTCCTCTTGGGCGGCAACGAAAAAGACACATTGCCCAGCCCGCTGCTGCATGATAGGATGGCTTGCCGTCAATCTTTCTTGCTGTCAAGAATCATCTATTCGCTCACCAGCTATGAATTTTGAACAATTTCTGCAAATCATCTGGAAGCAGGCCCCAGCCGGATATGATGGCTTTGAAGGATTGATCGCCAAGCTGCTTGAGCGGCTGACCGGGCAGAATTTTCACCTTTCCCTTTCAGGCCGTCAAGAAGGCCGGGACATGGCAAGCAATTCTTTGATGGCGGAGTGCAAGAGGTACGATGATGCAACAAATCTCAAGAGTGATGAGCTGTTAGCCAAATTTGCCGCTGCGGCCTTGGACAGTTTGAAACCTGATCTCTGGATGGTTGTCACCACCAAACGGCTGGGTGATCAGCACCATAATCAGCTTCGGCAATTCAGCAAGGAGCACGGAATCTCTTATTTTTCTATTGATGCCCAAGGAGAAGAAGACAGCTTTCTCGCCGCATTATGTGCTTATGCGCCGGAGATTACCGTCAGCCATTTGCAAAAATATTTCTCTGACCAACAAGAAGCGGATGACTTTTCCAGCTATCTCCAAGCACTGAAAGAAAATCAAAAGGTTGCTGATAATGTAGAAAAACTCGAGCAGGAGCTGTCCGCGCAGAATATTGGTTATGACCACTGGCGGGATACGCAAAATGCTTGGCTGTGCAAACGGTTGCGGAATAAAGACGAATCAAGAGCTGACTTTTCTCAGAATATAGCAGTGCGGGCTGATGGAGAGTTGCTCATTCCCCGCAAAGCCGCGCAGGAAGCTCTGGACAACTGGTTTGCCAATTGGCATGAGCAGCGCAATTTTTTCGTTGTTCTTGGCGAAGAAGGAGACGGCAAAACATGGGCTGTCGCAGATTGGCTCTATGACAAGCTGTCAGATGGTTTTCCGATCATATTTCTTCCCTCCGGCATGGCCGCCTGCAACGAGCTGGATATTCTCTTGCCTGAAATTTTTGCGAAGCAGTTGAAAGAACCATACGAAGGATACTGGAAAAAACGGTTACAGCGTTGGCTGGAACGTCCGGCTGGCGACACACCGCTTTTTCTCCTTGTCATGGACGGCTTGAATGAGCGTCCTGATATGGAATGGCGGCAGCTTTTGGCAAATTTTACTGTCGAACCGTGGTGCAATCATGCAGCAGTGCTGATGACCTGCCGCAAGAAATTCTGGGATGAACACCTGTTATCTGTTAAACCTTCTGTTTTCACATTAGACCCATACAACGATGCGGAATTAAAGTCGGCACTTGCTGCCAAAAAACTGACTCGTGATCATTTTGATCAAAACATCATCGATCTGCTTCGTATTCCCCGCTATTTTGATCTGACTGTACGCCTGCGGGAGCGCATGGACAGCGAAGGCGAAATCACCAGAGAGCGTCTGATTTACGAAGACTGGCGGGATAAGCAAGAGCGCAAGCTGGGTAATTCCTTGAGCCACCAAGCGTTTCAGGAATTGATCTGCAATCTGAGCAATCGGATACAGCAAAGCAAAAGAATTTTACGAGGAGAATTGCAGACTGAGTTGTCTGGATATGGTGACAGCAGCTCTCTGCTGACCGAGTTAAGTACGGGCCGTGTTCTTCAAAAACATGGTAGCGGTTGGACAATCAACCGTGATTACATGATTCTTGGATTGGGACTGCTGCTTGCTTATGAAGTGGCAGATGCGCTGGAAGCGAGAAAAAATCTTGCTGAAGTAATAGCGCGTTTCCAAGAGCCGCAGCCAGATATGGACCTCAAAGTTTCTATCTGCGCTATGGCTCTTTATCATGCGCTTGGTGAAAAGGAATGGCCGGAAGGAATTCATCTGGCGTTGTTCAATGCGTGGGTTTCCGGGAGGAATATAAAAGAAGATGATTGGTGGCGCATTACATCCTATCTCCCGGTTCGACCTGAAATCTATCTGCGGATGATGGAGCAGGAATGGTCGGAAAATGCAAATAACATGGGTTTGCAAAATGCCTTCATGGCAGGTTTTTTGAAATTCGGCGGACAGGGAACTGTCCAGCAAATCCTGATACCTACGTTTGAACGCTGGATGGGATTTGTCCATCCTGACGGGCATAAAGGCAGACATGCCCGTGACGATCAAAGCAAACTCGAAAAAGGCAGGCGGGATGTACGGCGGGCACTGGGGCATGATTTTTCAGCAGATCCGTGCGAGCTGTTCGGTTTTCGCCTGACCCGGACAGAAGACGAAGGGCTTCTGAGGCTATCCCGTTTTGCTCTCGCTATTATTTCGCAGCAGCCCCGCGCTCCATATATTCGGGCTATGATAACGGGTGTTGTCGCTGGGATGGTTATGGGCTACCCTGATTTTTACGAGCAGCTTTCTTGGGTATTGCGTACAGCTAAGGATGATATTGAAAAGAACATCTTGATAGAAATAGAAGAGCTTTTAAAAAATTCTCAATGTGTTGCGCAGAGAACTGCTGTCTTTCTCTTGCGAGCCTTAGGAACGGAAACATCTTGGCAGATGGACAAAAAAATCCCTTCTGAATACAAAGAGGAAAATTTGATGTACCAGCTTTACAAAGAGTATCCTTGTACAAATTTATTATACAACTGGACTCGTGAATATTATTTGGAATGTTTAGGCTTTATCGAAAGCCCTCCTGCTAATATCGATGCCATTGTTTCTAAACTAAGGGATGTTGCTGTAGATCCATCATGTACAGTACCGAAAAAATTCAAGCTGCTGTTTATGCGGACAGGAAAAGAGATTGACTTGAAATATTTTAAATCAAATGAGAACGGGCAAACTGGAGAAGATATAGAATTTCGCAATATTGAGCCTGCGTTATGCGCCTATTGCCCGGAACGATTTGCTGAAATCATCAATGAGCTTGCCTGTCAACTCACGGAAAGAGAGCAATCTTCGCGCTGGTTGCTGTCTATGTTCATTTATGAGCATATTATGATTCTGAGTGAAAAGGCACGTTCATCAGTGGAACAGGCATGGCGCAGCAGCCTTTTAGAATCGTCCCAAAATCGTAATGCGTTTTTTACGGAATCAATTCTCTTTGCTTGTGTGTTGCGAGGAAGGAACTTTGATCAACAGATTGATTTTATAGAAGGACGCTGTTCAGATGATTACACATGGTGCAGTGGAAGGTTTCCTTTTGTCAAAAACATTGATGATTCTTCAAAATTAGCTTGTGTAACTGAAAAACTTGCGAACATACAAATGCCATCAGAACGGCTTAAATTTCTTATCAATCTCCTTCCTTCTCTCCTTGAGATTGACCAGCAGATAATGGAGTTGCTTCCTGAATTTTCGGAAATTGATAACAGATTTGCCCGTATCCACCATGCACTGGAACTTTTTACTTGTACCAAAAATAAGCAAGGAATTCAGTCAATCTTGAAGAGCAATTGGGGTTCAGCTAAGGCTGGCAGCGATTTTGAGCGGTATTGGGGCAGCAGATTATTGGCTGAGCATGGGATAGAATTGCCTTTTTCCGAAATATTGGAGCGTGTTTCTCTTGAGATGCTGGGATACGCTGTCAGCAATCGAGGAAACAAGGCTGATGAAGTCGCTGCATACGGAAAGGCTCTCCATCAACTTTGGCATAGCATTGCGATGCAACCGTTTGAAGTCCCAATAGAGGCTGAAAAAGTTGTGGTCAGAATCAATCTTCCTGAACCGGAGCATGAATGCGATTACGATCTGCATACAAATGAAAACATTGGGTTCAAAATTGTCTCACCGACATCTATTTGGGGTGGTAGTTCTTACCGAAGTTCTGGGAAAAATAATGAGAAAGAAACCAGCCTTCAGGATGCGATGAACTTTGAGTTGCAAACCCGTAGAAATCAGCAAATAAAAGACAAGGTGAATAATCTCGCCGTTTCTCTAAGGAAAACAGGAAACAATCTTTTTATAGAGAAATTCCGTACAGATGCACTTGCTGAAGTTGTTGTTTCCTGCCCTGAGTATGTCAATCAATGGGTTGCAGCCGGTTTAGAACGGAAAAACGACATGATTGTGCGTTGCCGGGGATTTTACGAAGCCTTATGCGAAATTCTGATAGAGCACCAACCGAAACAAGGAGAACGGCTTTTTTGGCGGCTACATCGTGAAAATAGGCTCCGGTTGATTGATTATACAACCGAAATACCAAACCTGTTATTTGGCCTTTTTCGGGCAGGAAATTCAGAGTCCGTATGCAATCTCAGAAAATCTCTGCTGGATAATGCTCTCTGCGATAATGACCTGTTTGAAATAGCCTTTCTTGCGCAAAAACACGACAGGCACGAATGGCTGGAAGAAACCATCACCGCATATTTGCAATCTGATTTTTCTTTGGATACGGCCAAGGGACTCTTCCTATTCGGTTTTCTGGATGATCCTTCCGCCGGTAAGCGGTTGAACGCTTGGATAGCGGAGAAACAATCGTCTTGGCTGCACGATTGCGCCAGAAAAGCAAAGATAATCCATGAACGCAACCAATGGGCGCATCACTGGTTTGAACGTTTTGTCAACCACGAAGAAACGCTTCAGGCATGGGCGGCATTCCGTCTCTTTCTACGCTGCGTTGACCGGCGGTTCTGGCTTTGGGGTGAAGAGATGATTTACTCGCTGGAGGTGCCTTATGAACGGTTTGAGCATTACCGAGCCTGCCGTGAATCTATCGTGAAGGCTATCAAGGAGAACGAAGAGAAGTCACCGTTTGAGCTGAAAAAACACTTGGTCGGCTGGAAAGTGCAGGAAAATCAGCTTTGGCCGTGGCTGGGAGCGTATTTGCCAGAAGAAGATGCGCAGACAACACAAGAATCATGCCCCCGTTAAGCTGGAACGAAATCAAGGCCCGTGCGGTCGCCTTTTCCCGCGACTGGGCCGAAGCCAAGACCTTCTGGAACGAGTTCTTCCTCTGGAAGGGAATGCTGCTCAAGGCGCACCAAACCTTGGACAAGGCGGTTGACACAGCTTACGGCAAGCGTGATTTCAAATCTGAGGCCGAGCGGGTGGCCTTTCTGTTCGATCTCCACCAGAAATACATTGGCCTGCTGCCAACTACCGAGAAAGCGAAGAAGCCGGGCCGGAAGAGAAAGACAGGCACGTAGGAGGGGCATTCACAAATCCCTGTGAGTTCCGGCTGCGTTGCTTGACAGCCAATGAAGGGCATTCTACAATATAACAGTTTTAATATTCCTAATAATAAATATTCCAGAGAGACCTGTAATGTATGCAATAGCCTTTGATTTGCGAGTTTCCGATCTTGAAACTCACTACACCGGAAACTCATACAACAATGCTTACGGTGATATTAAAAAATTCCTTGAGACAAAGGGATTCAGCAGACAGCAAGGCAGCGTACATTTCGGTGATGTGGACAAGATAGACGCGGTAAAGTGTGTCATGGCTGTCAATGCCCTGAGCAATCAGTTTCCTTGGTTTAAGCAATGCGTAACAGATATACGCATGTTGCGTATTGAAGAAAACAACGACCTGTATCCGGCGTTGTAGCTTGAGCATTCCATCACCATGAACTCAGCATTTCCCACTTCGCAAGGCAGCCCTTTACCACTTGGAGCAACCATCACGCCTGATGGTATCAACTTTGCTATCTTTTCTCGCCATGCCGAGAGCGTTTGTTTGGTTTTGGGTATCAAGGATGAACAGAAAAGAGCTGAACGCATTACCATCAAACTTGATTCCAAGATGAACAAGACCGGAGATATTTGGCATATCTTAGTAAGTGACGTGCCTGCCTATGTTCGTTATGGCTGGCGACTTTCCGGGCCTTGGGAGCCAAAGACTTCTGGTCTGGCCTATAACAGCGATCTGATTCTGATTGACCCTCATGCCAAGGAACTGCGCTCGCCACCTTGGGGCCAGCCGCACCTTGGGGCTGGACAACAAACTTTTGCCCTCATCCCGGACAAGTCCTATGACTGGGAGGGTGATCGGCCCCTCAACATTCCACTCCAAGATTCGATCATCTATGAGCTGCATGTGCGCGGCTTCACCTTTCATCCCTCATCAAAGTGCCGCTCTCGTGGCACCTTCCAAGGTATCACCCAGAAAATAGGCTATCTGAAACGGTTAGGCATTACTGCGATTGAACTGATGCCAGTCACGGAATTTGATGAGACAGACTGTCCTTTTGTCAGCCCAGTAGCTGGCACTCGGCTGCGCAACTATTGGGGCTATAGTCCGCTTTCATTCTTTGCCCCTAAACCAGCCTATGCAGACAATAGTCCGCATCCGCTGAACGAGTTCCGCGACATGGTCAAGGCCCTGCATAAGGCAGGAATTGAGGTTATCTTAGATATTGTTTTTAACCACACAGCAGAAGGTGGTTGGGATGGCAAGACCGGTTCCTTCCGAGGCATTGATAATCCGATTTATTATCTGCTTGATCCGTGGACTAAAGCCTATCTCAACTTTTCCGGCTGTGGCAATACCTGCAACTGCAATCATCCGATTGTCCGTAGCCTGATCATAGATGCGTTGCACTGGTGGGTTATGGATATGCACGTAGATGGCTTCCGCTTTGATCTGGCCTCGATTCTAGGACGTGACCAGCAGGGCCATGTCCTCAGCAACCCGCCTATGGTCGAGATGATTGCTGAAGACCCCATCTTGGCCAACACCAAGATCATTGCTGAAGCATGGGATGCAGCCGGGCTGTATCAGGTAGGGCATTTCTCTGACCACTACCGTTGGGCCGAGTGGAATGGTCGTTTCCGCGATGACGTGCGCATGTTCATGAATGGCGCGGCTGGACTGACTGGCACACTTGCCACCCGGATTGCTGGCAGCTCAGACCTGTATCAGCACAATGGCCGCCGTCCTTGCAACTCTATCAACTTTATTACCAGCCATGATGGTTTTACCCTAGCTGACTTGGTCAGCTACAATGAAAAGCACAACTTTGCTAATGGCGAGGGTAACAGGGACGGCGATAACCACAACTTGAGCTGGAATTCCGGGATAGAGGGGCCAACTGAAGATAAGAAAGTCCTTCAGCTCCGTAGCCGCAGGATTAGGACGATGGCGGTTATCCTCTTGCTCTCACAAGGAGTGCCAATGCTGGTTGCTGGAGATGAGTTTGGCAGGACGCAGCAGGGTAATAACAATGCGTGGTGTCAAGACAATGAAATAAGCTGGATTAACTGGCAGCTTGCCGCAAAGAACAGAGGCCAGCTCCGCTTCTTCCGTAAGCTCATCTGTCTGCGCCGGAGTTACAGCATTTTCCGGCGAGCAGAGTTCTTTGAGGTGAGTCGCCCAGATAGACCGCCTTCCTCACAAGAGATAATCTGGCACGGTCTTCAGCCAAATCAGCCTGACTGGTCAGAGCAGAGCTGCGTGCTGGCCTTTCTGCTCAAGGATATTCATCCCGGCGATGATGGCGACAGTAACTTTTTCATCATGCTGAATGGGCAGCCAGATCAGGCCGCGCTCTTCACAGTGCCAGAGACAGCTACGGTTGGCAAACGGTGCGTATGGAAAAAGATTATTGATACGGGCTTGGCTGCCCCTGCCGATTTTGTTGACCTTACCAAGGCAAAGGAACTTGCTGTAGGTTCTCAGGTGAGTGTTGCAGCAATGGGCTGCGTGGTCTTGCAAACGCAGGAAATCTATACTCCCTGAACAGATAGCATCTTCCTGTTACCCTGCTTGTTTATCAACGTCTATCAAGAGGGCAAGTACGCTGCCAACAAGGTACACGAGGCCACCAGCCCAAAGAATATCACTGACAAAATGTGCTCCTTGAAGAATTCGCGCAATACCAACAAGGACACCAAACAGCAGGCCAGAGCAAAGGAATACAAGGGCAGTAGTCCGCCGTTTTTCACGAAGAACAAACCAAGGCGCGATACTGGCAAAGGCAATCGCGGCATGGCCTGAAGGAAAGGAACTGTTTGTTCCAGCAGTACCAGGCTGCCAGAATTGGGTAAAGTGCTGCTCTCCGCCAAATTCGACAATTTCTCTCGGCCGTGCTCGACCAAACTCTCCTTTGAGGGCAACGTTGACGAGCAGCCCTGGGCCAAGGCCAATGAGAAGAAGGATAAAGACTGCCCCCTTGCGCCACGAAGCATATTTCTCTACCCAAAAGCTGACCAGCAACATTGTTAGAGCAACAAGAGCAATAAGGGCTGCTGGTACTGCTGCCAATTTGTACAGCATGTTCCAAGGAAAAACATTGCCACCCGGCCACGCCCAGCTAGAAGCTGGCAAGACAGCGGCTATTTCGAGATTACGAGGCACTAACGAAATAACTAAGCGGTCTGCATCAAAGAGACAGATTAGGACGCTGGTCAGGACAAGAAACAAAAGGACTATAACAAGTTCTATCAATCTTTTTTGTAACATACGTTACCACACAGGCTAAACAGACCGGATGAGAAGAAAGAATTCCTCTCTAAGGCAGTCTTTTTATATTTACAGAACGAGCCAAATAATACTATATTGGCGACGCAGATAGTAAGCGCGACGCAAGCAGCTAGAGCGTCAGCTTAGGTAAGGGCGGGTAGCTCAGTTGGATAGAGTGTTGGCCTCCGAAGCCAAAGGTCGTGGGTTCGACTCCCTCCTCGCCCACCAAGTTTTTCTCCAAGATCATCCTCTTGTATTTTCCACTTCCTGTGTTTCCATAGCCAGTTCAATGAGTCGGTCTAGCAAGGTAGGGAAATCTAACCCTGCTTGAGCAGCCGCTTGCGGTAAAAGGCTTGTTGGAGTCATGCCAGGAATGGTGTTGGTCTCCAGCAGAAAGATCTCTCCATCCTCCCGAACGATCATATCAGTACGGCTGCATCCCCGAAGTTGCAACGCCTTATGTGCGCGGATGCCATAGTCCTGCGCCGTGTCCCGAATCGTATCATCTACCTCTGCTGGGCAAACTTCTCTGGTTGCGCCGGGCGTGTACTTGGCCTCGTAATCAAAGAAATCATAGCGGCTGTCTGGGATGACCTCTACCAAGGGTAAGGCAATCAGTTCCGCATTGCCAAGCACCCCGACAGTGATCTCTCGCCCCTTGATAAACTCCTCCACCATCACTTGGCTGTCGTGAACAAAGGCTTTGGCAAGAGCAGTGGAGAGCTGCTCTGCCTGCCGGACTATCGACATGCCCAATGAAGAGCCTTGCCGTACTGGTTTAACCACCAGCGGGAGGGTCAACTTGTTCAGCAAAGGGGCTGGCTCGGCAATGTGGGCCTTTGTTGCCATTTCCCATGCAGCTACCGGCAGACCATGCAACCTGTACATGGTCTTAGCCAAATGCTTGTCCATAGCCAGTGCGCTGCCCAGCACCCCAGCACCCTGATAGGGAATGCCAAGGAGTTCCAGCATTCCTTGCACTGTGCCGTCCTCGCCGTGCAAGCCGTGCAGGAGGATAAAGGCCGCATCCAGCTTGTCCGCATCCGCAGCAAGCCGGGCAAGGTCAGTGGCTGAGTCGTAGCGCAGCACCTCGTATGTATCCTTGTTCAAGGCTTGTTCCACGCCTGCGGCTCCTCTTAACGAAACCTCACGTTCCCCGGAAGTGCCTCCGGCAATCAATGCCAGCCGTATTCTGCTCATGGTGTGTTCTTTGTTGCAGGATGATGATAAAGAAGCTGTTTGCTCCACTATAAAGTGGTCGTCTAGCTTGTCAAGGGCAAAGCGGTTCTGGTACACTAAGCAGCTTTGGTATTGGGAGATTGGCACTGCTTTGAGGGCGCAACACGGGAGGGAGGAGCAAGGGATGGACATCACAGGCTTTGGGCAGGTTGCCCCGTATCTCACCCACCCGCTGGTGCTGGCGGGCTTTGGGCTGATGCTGGTCTTTGGCATTCACAAAGAGATTGTGAAGTCTGGGCTGCTGCCGCAAGTGAGCAAGAAGGACGGCAGCGAGATACTCAAGCTGATTCTCCGCTACGGCTTCTGGCGGGCCTTGACGCGGCTGCTTGGAATATGGAGAAGGTGAGACGATTGACGCAGGAAAGCAGGCTGCCATGCCCGCCAGCCGCGCTGACTCCGTCCGCAAGGGCCGGAGTCAGCAGCCTCTACAGTGCTTGCTGCATTAGGTGATGCTCACCTGAAGATAACCACATACCCTTCTTTCTGAGCCTGCTGCTTGGTATAGCTCACACCGTCTATCTTTATCCCCTTATCGTCCAGCAGTGTCAGCAGCCCGCCTTTGTTCGAGAGCGGGACATTGCCCATTTCAACCGCATGGATGCCTCCAGTAGGCAGGATGACTTCCTCAGCAATGAGCCGCACCTGCTCCGTCTTGTTGAGGATGGACCAGCCTTTGAGGTTGACCGGCTTCGGGGAGCGATTCATCAGCCAGACAGTTTCCGGGCTGCCTGTATGCGCAGGAGTGCCTTCCGGCCCAATGGGATTGACCAATGCTCCAACAAGGGCGACATTCATCTCCATTGGAATAGGAGGAGTTATTACTGGCTGCTCCTCACCGCCGGTTAACGGTGGTTGTTGATCAAGGATAAGCTGCTTCAGGTTGGGGCTTCCCGGCAGAGCGTTTCCTGTCAGCTCGTCCGTGTGTGCGGCCTGGCTGGCAAAGGCAATCAGGATGGCGGTGTAAGTGCCATCGTTGTTTTGAATGAACATGCCACCGTCCTGCCAGACACCATTGAACCTGGCAAATCTGCCTGCGCTGCCCTGATTCATGTGCACATCATGGATGCCTTGGCGACTGGGCAGATAAGGCTCGCCGAAAAGGTGAATCGTCGCCCTCCGATCAACGGCTGCATCCAGGAGCGGCATGACAAGATCAAGCACATCATTTTCCGTTCCGGGAATATCGTGCGGGAGAATGCGCCCCTTTTTCAGATCAATCAGGTTGCCTCGGATGTAGTCGAGTGCAAGACCGTTCGGCTTGTTCTCCAGTTTGCGGAAACCCGGTTGGAGTTCGGCCAGCTTCTCTGTGATCGGGTGTTTGAAGTTCAGATCAATCCAGACCACAAGCTCTGAGATAGCTGATTGTGACTTCACATTGATCGAGGCCCGACGCGCACCATCATACTCCCCCCCACCAGTGCCGTCATCGTAGAACAGATGAATATGCGGAGAGTGCGGATCATCCGCAGCAGTCTCCGGTATCGCCCGCACCGCCGTTGCCGTCCACACTCCGTATTCTTTCAGTGCCATGTTGCCATTCCTCCTTGATAGTTAGTCCTGCTTTTTGGGATACAGCCGAGTCCATAAATACTTCCACGTTACAGCCACATTGAGCACAGCATCATGCAGGGCAACTTGATCAACCTTAGCCAGCAGATCGGGCTTGGCTTCCAGCACCTTCTCAAAGGGTGCGTATGCTCCCCCGCCATATTCATACTGATCAGGAGGCGCGATAATGCTGGCAATGGCAAAAGAGCCTCGGCAGACATAGATCATCTCAAGCCAGACATCCCGCTCAATCAGTTCAGGAATCTCGTTGGTGAAATGAATGGCAAAAGCAGCATCCCTTTCCCGTGCCTTGTTCAGGATAGCAGCAGGGGTGTCATCCGTTGTCTGAAGTTTCTCATCATCAAAGTAGGTGCCAACCTTCTGTGACCAATGGGCCTCCAATTCCTTATGCAGTCCATTGGCGTAGGAAGAGAGCTTCCGGGCATCGCAATGGCAGGGCATACAGGCATCCGCAACAAAATGGCTCTGCATGTAGAAGTACAGCGCCGCCTGCTCGGAATGGGTTCGGCAGTTGTCCGCAAGTTGCTCGGCAAACTGGTATCTGCCCGGCACCAGTTCTGCCAGATCAGCGTCTCCCATAATCAGCAGATCAGTGATGGCGGTGGTCAGCGCACTAGCTCGGTCGGCAATATGTTGCCCTGGCTGGGGATCTGCTTTATAGGCATTGCCCCACCATGTCTCGTCCAGTAGAGTGTCTTCCTTAAACAGGGTGTGCATGGCCCGGGCTGGGCCAAGTTTGTTGAGCAGCTCCTGCTTGGGCAGGATGAAACGCTGCTGCTGCGGCCCATTGTAAGGTGCCATCTTCAGAATATGGTTGTCTGTGTCCGCGCCGCCGATCTTGGCATCGCGCTTGTCCGGGATCCAAGCACCAATAGCAGAGGATTTGACCAGCGGCTTGAGGAGATTGACCAGCTCCGGGCAGCTTCCCTCGTCCTCAAGGAGGGCAACGGCTCGGACAGCAATCCAAGCATGTGTGCGTTGATTCACAATGATTCACCTGAGGTTGAGGTTATGGTTGCGCTCAGAGCACTCTGCCCATGCTGTCCCGTTTGTATATCCTAGCCACAGTAATATAACTGATAACGCCACTGAGAGTGCGGACAACAAAGTTACAGAAAAGCATTTTTACTTTAAGCTGATAACCAGCAATTTTGCAACTATTTTCTTTTTGCTCTGTATGAATTATCCCTACGTGCCAAGCACCCGATGCGGCCTCTCCCCGATACCGCTTCCGGGTTAGCCCGATAGTGCTTTCGGGCCAGCCCGATAGTAGTATCGGGGAAGGCTCGATAGTGGTATCGAGATTTCTGCCCACGCTCCTGCCGCAATTCCTCCATTTCCCTCTTGACAAATTCCCGCCGCAGTTTTACGCTTCGATCCTCACCTTTTTCGCAATCACGCGGAACTCTTACCCTGTTTGGAGGATTAGCTATGTCGAAAGTGCAATGGCGGCCCTATGTGAACGCTCTGACCAAACCTCGCTCCTACGGCGCGCGGGTCATGCCCAAGGAAACCATTGATTATGCGGGCATGGCCCGGATTATCTCGGAGAAAAATCCCCTTTGGAGCGCGGACTTAGTGGAAAGCATCCTCCGGGCGTGGGACGAGGAGCTGCTCAACCAGTTGCTCCAGGGCAATCAGGTCTCTTTTGAGAACACCTTAACCTATCATCTCTCCCTTGCCGTGCGCTTGGATTCAGTGGATCAGCCCCTGCCTACGGACAAGAGCTTTGTCAAGGTCATGGCCTTTCCGGCCAGAGACTTTGTCGAGCGGGTGCGGCAACAGGTGGAGTTCGAGCGGCTGCCACCCACGGAAAAGGCTCCGGTTCTAGCTGGGGCCGAGGACACGGTCTGGAATCTGGACAATGTCCTCAACCCGCAGGGCCTGCTTCGTCTGACCGGCACAGACCTGCTCTTTGATCCGCACAAGCAGGGCGAGCAGTGCCTGATTACCGGCACCCGTAGCGGCAGCACGATCCAGAGCCGCTTCGGGCCGGTCAGCAACACCGAAGTGTTGGTCATGCCGGATGTGCCGCCCCAGGATGACCCGTGGAACAACGAGTACCGGGTCTCGATCACCACCCACTACACCGAGCACGGCAGCCCGCGCACCGGTGCCTTTGCCCGGCCGCTGCGCACCCCCCTGACCTTGACCAACTTCAGTCATCCCAACCCGCCAGAGCACGGCATCCTGACCGGCAGCGCGGCTGCGCCAAACGTCACGGTCACTGGTGGCAGCCTGTCCGCAAACAGCACGGTGCGGGTGGAGGTGATGCAGGATCTCCAGCAGGAGGAGCTGGTCTTCCGCCTCTTGGATATGAACGAAGGCGGGGCGGCAGGGGCTGCGCTGGCCGTGACGCACAACGGCGATTTCGTCCTCTCCGGTTTTGCCGGTTCCCCCCTGACCTCGCTCAACCTGACCGTGAACGACTACACCGGCCTCTGGGAGATGATCCGCACCGATTACGGCGGCAGGCTGGTGGATATCTTGCAGATAACCACGGCCTAAGAAACAGCGCAGATGATGACCGACGAGCAGTTCAACGCCATAATCAGCGCAGCCGATGAGCTGGCAAGGACAGAGCCTGATCGGTATCTGCGCAAGATGCGATGCCTGCTTCTGCTGGGCGATCTCTATCTTGTTGCGATTACCGGGCTGCTGCTTGCGCTCCAGCTAGGGGCAGTCTTTTTCCTTGTCCAGGCACTGCGCACCGGAGCCGCAGGCTGGCTGACAGTGCTCTCCATCCCTGTCTTGATCTGGGCAATTTGGCTGATGCGCAAGCTGATGCTGATGCAAGGCGGGCAGAAACCGACGGCTGGCATTCCGCTCACCAGGGAGCAGGCCCCGGACTTGTTTGCCCTACTGGATACGCTCTGCTCTCAGGCCGATGCGCTGCCTGTCTACCGGGTGCTGATGACGGATGTGTTCCATGCAAGTCTGGAGCAGCTGCCGCGCCTCGGTGTCTTTGGTCGGCATCAGAATACTCTCCTGCTTGGCCTGCCCCTGCTCAAGTGCCTGACTATGGAGCAGTTCAAGGCTTTGTTGGCGCATGAGCTGGGGCATCTCTCCAAATCCAAGGGGAGTCGCTGCAAGCTGGCTCGCCAGGGCCATCGACAGATGCTCCGCTGGACAGGACTGGCGCAGACCCTTGGTGATGATCCGCACGGCTATCTCTTCAAGCACTTCCTGGAATGGTTTATAGACTACGTGGGTGCCTGCGCCTTTCCGCTGGTTCGCATGAGTGAATATGAGGCGGATGCGCTCTCTGTCCGTCTGGTGTCACATGAGGCCGCTGTTGAGACGCTTTCCGTCAGCAACGTCATTGACAGGTATTTGCAGGAACACTATTGGCCGCAGATGCGGCGGCTGGCTGACGAGGAGCCGGAGCCGGTCTCACCGTATCGGATGATGGGGGAGACATTTGCCGCCCAGGTGCATACTGCTTGGGTTGAGCAGTGGGTAGTTGTGGATCTGACGAAAAAGACCGAGCTGATTGAGACCCATCCTTGTCTGCACGACCGGCTCAATGCCTTGCAGACCGCGCCTCGCATCGTCTTGGCCAAACCGGGGCAGACTGCGGAAGGGCTGCTCGGCAACGCGCTCCAAGTTGTCACCGAGCAGATGGACAGAGCATGGCAAGATGGCATTCGCGCTTGGTGGGTGGAGCGATATGAGAGCGTGCAGAAGAACCGCCGTCAGTTTGCCGAGTTGAACGCCCGCGTGGCGAGCGGCGCAGAACTGACCGTGGAGGAGGCGTATGAGCGCGCCCGGCTGACCTGGAGTGTCGGGCGCAACCGAGATGAAACCTTGAAGCAGCTCCTTGCCCTGTATTTCCGGGACAAGGAGAGTCCGCTCGCCTCTTTCGGGCTGGGAGCTTGGCTCCTGAATAGCAATGATGATGAAGGCAAATATACTGCTGAAGACGGCTATGATCTGCTAGAGCAGGCCATGCGGCTTGATGCTGGCTTCACGACAAGATGCTGCGAGCTGCTGCGCGATTACTGCCGGGAGAACGGCAGAGAGGAGCAGGCACAGGACTGGGATGAGAAGCTCCAGGCTGCGCTCCAGCTTGAAGGCTAGACAAGACCAGACAACCAGATGCCTGCTTGCAGCACAGCAAAGGCCATGAGTCCGGCTGCCACATCATCGAGCATGATGCCTAAGCCACCATGAATGTGGCGGTCGAGCCAGCCTACGGGGAAGGGCTTGAGGATATCGAAAAAGCGGAACAAGGCAAAGCCAGCCAGCGCAACCAAGGGATGGGTTGGCGCAAGAAACAGGGCAATAAGCTGACCAACAACCTCGTCAATCACCACAATGCCGGGATCCGCTTGGTCGAGAATCTTCTCTGCTGCGCCAGAGGCCACCGTGCCGATGACAAACAGGACGGCCAGCCCAAGCAGATAGGCAGTAGGCTCAAGCTGGTTCATGCCCAACCAGAGCAGCACTCCAGCTACTGAACCCCAAGTGCCTGGTGCTTTAGGCAGATAGCCGCTGTATGCACTGGTGGCAATGAACATAAACAGTTTATCCATTTTCGCTCTCCTTTGCCGCGCTCCGTACCTGCTCCAGAGGAAGGTTATGCTCTCTGGCCAGCTTGGCGCAATCCTCATATTCTGGCTTGATCCGACTGCTGCCGTCGGGCAGCACGACCTTCTTGCCGCGCACTGCTCCCCACGGCGTGACCAGCTCAACCGTGCTTCTTGGCAAGGTGAGCCGCTGCTCTCTGTGAAAACAAAGACCTATTGCGCTGGTCTCACGCAAGAGCAAGTCCTTCAAGATGAAGGCATGAGCTGGGTCAGCAAGCAGCCGGAGCAGAAAACCAGGCCGCCCCTTCTTCATCTGAATGGGAGTTAAACTGACATCCAGCGCGCCTGCTGCCAGTAACTTTGCCGCAAGATAGGGCCAAGCCTCTGGGTTCCAGTCATCAAGCTGCGTCTCGATCACCTCAACCTGCTGCGCTTCCTCAATCATTTGCTTGCGCCCGATCAGCAAGCGGAGCAAGTTAGGCCGCCTGTCTCTGCGCTCTCTGGTGCCTGTGCCATAGCCAGTCTGTTCAATGCGCATTGCGGGCAGCGGCCCAAAGCTGCGGCTCAACTCCACCGCCAAGGCTGCGCCAGTTGGGGTGACTAATTCTTGAGCTAGATTCTCACCATAGACCGGCACCCCTTTGAGCAGCTCACAGACCGCAGGGGCAGGGAGAGGTAATTCACCATGCTGAGAGCGTACCCAGCCACGCGGCAGGGGTAAGGGCGAGCAGATGATCTCGCTGATGCCAAGATGGACAAAGCCAATAACCGTTCCGACAATGTCAATCAGGGCATCAACAGCCCCAACCTCGTGGAAATGCACTTCCTCAGTGCTTACCCCATGCACGCTGGCCTCGGCCTCAGCCAGCCGCTGGAACACAGCCAACGCCCGGCAGAGAACAGCTTCAGCAAGACCAGCCTGTTCCAGCAGTTCCTGAATATCACGTAGATGACGGGGAGGCTCTATCTTCTCGGTTCGTACCTTAACCATTGTTGCCCGAAGCCCGCTTTTAACCATCTGCTTTACTTCAAGCTGCCAGCCGCTGAGTTTGAGCTTATCTAACTCAGCTCGGAGCACACTTTCAGGGAGTCCGGCAGCAAGCAACGCGCCAAGCAGCATATTGCCGCTAACCCCAGAAAAGCAATCTAAGTAACAGATCGTACTCATGGTTCAGGAAAACTGCTCGCCTACAGGCAGCTTCATGCCGCAGATGCAGGCTTGGACGCACATCCGCTTCTTGCCCTCTGGCTGGATTTCCCGAATGAGCAGATAGTCCTTGCCCGTGGCTACGAGCACACCGAAGCGGTCAGCCCGGCATAGGGTGCCCGGCTCTTCTTTCACCTCACCTCGCACCACCTTTGGCTGGAAGAAGCGGAAACGACGGTTATCAATAAAGCCATAGGCAGAAGGCCACGGGTCAAGGCCACGGATGAGGCAGTGCAGTTCCGCCGCAGGTTTTGTCCAATCAAGATGCCCTTCTTCTTTCTCAAGCAGCAGGGCATAGGTAGCCTGCGCGTCCTCCTGCTTGACTGCTTGGAGCTGGCCTTCCTTGAGTTGAGCAATAGCTTCTAGCAAAGCCTCGCTGCCGAGCTGGGCCAATTTGTCAGCAAGACTGCCGCTGGTGTCATCCTTGCTGATCGGCAAGCGGGCAGGCAAGAGAATATCGCCTGTGTCAATGCCCTCATCCATCTGCATAATCGTCACGCCCGTCTCTGCTTCACCGTTGATCAGAGCGCGCTGGATGGGTGCTGCGCCTCGATATTTGGGCAACAGCGAGCCATGCACGTTGATTGTGCCAAAGCGTGGCAGGCGGAGAAGACGGCTGGGCAGGATTCTGCCGTAGGCTATAACCACAATCAAATCAGGCTGGAATGCACGAATAGTGTCAAAGAAATCATCACTGCGAATAGTGTCAGGTTGCAGCACCGGAATGCCATGCTGTTCAGCTAACGTTTTCACTGGCGGAGCACAGCATTTTCGCCCGCGCCCCTGATGGGCATCCGCCCGGCAGACCACAGCAACAACTTGATCTGGGCTGGCAAGCAGTGCTTGTAGGCTCGGTTGGGCAAAAAGCGGGGTGCCCATGAATACGATACGCAAAGGAGAACTCATATCTGGCAGGGAAAATTGTTTTGTTAGATATAGGACGGCAAGACGACCGCAGGCAAAAGATGAGTTTATGCCTAGCAGAGCAATCTGTCAAGTTTCCGGTGCTAGACTGACCTGTTAAGGGTGAATAAAATTACTGTTGAGACTTTCTGCAAGATGGCAACGACCTTTACCCAGCCGCTTGGCAGCATACATAGCATTGTCTGCGCTACTCATTAAGGTTTCTATGTCCTGACCATGATCGGGAAAAATCGCAATGCCAATACTGGTACGCAGTGCTCCTTGGTGAGTAAGCGTACAATGTAACGAGCCAAGAGCTTGAATGATTCGTTCTGCTACAGCGACTGCCTGCTGCTGTGAACTGATATCTTCAATAATGGCACAAAACTCATCGCCACCAAGGCGGGCAGCAGTATCTTCAAGGCGCAAGCAGGCAAGCATCTGCTCTGCAACATGCTGCAAGAAACGATCACCAGCTAAATGACCATAACTGTCGTTAATAATCTTAAAGTTGTCTAAATCAAGATACAACAGAGCAATACGACTTTTCTGCCGCCTAGCACGGGCAATTGCAGCTCGTAAGCGTTCATCAAACATGACTCGGTTAGGGAGTTTAGTGAGCGGATCGTGCATGGCCTGATAGCGAAGTCGCTCTTCTGCCTCTTTCCGTTCACTAATATCAGAGAACAAGGCCACATAATTAACAACCCCACCATCTTTGCTGCGAATAACCGAGATAGACAGCCACTGCGGATAGATTTCACCATTTTGGCGACGATTCCAGACCTCGCCCTGCCAGCGGTCGTGTTCAAGCAAAGCCCGCCACATCTCTTGGTAGAATTCTTTGCTGTGTCTGCCAGAATGCTGGAAAGCGGGATCTTGCCCTAAGACCTGCTCAGGCTGGTAGCCGGTAATAACCGAAAAAGCAGGATTCACCGTAATAATCCGGTTGTCTGCATCAGTGACTAACATGCCCTCAGAGCTGGTTTCAAAGACCGTGTGGGCCAGCCGTAGATTGTCTTCGGCCTTTTCTTGCTCAGTTAGATCGCTGATCACGCAGACAAAACCTGTGCATCTACCATCACTGTCCCGCTGTGGACTAAGCCAATGGCCACCCGGAAATAGAGAGCCGTCTTTACGGACAAACCGCTTCACTGCGTAATGCTGTTCTAATTCCCCAGAGCAGAGCTGAGTGATAGTGTCTTGAGCTGGCTCAATAAAATCAGTATGGAGCATGTCAAAGAGCCGCATCTGGCGAAATTCCTCTTGGGAATAGCCAAATATCTGGGCATACATTTCATTAACTAGCTCATAGGTACATTCACGGTTGAGTAAGCCAAGGCAAACGCCTGCATTACTCAGCACAGCCTCGTTGCGCGCCTCGCTTTCGAGCAAAGCTGCATGAGCACGCTCAAGGGCATTGATCTTTTCGGTCAGCTGTTGGTTGCGATACGCTAATTCTAGTTGGGTTCGGCGGAGCTTGATATGGGTAGAGACTCTAGCAATCAGCTCAGAAGGCTCATACGGTTTGGTGAGAAAATCAGCCCCACCTACTTTAAAGCCTCGAATGCGACTCGCCACCTCACCCATAGCAGTGAGAAAGAGGACAGGAATATCAGTGAGCTGTGGGTCTTTTTTTAGTTGAGAACAGACTTGAAATCCATCCAGCTTCGGCATCCCTATGTCAAGTAGGATGATTTCGGGCGGAGAAACTTGGCAGTGACGCAATACTTTAGTTGGATCGGCAAGAGCATAAGAGCGAAATCTGTGGGCTTTAAGAATGGCTTCTAGGAGGCGGAGGTCACTATGCCGGTCATCAACAATCAGAATATATGAGGCAGTAGGCTCCTTGTCAATTTGCCCAAACAGCTTGTCTGACTCAGGGGCTGCCAATGGTCTCATCTTTTCGGGTCATAGCCTCCATGATCAAGGCCATCAGACTTGCTTGAATGCGCTTTTTCACCTTTTTAGTGGATGTATTGGTAAAGCGAATACTGGCCCCATCTGTACCAATCAGAGCATAGGCTGCCTCTTCACCAGTCAATCCATGAAAAGCAGCATCAAAGACTTCGCCATTTTCAATATAGAAGAACCCCTTTTTACCGTCTGATGTACTAATTTCTAGCAGGCAGGTCTTTTGCTCCAAGGCGATCATCTGGAGAAAATTAGCCACTGAAATTCCTTTCAAGACACCGTCTGCGTCTGAACGTGGCTTGAGGGCAGTTTGGATTGCATCGACCAGTTTATTGATCGTAAATGGTTTTTTCAGCAGGAGTTGGCCTGTTTGGGCAAACTGCTTTTCAATATCCGGCGTAGAATGAGCAGTCATGATCACGCAGGGTATTTTAGGAAACGCATCGTTAATATAAGCCAAAAGCGTGAGACCATCAATTTTCGGCATCTGCAAGTCAGTAATAATCAAATCTACTGGTTTACGATTGAGCACACCAATAGCTTCCTCTCCATTGTTGGAGAGAATGATGTCAAAATCCTGCTTGTATTTTTTTAAACTGATGCCCAGCAGCCGCTGAAACCCCAGATCATCGTCAACTATAAGCACGTTTTTCATGTTCCATGCTGCTGAAAAAGTTTATTAAAAAAAATTCAAATCTCTTTGTCTGCTTTCTGAAAGTCAAGCAGCGAACAAACCATTTGATCTAATCGCTCTGCTGCTTTAACAACAGGACGGCTAACGGTCTCAAATTCCTTGTTATCTCTCAGTATGCTGCTAACGGCATCAATACCAAAGAGAATTGTAGCCAAATTTTCTCGAATCGCCTTGCGATTACGGTCAATAAAACTGTTGATTGCTGATTCTGCTGCTTGGCAAAGCTGAGTTGGATCTTCCAGAAACACGTGTGCTGTTCCTTCTGTCTCTCCTTCATCGTCAAAAAGCGGCAAATGGAGGAATTGTGCTTTTGTTCCGCCAACAGAATTTGGTAAGCATTCTTCACAGGATGCACCACAATTTTGAAGGATCTCTTTGCCACTTCGGCCAAGCAAGTCTGATAACCTTAAACCGGAAAATTCAATAGCCTGTCTGTTTGCCCAAACAATCTTGCCGCCTGTATCCTCAATAAAGATTTTTTCCTGAACACTATCTAAAATGGCCAAGAACTTACTGCTTTCTCGCCGCAACTGATCTAGCTCACTCTCAGTTGCCATGCTGTTTTGGTGCAACGATTGAATCAGACTGTCAGACTGTAACTTTTGTTGCTCAAGCAGCTGCTTAATCCTGAGCTGCACCATAATCCGAGCATTGAGAATCTGGAGATTAATCGGCTTGCTGATATAATCAACCGCCCCAAGACTAAAGCCACGACATTCATCGTCCTCTCTATCACGGGCACTGACAAAGATAACCGCAATTCGTCGGGTTTTTGGATTTTCTTTCAGTCGTCGGCAGACCTCATAGCCATCCATACCGGGCATATTGAGATCAAGGAGAATAATGTCTGGCTGCCGCGCTGCGGCTAAATCAAGGCCATGAATACCTGTTGAGGCTATGGAGACGGTATACTCTTTTTCCAGCGTTTTTTTCATGAGCTGGAGATGGAATACATCATCATCAATAAAGAGGAGATGAAAGTGGAGGGTATTGATCGTTCTCGTAGAGCACTTATGGGGAATGATAGTCTCTTTGGACATAACATTGCCACAAAATTGGCAGCTAATTGGTTGATGATCAATCTGCTCTAGCAGTTCATCTTGGACTGTATTTCGTCCGCCGCATTCCTCACAGAAGATGACCTTCATAACACGTTAGACTCCGTCGTTCAGAGCCAGTAGAGGTTGGAGTTCCTTCTCCAAGCGATCTAGTAGGCCTAAGTAATCTGCTGCTTCACCGGCTTTACCTTTGAGTTCAATCTGCCGCACCAGCTCTGCCTGATCATTTAGGCCAATGCCAAGGAGTACACCTTTGGCTTTATGACCTGAGGCAGACAAAGACGCAAGGTCGTCTGCTGCCAACTCTTTTCTGGCCTGCGCTAAGGTCTCACTAATCGAACTGGCAGAAATCTGCACCATCTGCTCTACCTGTTCTGGTTCCAAACTGTATATGTTTTTGAGATGTTCAGCAACTCCTGCTACCAACCCATTGTTTTTTTTTTCTTCCATATCAGTCGTTACAGTCTCCTCAGCCTGTATTTGTTTTGTCATACAACTACAGTCAGCCACCATTGGTAGCTGCTGCGTTAGTTGCGGGCAGCATTTTTTGAAGGCCCGGTAAATATCTTTTATAGTGAATGGCTTAAGGGTATAAGCATCCATCCCACTTGCAAGACAACGCTGCTCATCTTCTTTAACATTGTTTGCGGTCAGAGCAACAATTGGCAGATGTCTTCCCCGAAGTTGATGACGTAGGTCATCACAAAATGCCTGTGGCATATTTGGTGTGTTCAAGCAGCAATTTTCCTTCTCACAGCCTCGGATAATCTTGGTTACAGCTAAACCATCCATGACAGGCATCTGGAGATCCATTAAAACTGCATCAAAATCTTGTTTCAGAATCTGATGCAGTGCCTCCTCGCCATTACACGCCTCAGCAATCTCATGACCATCGCGGCGTAACATAGACTTAGCAAGGAAACGGTTTGCCTCATTATCATCAACCACAAGAATGCGCATGGGTTGAATGGTTTCTGACGGCTGATCTTGCTCATCGGCCAAACCAAATAAGGCAGTAAAGGTAAAGATACTCCCTTGGCCCGGCTCACTTTCAGCCCCAATCCGACCATCCATTAAGGCGCAGAGCTGACTACAGATTGTGAGGCCCAAACCAACCCCTTCCTTTACTCTGCGAATACTGCTGTCTACTTGGACAAATTTCTCAAATATCTCGTGCAGTCTATCTGATGGAATACCAATTCCTTGATCACGGACTTGGAAAATTAGCAGTAAGGCATCTTTTTGTTGTTTCTCTGTTGCCGCTTGAACAAAAATTTCTCCTTGTTCACTAAATTTTATACTGTTATTCAGCAGATTAACAAGAATTTGTTGTAAACGCAACGCATCTCCGACAACAAAACGGGGAATATCAGCCGCAATTTCCCAGCGTAAACTCAAACCTTTTTCTTCTGCGAGATAACGAACCGATTGCACTGCTCCACGCACTGCTCCTTCTAATTCAAAAGGTGCTGAGGTAAGCTGGAGCTTGCCTGCCTCGATCTGTGCAAAATCAAGGAGATCATCGATCATGCCTAACAAAAAATCAGCCGCATTTTTTGCTTTGCTAATACAAAGCTGCTGCTCCTCGTTGAGCATCTCCTGATCTAAAGAGAGCCGCTCTATCCCAAGAATAATGGCATTCATTGGTGTGCGCAGCTCATGGCTGATATTAGCCAGAAAATCATTTTTCGCCTGATTGGCTTCCTCAGCGCGCTCTTTGGCAAGCTGAAGCTGGCGTTCCTCTTCTTTCTGGCGACTACTATCTTTGGTTAACCAGACTACGCCTTGTTCTGGCGAACTCAAATCAATAATTTTGCCAGTTAACGAGCACCAGAAAAGGCTGCCATCTTTGCGCCGCATACGCAAATCTGTATGAAAGATTTGGTCATTGGCAAAACGTTCTTCTGCTGCGCTGAGTGTATGTTGATAGGCTTCTTCATGCTCAAAAATCAACGACATCGGCTGAAGAAGGCTCTCCTCATCATCCTTGTAACCAAATATATCTGCAGCAGCCCGACTAACCCAAGCAAACTGATTTTCTACCACATGAAAAATGCCAATCGCTGCATGTTCTACCACCAGCTCCAATTTAGCAAGCTGGGCTTTGAACTGGCGTTCTAACTCTAGGCGCTCCGTAATATCATTCTTAATAGCAAGATAATAGGAAATGGCTCCTTTGTCATCATAAAGCGGGCAGACGGTTTGCCCTTCCCAGTACAGATGACCATCCTTTCTTCTCCGCCGGAGGAAACCTTTCCATGTACCACCGCTGCTAATTTTTCGCCATATTTCTTTGCTAATTTCAGCATCTGCTTCACTTGCAGCAAGTAAGCCCGGATCAGCATCTTGCAGCTCCTTTCGACTCCAGCCAGTCATTTCTGTAAAAAAAGGATTGACATAAACTGCTTTGGCATTTTTGTCTGTAATGACGATAGCACTGCTGCTTTGCTCTACTGCTTGCGAGAAAAGAAAGAGCTGCCTTTGCTCTTTTTTTCGCTCGGAAATATCTGCAAAAAAGGAAAAGCAAAGATTGCCTTTACTGCCCGGCGCAGTAATACAAGAGGAGTTCATCAGCACATCAGTTGTGCCACCTGCTGGGAGCCGCAGTTTACCCTCTTGGGAAATATTGGCTTTATCGCTGGCATCACGAGAACGGTGGACTATAAATTCATCAGGATGATGGCCAATAATTAGACCAGCTTCTAAGTGAAGGAGTTGACAGAGGCTCTGGTTCACTTCTGAGATAAGACCTGTGCTGTCATCCTCCAGCCAGAAGCCCTGTGGGTTACGGTTGATAATTGCTTCATATTTTTCCTTTTCTGCAATCCGCTGTTCTGCCTCAAATTTCAACGTCTCAGCAGCTTGCATAGCCTGTCGGTGTCGCCGATTGACCATGTACAGCAGCACGAGCATGATAAGAAGCATAACTGCCAGTATGGCAATATAGCCAGAATAGTCAGAAGAAGCAGGATGATAGTTGCTACGAAACCAGTCCTTGCTCACTACATGAATCAGTGCCAAACTCCGATTAACTACAGGCTGGCAGAAAAAATAGTATTCCCGACCTTCACTGTTATTTAAATGAAGAAAGCCTTGACTGAATAATTCTTCTTGATTGTAGTGAGGAAAATCAAGAACCTGAATAGGTAAAGGCTGGTCATTGTCTTCTGACAAAATCTCAGCGGACAGTGGTTTGAGAGAGGCAAGAGAACCATCTGTAGTATTGAAGAGAATAGCACCATCTGTGCTCAGGCCAATACGTAGATCCTTTAGATCAGGAGGTTCTAAGGTAAAGGCCGTGGTAAAGGAGTGGAGATGAAAAAATGCAGGTCTAATTTCCAGTACAGCCACGCCAAGAGGGAGATTGCCGTTTTTGACCGTCTGGGCATAGTAGAGCTTAGTTCGGCCATCATTCACTGTCATGATAGCATACAAACCATGTCCGCTTCGTAATGCGTTGCGGACATAGATACTCATTCGGTAATTTTTGCCAACTAACTCTTTTTTACTTGAATGGAGGCAGGTGCCATCTAAGCTCACTAAAAAAACAGAGGTGATATTCTCAATAGCAGAAATAGCTTCTAGGCTTCTATCTACCATGCCTGCTGCAATCTCGGAAGTCTCCTGTCCATCTAAGTGTTTATCCAGTGTGTTGATAATAACTGGATTTTTAACCAACAAAGTGGAAATGCTAACAAGTTGGTTAAAGGTTTGCCGAAGCGACTCCCCTTCTTGGCTTAAGGAGTAGCGATAGATATTGATATCCTGCTCAAGGTGCCTTTGATGATTGTATACGACAAACATGCCACCCAGCAGAACAAGAGCAACAAGCCCAGCCGCTATCACGGTGTACAAAATGAGCATTTTGCTGTTCTTCATTGTTCTTGCTGAGACAGATCAGGAAAATAAAAGTAACGTTTGGATTCCAGACAAAAGCGTTGGCGGCGATGTTTTTATATAAGCGGGCTATGCGCCTGCTTATACAAGGTAATAACCTCTTCTAAGGTTGGCTTTCTGGGATTATTGGCTACAGGCCGAGCTACTGTCAGAGCAATTTGAGCCATCTCTGGAATTTTTTCGACAGGAATATCCAGTTCCGCCAGCGTAGCTGGAATCCCTACATCAGCATTGAGATCAAAAAGCGCGTCCACGCAAAGTTGCGCAGCCTCCCGCATTGACAGCCCATCAAGATTTTGGCCGAGAGCTTCAGCTAAGTCAGCAAACTTTTTCATATTGCCAGGGAGATTATACTGGACCACATACGGCAGCAGTACTGCATTGGCCAAACCGTGTGGAATGCCGAACATGCCACCCAGAGGATAGGCCATTGCATGAACAAGGCCAACTCCGGCCATAGCTAAGGCTTTGCCACCAAGGAGTGATCCCATGAGCATGGCTGCTCGTGCTTCCAAATTGCCGCCATTGGCACAAGCCGCTGGCAGGTTCTCGGCAATCAGGCGCACTGCGGCCAAAGAGTGCATCTCAGAGATGGCATGAGCTTGAGTTGAGGTATAGGCTTCAAGGGCATGAGTCAGCGCATCAATACCTGTGTAGGCTGTAACCTTTGGCGGTAGGCTGAGAGTCAGTTCTGGATCAAGAATAGCAGCATCAGGATAGAGCGGGTCGCCATTCATGCCGCCTTTAGAGCCAGTCTCCTCGTTGATAAAAACCGCTGTAAAGGTCACTTCAGCACCAGTACCTGCTGAAGTTGGCACCATGATTTTTGGCACACCGGGCTTCTTAATCAAGCCAAGACCAAGATAGTCTGCGGCCTTGCCACCGTTGGTCAAGAGTATAGAAACGGCCTTAGCCACATCCATTGCTGATCCACCACCCGCGCCAACAACACAGTCACAGCCATTTTCTTTGGCAAGAGCATAGGCCTGATCAGCTAGACGAAGACCTGGCTCTGGATCAACCTGATCATAGACAATACAAGGAAGCTGCTCTTGCTCCAGTGCTTCTGTAAAATGACAAAGCAGCCCAGCCTTAACCAAACCAGGATCAATGACCAGCAGCACTTTGCTTCCCTTGAAATCTTTGACAGTTGCTCCCAGCTTTTTAACTTCGCCAAGTCCATACTGAATACGAGTTGGTAGCGTAATAGTGAATGACTGATGAAGTATCATGATATGTTCCTTGAATTTTTTAATCTTTCTCCTTAAAGAAGAAAGCGTTGCTCAATAAAATCTGTTAGCCTGCTAAGTTCATGGAGCGCAAAAATATTCTCGCCAGATACCGTGCGGTCGCTGGCTATGGCAATCACGTTCTGTACCTGCTCTCGTAGAAGTGTACCACCACGATGTACCTCTATTTTTGGCACATTTTTTGCTTCTTTGAAGCCCTCACCGATAACGATATCCATATCAACAAAAAAGCGGTTGGCAATGTCTAGCAAATCCTTGGGCTGTTTTTCAAGGGTAATAATCAACCGATCTGGTGCAGCCAAAGCTACTGCGTCTGCCCCCATCTGTCGGTGGATTGCCGTATCAGTACCCTCTTGATCAGCAAGTAGGCCAAGCTCTTTCGTTGATTTGACTACTGCTACTGTATAACCACGTTCCTTGAGTTGCCGAACAACTTGACTCGCTAAAGTGGTCTTGCCACAACTGTGCCAGCCAATAAAGGTAATGATCGCTGGCATCAGACAATAAAGTCTTTTAAGGCGAACCGGAGCTGCGTAGCCAATTCATGGTGCTTGCTCTCAATCTGCACAGGTAGCTCTTTTTCTAAGGTCAATGCTATTGCTGCAAGATGATCTAAACCAAGATTAAGCAGCCCGCCTTTCAGAGAATGGGCTTGACGACCTGCCTCGGTGCCTTCTTCTTTCTCTATCAGGTCGAAGAGATGATCAAGATTCTCTTTTAGTGATTCAGCATATGCGTTTAGTACCTCATCTGCATCATCAGGCTCTAACTCAAACTGCCCCATTACGTGTCGCCTGATTGCCTCTCGTGAAACTAATACGGTGTCTTCTTCCTCTGGTGTATTTTCCTCTACCTGCGCAAGCTGCTGCAAGGGAAGTAATAGGGGCGACTCTCTCAATTTTTTTTTGCCAATCCGCTGCAAGACATGTAGTAAGCCATGTTTTTTATAGGGTTTACTGAGATACTCATCCATACCTGCATCAAGGCAGAGCTGCCGATCTTCTTGGAGCGCATTAGCAGTTACTGCGATAATGGGAAGGTGCCCTCCTTTCAGTCGTTCGCGAAGAATTTGTTCTACTTCAGCCAACTCTTCTGGCAGGCTGCTATAAAAACCTTGCTCTATCTGGCGAATATGTCGAGTGGCAGTCAAACCATCCATGACAGGCATCTGCATATCCATAAAGACGACATCGTAATGGCGGCGGCTCAGAGCGGCAAGAGCCTCAACACCACTATCAACTACTGCAACTTCATGGCCCTGTTTGGCTAATAGTACCACTGCCAGTCGCTGATTGGCTGGATTATCTTCTACTAACAAAATATCAAGGCTTGGGCGAAAATTGTCAATGGGTTCGTCTTGCTCTTCCATGTCTGCTGCCGCCTGTGCCCCACCGTTTTGGAGCAATAAGGTGAAAGAAAAAATACTCCCTTTCCCCGGCTCGCTCTCCAGAATAATTCTACTGCCCATCATTTGCACAAGTCGGTTGCTGATGGCCAACCCAAGACCAGTACCGCCATAGTGTCTGGTGATAGAACTGTCTGCTTGGGTGAAATCAGCAAAAATCTTTTCCTGCTGCTCTAACGCAATACCAATCCCGGTATCAATAATACTAAATTCAGCAGCACAGCTCCGCGTATCCGTAGTCCGTATGTCAATTTCCAAAGCCACATAGCCGTCGCGCGTAAACTTAATAGCATTACCAACCAAATTCAGGAGCACCTGCCGAATACGCAAGGAGTCACCCAATGGAAAGCAGTCATGCTCATCCTGTAGTTGCAAGCGAAGATCAATGCCCTTCTGTTCCGCCAAAATTTTCAGAGTAGCAATGATCTCTTTCGCCAACTGTTGAATACTGAACGGATGACGATCTAATTCTAATCGTCCAGCTTCAATTTTTGAAAAATCAAGAATATCATTAATTAAAGACAGGAGCACCGAAGCAGAACTGTTTACATTTTCTAAATAATTTCGTTGTGAGGGCTTGAGATCAGAGTCTAAAAGCAGCTCAGTCATGCCAATGATTGAGTTCATGGGGGTACGAATTTCATGACTCATATTGGCAAGAAACTCACTTTTGGCCTTGTTGGCGGCATCGGCTAGCTGTCTTGCCTTTTTGAGATCAGTGATGTTCTCTTTTGTGGCAACAAAGTGGGTGATTTCGTCCTGCTCATTGCGAATCGGCGAGATCAGCACATTCTCTTCGTAAAGATCACTATTCTTCTTCTGGTTAACCAGCTCACCGGTCCATTCCTGTCCAGACCCTACATCCGCCCATATTTGTTTGTACAAGGCAGCCTGCTGCGCATCCGGGGCCAGCATGGAAAGATTTTGGCCTATGACTTCCTCAGCTTGGTAGCCCGTGAGCTGAACAAAAGTCCGGTTAACATATTCGATGACCCCATCAATGTCAGTGATAACTATGGAGTTGGAGCTTTGCTCTACTGCTTGGCTGAGTCGCTGAATTTTTTCAAACATTTCATTCTGACGACTCATGTCTTCAAAGAGGAATAGCTCCCGGCGCAGGTCCTGCTGCTCGTCTTCAATAGCTACTCGGCGAACTTTACTCCAGAAAGGCTGGGACTTTTTGCCATCTTGTCCCGTTCTGCCGCTCATAAAGAACATGCTGCCACTGCCATCCCAGCAGTCGGCCTCTCTGCCTTCAGAGACCGAAGCATGAAAAACAACCCAAGAGCTATTTTTAATTTCGCTGAACTGACAACCAAACATCCGCTCAAAGGTACTGTTAACCCGAATAATTCGATCATTTTGCACCAAAACTAAGCCAAGCATGGTGTTGTCAATGATCACCTGTAATTCAGCTAAGGCTGCATGGAGACGTTCATCCATTCGCTTGGCTTGGGTGATATCTTGCGCCATGAGCATCAAGCCAGAAGTTTCACTGCTATTCAAGCTCTTTTGCGCTCTGATGGGCGAAAGGTGTACTTCAATGATACGCTGGTATCTGCTGCTCTGTGGATCATAGCCAGTGCTGTCGAGGATATCATAGATACGTAGATCAGCAGTGCCAACAATAAAGGTATATGATCCTTGCTTAAAAGCTAATTCAATAAGTTGCGCAAATTTTTCTTCTTGATTTTTGATATGGCTCTGAAAACGTGTCACCTTTTTACCAATAACATCATCGGCTTTGTAGCCAAAAAGCTGTTCAGCTAAAGGATTAAAATAGGTGACCTCAAATTTCATATTTGTAGCGGCAATGGCCATGATTTGCGAGGAACAGAGCAGGTTGTCAATAAAGATATTTTGCTGGCGCAGCTCCTTCGTCTTGGCCTCTACGTTCTCTACCATATTCTCATCCTTTTGCTGGATAAGATTGAGCATGTTGTTGAACTGGGTGATCAACGGAGTGAACTCATTGCTTATACTGGTGTCTATCCGGTCACTTAGATCACCTTCACTGATTTTTCGGACAAGTTGCTGGAGCTGGCTGATCGGATTGAGCACCGAACCAGTGATAAAAAACACTAGGATTAAGGAGGAGCATAAACCAACAAAAAAGAGAATGAGGAAATGCTGGGCAAATTCCCGGTCTGTTGCCAAAATAAGTTTAGAAGGATGGGACAGAACAAGAAAATTTGGGCTACTGTTCTCCATGAAAGGAATGTATTTGACTTTAATATACATTTTTTCCTTAAAAAAGGAACTTTCATGCACCAGATCAAGTGCTCCTGGCAACAGTACTGAGGCGCTGTAAGAGGCCGCGTTCCGTTCAGCAAGCTCAGGAGGCAAGGTGGTCGCCAGTACAGCAGTGTCACTGACCAAGCTAACCTTCATATAAGGGTGGACAGGCATTCGCTTGAGAAAGGCACTATCCATTAAATAGGCAGTTAAGACAAAGCCTTCTTTCCCTGTACTTGTACTACTCAGTAGGGTTGGTAATACTTCAACGAGATAAAAATTCTTTTCAAGAATATCTGTTGTCAAAAGTATAGCGGTAAAAGGTCGGCGATGGGCTATTTTATCTACCAAATAAGGCTGGGCAAGCAGGGACTGTGCTGCGGCTTGACTCTGCTTGGAAAGCGCAACAATTTTTCTGTCTTGATCAAAAAAGAATAGTACATCAACATTATTATCTTGTTCTAAAACGTGCATTTCCTCTGCGGAGGGCAACGGAGGCTCAATACCACGCAGATCTCGTAATGCCAGTTCTCCTGTAGCAGCCTCTGCGGCTGACTTGAGATGTTGACTGTAGAGGCGGAGACAAGTTTCAATCATTGCCTCTGTGCTGGTGAAATCGTCTTGAACATCCCGTTCAATTTTTCGACCGGTCACTTGATAGCTGATCAGGATACTCGTGCCGCTGATCAGAGTGACGAGCAGCAGCACGGTCATAATCATGCTAAAACGAAGTCGTCTATAAAAGGGTACACGTTGTTGCATGAAAGATGCTTTTGCAGAAAAAAACAAGACATGAGGAACGCGGCCCCCCTGTTTACATACGGACCGCGTCGGAGCCGTTTCCTAGAATATTCTACTCTAGGAGCGAGGCTGTTGGTTCAGCGTATGCCAGCAGCGTTCATTTCTGGTATATATTTTTTATCAATCATGTAAATGTGATCGATCAACCAATCAATGACCATTTTGGCGATTTTGATGACCACAAAAATTGTCCGTCCTTTATCCACTTCTGCCATTGCCTGATTAAGCTGATCAATGAAGATTTTATGTGCCCTTTTGTGGTTAATGATATCTGTGTAGCCAATGCTCTCCATGACTTTTTCCTCTTCAGCCAAATGATAGCGTGTGTAGTCAACTAGCTCTCGCAGTACCGGCTCAATAACATCTCCACCTCGACCTTGCTTCATCATTTCATGAAGCTGGTTGGCGATATTAAACAGTTTTTTATGATGCCCGTCAAAGCGATTAACTTTAACGCTATAGTCCTCTTTCCAATCATAAAGAGCCATGTTTCCCTCCAGTAATGTTTTTTCAGTTTTTTTTTCGAAATTCTGGGCAGCATATCATGCAGTAGCTAACAGCGCAAGAATCCGTTCTGCCAAGAACAGAACATGATCTATTATATTCTGAAATTTCTTTTCCCGGCAGCGAAATCTTACAACAGTAGCCCTGTTTTAACCGTAAAGATCAGAATAATAACTGTTTCTGCCAATTCGCAGGCTGCACCAAGGGTGTCGCCAGTCGCTCCACCAATTTTACGCTGACAAAGGATAGCAAAGAAGAGAATCATCAGCAGCATAGCTAAAACAGCTATTAGACCTTGTGCTCCAGCAAGAGAGAACGCAATGAAAGCACAAAAGAAAAGGGCTGCCAAGGCGGCTAATTTTCCTCGATTTGTGTGAAAATACGCAGTAAAGAGACGGCCTAATCCTTCTTGGCGGACATAGGGCAGCAAAGCCATCAACAAGAGGATAGCTGTACGACCAGCTAAGGGCATGAGAAAAATAGCGGGGAGAAGCTGCTCATTTAAAGAAGCGAGACATACTGTTTTAAGCAGCAAGGTAAGTATCAACACAAGAGCACCCATAGTGCCGATGTTGGAGTCTTTCATAATTTCCAGCATCCGATCTTGGCTGCGGGCGGAGAAAAAACCATCCGCAGTATCTGCAAGACCGTCGAGATGCAGGCCACCAGAAAAGGCAAGTAAGACAAAAGTAGTCAGCACTGCCGCCGGGAGAGGTGGTAATAGAAAAAAGAGCGGTTTGGCTACCAACGCAGCGGCGTAGCCCAAGACTAAACCAACTAAGGGAAAAAAGGGTGCGCTATGCGCCAGTTCGGTGTCTGCCGTGCCAAAGCGGCCCGGTAAAGGCAGGATAGTCAGGAAGCGCAGGGCAGCGATAAAGGATGCAAAGGGACGCAATAGCTGACCAATTAAGGATAAGGACGGACGACGTGGCTGCTCTACGTTACTTAGTTGCGGCCTCGCGCTAGTTCGTCTTGGTCTGTTTTTGCGCCAACGATTCATGCGACTGGTGTGCCTGTCACGCCAGCCTCGGCAAAGGTCGCTACTTCAGTGAGCACGGCTACAGCCGCCTCAACCACATTCATAGCTAAAGCAGCACCGGTTCCTTCACCAAGGCGCATTTTGAGATCAAGGAGCGGCTTACAGCCAATTTGTTCCTGCATGACAATATGTCCCTGCTCAACTGAACGGTGGGCACAGATGATATAATCGCGAACAAAAGGCTCCAGCTTGCAAGCAATCATCGCCCCGGCAGTGGAGATAAAACCATCCACCAGCACTGGCTTGCGGTTTGCTGCCGCGCCAATAATCAAGCCAGCAATACCGCCGATCTCATAACCACCGACCTTGGCTAATACATCTATGCCATCTTTGGTATCAGGCTTGTTGATTTGCAAAATCCGCTCCAAAACTTTTTTCTTCTGCGCAAACTGGGCATCATCAAGACCAGTGCCGCGCCCGGTTAGCTCGTCAATGCTTTTCCCGCTCAGAGCAGCAACAATGGCAGTACTGGCTGTGGTATTGCCGATACCCATATCGCCAGTGGCAAAAATGTCAGTCTCTGCGGCAAACTGTTCTGCCACTTGAATGCCTGCCTCAAGAGCAAAAACCGCATTAGTACGAGTCATGGCTGGACCAAGGGCCATGTTGGTGGTACCAGTGCCAATCTTTTTGGAGATGATTTTGCCCGCCTCTGCCAAGGCTGAGAGATCGGCAGCGCAGCCCATATCAACTACAGTTACTTCTGCCCCTGCCTGCCGCGCTAGAGCATTAATCCCTGCCCCACCGTTAATAAAATTGTAGACCATCTGGGCTGTGACTTCTGAAGGATATTTAGACACGCCTTCTGCGGTCACGCCGTGATCACCGACCATGATCACCACCCGTTTTCTTTGCACTGGTGGGTGGAGAGAACGGGTCATGCCCGCCAGATCAACAGCCAAATCCATCAGGTCGCCCAAGGCCCAATGCGGCATGGTGAGCTGCTCTAAACGAGTTTTTGCTTTATCGCGGAACGCATTGTCTTGAGGAAAAATTTTGCGAAAGGTGGCTTCAAGAAAATTAACGTGCTCAGGTTTACAAGATTGGCAGGTGCTAGACATTCTCTATTGTTAATTAAGTTTGATATGTGCGAGAGATGCTGCCGCCACAGCTAGACGGCAGCATTTCACCTACTCAGGCGACCGCTTGCTGCAAGGCCACAGCCACGGCCACTGAAGCTCCAACCATTGGGTTGTTGCCCAAGCCAATATAGCCCATCATTTCAACGTGGGCGGGCACTGACGAAGAACCAGCAAACTGCGCATCACAGTGCATTCGGCCCATGGTATCGGTCATGCCGTAGGAGGCTGGGCCAGCAGCTATATTGTCCGGGTGAAGCGTCCGGCCAGTGCCACCGCCAGAGGCAACGGAAAAGTATTTCCGACCCAAGTCGTTGCATTCCTTCTTGTAAGTTCCTGCCACCGGATGCTGGAAGCGCGTTGGGTTGGTTGAGTTGCCAGTGATCGACACATCCACGCCCTCAAGATGATTAATCGCCACGCCTTCACGCACATCATCCGCGCCGTAGCAACGGACTTTAGTCCGTTCACCTGTAGAAAAGGCTTTCTCCAGCACCACGTTCAGCGTACCGGTCGCATAATTAAACTGGGTTTTCACATAGGTGAAGCCGTTAATCCGCGAAATGATATAGGCTGCATCTTTACCAAGACCGTTGAGAATCACCCGGAGCGGCTCAGTGCGCACCCGGTTGGCGGATTTGGCAATGCCAATGGCCCCTTCAGCAGCAGCAAAAGACTCATGCCCGGCGATAAAGGCAAAGCAGTGGGTTTCCTCATGAAGAAGGCGGGCCGCTAAATTGCCATGGCCAATACCTACTTTGCGGTGGTCTGCTACTGAGCCGGGAATGCAGAATGCCTGTAAACCAATGCCTAAAGTCGCAGCAATCTCTATGGCCTTTTTCTGGCCTTTTTTTAGAGCAATGGCTGAACCCATAATATAGGCCCAGCAAGCATTCTCAAAACAAATCGGCTGGACGCTTTTGACAATAGCATAGACATCAACTCCTGCATCTAAGCCCATTTGCTTGGCTTCAGCTAAATCTTTGATCCCGTGCTCGGCCAGCACTGCGTTGATCTTATCGATTCTCCGCTCGTATCCTTCAAAAAGTGCCATTTTGTTACTCCTTCCGGGGATCAATAGTTTTGACAGCCTCGGCAAAGCGTCCATAGGTGCCGGTAGCTTCCTCCATTGCCTTGGCCGGATCAACGCCTTTTTTAATCGCATCCATCATTGGCCCAAGGCGAACAAACTTATAACCAATGATCTCGTCATTCTCATCTAATCCTAATTCTAGCACATATCCTTCAGCAACTTCCAAATAACGCGGCCCTTTGAGCTTCGTGCCATAGGTGGTGCCAGTGACAGTGCGCAGTCCTTTGCCCAAATCTTCTAGCCCTGAACCAATAGGCAAACCACCTTCAGAAAAGGCTGATTGACTGCGGCCGTAGCTGATTTGCTTGAAGATTTCCCGCATAGCAACATTGATCGCATCACAAACCAGATCCGTGTTAAGGGCCTCTAAGATTGTTTTGCCCGGCAGAATTTCCGAGGCCATAGCTGCTGAGTGCGTCATGCCCGTACAGCCAACAACCTCAACCAGTGCCTCCTCAATAATGCCTTCCTTAATATTCAAAGTCAGCTTGCAGGCCCCCTGATGCGGGGCACACCAGCCAACCGCATGGCTTAAGCCGTTGATGTCGCCAATTTGACGCACCTGATTCCATTGCCCCTCTTGCGGAATCGGTGAGGGACCATGATTTGGCCCTTGGGCGATGCAGCACATCTCCTTCACTTCAGAAGAATATTCCATAACAGTTCTCCTCGGTAAATAAAATAAACAGGCCAAAATATGATACCAGCAGTAGGCGGAAAACGCTACGCAATTTGCACAGCAACTGCTTTCTCTTTGTTTCGGACTGAGCCGTTCAACTGCAAGATTAAGTTGATTTTTTCCTGCTCTACCGCTAAGGTGTGCCAAGACTTTACGAGGTAATGGCCCTCTTCCCATCAGCGTTCGTCATGTTTTTAAAAAAGGAGCTATAGGTATGGCAACCAGCCGCAGCAAACTGTCTCCGCTGGAGATTCTTCATAATGGCCCAGTTATTCCGGTGATCGTGCTGCATGATGTCGATCATGCCCTGCCGCTGGCCCAAGCGCTGCTAGCAGGCGGCATTAGAGTGCTGGAAATCACTTTACGCAGTGAAGCCGGACTGGAAAGCATTCGTCGCATCAGCGCAGAATTGCCTGAGTTGATTGTCGGTGCAGGAACTGTGCTCTCGCCCGACGATCTACGGATGACGGCTCAGGCAGGGGCAAAATTTGCCATTAGTCCTGGCTTAACTCCCTCTTTGTTTGCCGCTTCCCATGACGGCCCGATTCCCCTAATTCCTGGCGTGACGACAGCTTCAGAGTTGATGTTGGCTATGGAGCGTGGCTTTACAGAGTTGAAATTCTTTCCTGCCGAAGCCGCAGGAGGTGTACAGACGCTCAAGGCCATGTATGGCCCCTTTCCGCGAATCACCTTTTGTCCCACTGGCGGAATTTCACCTAAAAACTATAAGGAATACCTTTCTCTTGCCAATGTAGCCTGTGTAGGCGGCTCATGGATTGTTCCACCAGATCTCATCGTCAAAGGAGATTGGGATAAAATCACTGAGCTGGCAGCAAAAGCGTCAGCAAAATTATGAATCATGAGCAAAATCTTATGGCGGAAGATTCACCGTTGGCTTGGCCTGCTGCTTGCGGCTTTCCTTATTTTCTACTGCTTCACCGGCCTGTTGCTAAATCATCGGCAGCAGTTTGACTATTTTCAGAAAGAAGAAACGACGGTTTCTCAGATTGTGGTGCAGAAACAGGAGGCTTTGCAAAAATTTATAGAGGGCTATAAACAGCAGCTTGATAGAAAAGATGACCCAAGCGTGATTCGGATTAAAGATGATGGCGTGATTGAATTTCTCTACGGCTCGCATGGCCGGACAACTTATGCTGTCGATCCACAGGCGGGAACGCTGACCCGGACAGATAAAATCGACCAGCAGCCTTGGTATTGGTTAAACCAATTACATAAATCTGCCAAGACGAGTACGTTCTGGCTGGTTCTGACTGACAGCATTGCTCTGTTGCTCGTTGTTTTGTTCTTGAGCGGACTGCTCCTTTTGCGGCTGCGACGACAAGACATTATCCTGCTTATTGCTGGTCTAGCTCTGTTTTTGCTTGGTATGGCAATTGCTTGATACGTTTCTCCGCGCATGGAACGGTTTCCTACGCGGAGAGCACCCTTCCCAATCAGACGGCGAAAACCCGTCTTTTCCTGAATCCCTGCCAGCTTCCAAACAATAGAGCTATAACTGCCGGAAGCAGCAGAATCCAAATACCAACTTGCAGTGCCAACCATGCTGCGCCAGTCACGGGCAGGAGTAACATTCGCACGACAAAGCGGAGTGTACTGTTCTGGCTAATAACATCAGCGATGTTTGGGGAAACTTGATAGTAGAAATTAACCAAAGCACGGGTTACGAAATTGCTGAATAGGAACTGGTTGCGGAAATCCCGGAGCGTCTGTACCGCAGGAGCAAAAATCGAGCCAAAAGCAGCGGTGGCGATAAAGCAGGAATCAGCGGTACGAAAGCCGACTTGGTTGCCGTAATAGGTGGTGCCGTTGATGATGGCATAGGCACGAGCATAGAAAAAGGTGCCTGGCTTTAAATTTTCTAGTTTAGTGCTGAACGAACCAGTACCACTACCCATCTTGATACTGCCTTCTTCAAGAAAATCATCGTTTGTGGTGTCAGTGCCAGCCGTGCTTGCCGAAGCAGCCGCGTTGGTGCTGCTAGTATCAGTGCTAGTCGTCGTGGTAGTGGTATCTGCGGCCAATGCCGTGCTGACGAAAAAGTTACCCGCAGCTTGCAGGCTGTTTTCGATAATTTGGCCAGAGGATGCCAAGAGTTGAGAACGCTCTGGGAAAACAGATGTAGTAGGTTCTGTAACAGCAAAAGTTATCTTTGTTCCAGCGGGGCTTCTTTCTCCTGATGATGTATCTTTGCAACGAACGTAATAGGTATGACTGCCAGCATCTAACGTTCCCAGACTTGCTGAATGGGTTACACCACCTGTGCTGTCAAATTTTTTCATATTACTAAAATCATCATCATTATCCTCATTGTATCTACATGTTGCATCTATGTTAGTTGTGACTTTCAGTTCAACTGGATCTGCGGTAGTAAAGCTACTACTTGACATAACTGACTTAATAATAACTGGTGTGACGATAAAAGAAATTGCTATATTGTCAGATATGGCATTTGCATCATTTTGGCATCTTACATAGTAATTGTATGTTCCAATCGGTAAATCATTGCCAAGAACTTCTGAGTGAGTTTTGTCACCCGATTTATCAAGAAATGTCATGTCTTTAAAATCGCTACTAATAGATTTACTGTATTTACATACAGCATCTTCATTCGTGTCGACTTGTAACGTAGCAATATCATTGACACTGAAAGTATCATCTGTATTATTTGTCACTTTTGGTGGCGTAGTCTCAGTGCTACCTGTATTTGTACCTGTATTTGTACCTGTATTTGTATTCGTTGTAGAATTAGTTACTGTAAAAGAAATTTCTGCATCAGTCGTATTTACCACACCGGTGGATGTATTCTTGCAGCGAACGTAATAAGTATAACTTCCTAAAGTAGATACGTTAATGGTTTGCGAATGCGATTTGCCGTCTGTTGAGGAGAATGTACTCTCCATCTGGTCATAAGCTTTTCCGGCCGTAGTGTCATACTTACAAGTCGCATCAACATCCGTGCTCAAGCTCAAAGTGACAGAACCAACCGATGACGTCCCGTTGCTTGGAGAAAGATTTGATCGTTCTGGTCCGCCATCACTACTGTCATTTACTGCAAAAGAAATCACCGTATCAATGGTATTTGCCACGCCGCTAGATGTACCCTTGCAGCGAGCATAATAGGTATACGTTTTTCCTGCCTCAAGCCCGCTGCTAATGGATTGTGAATGCGAGGTGCTGCCTGTGGTAGAAAATGTATTTTCCATGCTATCATAGGCTCTTCCAGCAGTAGTGCTATACTTACAGGTCGCTGCAACATTAGTTGTCAGGCTGAGTGTAGCAGATGTTCCTGAAACGGTAGTTGTATTGGTCACGGTTGGCGCGCCACTGACATCTGAGGAGCTATCCTTTACTGTTGGATTTGTCATGGTGCTGAAAACAATACCCCGTTCCGTAACAGTACCATTGATTTTTGCCAACACTTCGCCTGGAATGATCGCCGTAGTTCTGGTTACTTCATACGGTTCTCCTGTTAAAACATTCTGATTACCAGGTTCTAAGGTGCGGCTAATCGTGTTGCTGGTCGTCGTCTGTTCAGATGTACTATCTGTTGTCAGATATTTGATCACAGATGCGCTTGTTCCAGAATTGTTCGCACTCTCGCCACCCGTTATCACACTGTCGGGGGAAAACGAAGCTATGGTAGTGCCTTTATTCTCACCACTACTAAAATCAGTTATGGTCGCGTCAGCCAGCATGGTTACGCTGCTACCGTTCAGGTTCTCAGTATCTGTATTGCTGCTTTTTGCATAGGTAATCAGAAGAAACACCCGTTTTTCATCAACTGTTTTAAAACCAGCAGCGGCAATTTTTTCTCCAACAGTCGTTACATCATAGAGCACATCATCACCTGTGCCCGCCGAAGTGACCAGAACACCATTGTTTTCAAAGTTGATATCAGGGCTACCTTCTGCTGTAAAACGAAACAGAGCGGCATCACGTTCGCCATCATCTCCAACAGAACCAGCTACCCAAATTTTGCCGTCCGTACCCGTAAACATACCATAGCCTTCACTATAAACGCTGCTATCGGCTGGAATGGCAATGCCTTCCGTGCCAAAGGTGGTGTCTAGTTTTCCAGCAGCATCAAAGCCTAAGACCATCAACCCGCGTTTGGTGCCATCGCTGTAAGAGCCAGAAACAAGAATTCGTCCGGTTTCACTTAAAGCCACGCTTTCTGCTTGTGCATCTGTACCAGTTACGCTGAGGGTAAAGCCTTCCTTAGCAAAGGAGGTGTCAAGGCTACCATCGCTATTGTAGCGCCCTAAGACCACTACTCTGCCGTTTTTTCCTTGGGCTGCACCTGTAATGACAATCTTGCCATCCTTTTGTATGGCCACGTCTGTGATTTCGTCATTTCTAGCACCCACCGCTGTGACTGTCATGCCTTCTAGCCCGAAGTCGCGATCAAGGCTGCCATCGTTATTGTAGCGAACAATGGCAAAGTCACGATTTTCACTATTGTTACTGTAACCAGCGGCAATGATTTTGCCATCCGTCTGAAGTGCCAAAGTCAAGGCTTCGTCATCATAAGAACCGACCGCTGTAGTAACTGTGCCATCATAATTAAAATCTTTGTCAAGCGTACCGTCTGGTAGGAGACGAAAGAGCATGAAATCCTTATTCGCTGTATCGGTCGAAGAACCAGCCACGAGAATTTTGCCGTCTGGTTGGGTAATGACTGCATTAGCGCGGCTGCCATAAGTACCTAGTTCCACCGCCACCCGGCCATCTTTGCCAAAATCAGGATCAAGAGCAGTGGCAAAGGCTTCTGAAAAGAGCGTAGCAAATAAAAGCGTACAAAGGATAAATAGACGAATAGGTCTCATGATTGACATCTCCTGCGAGGACAAAGCGGATGGAATTTTTTTCAGCATAGCCGATTCAGACATAAATGACAAGTTCCTGATGCGGCAGCTTATTTGCCAAAATTACAGGCTGGATAATGACAGATTGTGCAGTTTCGACAAAGGCCGCCATGCCCCATTGCTGCAAAGTCGGCTCGGCTCAGGCATTCTCCTGCAAGTAAGCGCGGCAAGACAAGATCAAGCACCGTAATTTTATGGAACATGCCGCAGGCAGGTACGCCAACCACTGCTGCCTGACCGATTCTGCCAACCAAAAACATCGCGCCAGGCAAGACTGGCGTACCATAGACTATATCCTCTGCGCCTGCCTCTTGGATCCCCTGCCGGGTTACATCATCAGGATCAACAGACATGCCGCCCGAAGTGATGATAATCTCTGCTCCAGCCTCTAAGCAAAGTCGAATTTCTGCGGCAATCAGGCTTGCATCATCGGGAGCAAAACCGACTCGCACCACTTCTGAACCAAAAGCGGCCAGCTTGTTACGCAGCACAGCCTCAAATTTATCCTCAATCCTGCCGTAAAAAACCTCGCTGCCTGTGATGACCAGCCCCGCCTTGACCTTGGCTAACGGCAATACCTGAATTATTTTTTCGCCAGCCTCAGCTAAGGCCGCTGCCTCCATAACCAGTTTTCGCTCGCCCACCAAAGGAATCAAGCGTACTGCCGCAACCTTGCCACCTTTTTTCACCGGTGTGTTGGTATGCAAAGTAGAACAAATTACCTCGCCTAGCAAATTGAACTGGAACAGTTGTTCTTTATTGATCTTCAGCAGACCATCATGAGTTGCCCGAATATTGGCCTTACCTTCGCGCACCTCATCTGTATATTCGGTGCCATTACCAGACACCGCAGCGGCTAGCAGCACTGCGGCCTCATTTTCATGAATTTCGTCGTTCGTAAGTTCAAGGACATAAATATGTTCTTTACCCAGCCGTCGTAGATGCTCAATATCTTTCTGCTGGATAATGTGGCCTTTTTTAAAGGCAGTTCCTTTGAATTTGTCTTGAACAATTTCAGTGATGTCATGGGGCAATACCATGCCCACAGCCTGCGCAACGGGTATCTGTTTTTTCATTATTTCTGCTTTGCTGATTTGTTTTACTGGCAGCAGCTTGGGTTTTTGGTACTATACCTGCCTGCGACCTGCTGCGCAGGACAATTTTGCCGCTGCACAGCTTTTTTTCTTTTTTACGACCTGACCTCAAAAACTGCTATGATTAGTCAGAAACTCCTTGATATCATTGTTTGCCCTCAGTGCAAAGGGCCAGTACAGCTCACAGAAGCAAAGGATGGTCTTGTTTGTTCCTCTTGTCAACTTTTTTACGAAATCCGAGAGGATATTCCGATCATGCTGATCGAAGAGGCAAAGGCAATCCCGCCACAAAAATGAGTATCACAAGAGAAGTATTAAAAATTGTTTTAGCATCATGCCAAAACGCGAGAAAGCAAAATTCATTTCTCGCTTTTGCTAAGAAAAAATCTTTTCAGCAAAAGCAGTTTCGTATTTTATGCAAGAACTTGTACTGATATGTTTACCCTTGCTTTTCAAACTCTATTCTATTATGATTACTCAGAAGAAGTTTCATCCGGCGAGAACAACACAACTAGAACAAAAGAGAAAAGGGGAGATCATGAAAAAAATAGTAAGTGCAGCCGCGATGTCTGTTCTGCTGTTTGCAGCAGCAGGTTCCGGTATCGCCGGCTCTAAATATGTGCCGGGTAAAGGGCCATCAGGCCCAGGTTGCCCTGATGATTGCCAAGACCAGCTTGACATGCTGAATTCCAGCCAAGCCCGTCAAGACGAGCAGATTAATGCACTTCAATCTGATCAGTCCCGCCAAGACAGTGAAATTGATGCGCTTCAGTCAGATCAGTCCCGCCAAGACCAGCAGATTAGAGCCAATAGTACCCGGCTTGACCAGCATGAGAATGAGATCAATGCGCTCAAGACTCGCAAAACACATGATGACCAGTACAATCCTTGGTATGTTAAAGGGATAGCAAGAATGGTCTGGAGCGGCTCTATGGACGTGGACAAGGCCGAGTATGGTTTCAAAGGGGAAACCGACACAGGCTATGGCGCAGGTCTGGCCGCTGGTCGTCGTTTTGGCAACTTCCGTGCTGAAGGCGAAATGGCTATGCAGACTGCTGATTTTTCCACCAAAGGATTGTCAGATATTACTATCCAAACCCTGATGCTGAACGGCTTCTATCATGTACCAGTGCCGTTGCCTTCTTTCGGCATTTTTGGCGCAAACTGCGATGCCCTATCTATCTACGGTATGGCCGGTATGGGTGCTGGTAAAGCAGAAGTGACCTCTGATATGTATGGCGAGGACAGTGATACTGGTTTTGCTTATAAAGTTGGCGCAGGTATAGCCTATGAATTCACCCAGAACATGGGGATGGACGTAGGCTATGAATACATGCGCACTTCTGCTCTTGAACTGGGTAATGACGAGCACACCCTGTTCAATGATGTGAAGACCAGCTCAGTCAATGCTGCACTGAGATATTCGTTCTAAGCAACAGCGTATACGACCTGTTGTCAGTCTGCCTCCTGTGATTTGTTTCACAGGAGGTTTGTTTGTTTTAGCCACTAATCAGGGCAAGAACTAGCTCTGTTAGCTTGGTCATATCTGCTAGGCTAACTTCTTCAGCCGTTGAATGGACGTTGGTCATCCCAGTTGCAACAATTGCGGTTGCCAAGCCTTTCCCGTTAAAGATGTTGGCATCGCTGCCTCCGCCTGCATCTTCGCAACGCAACTCTAAGCCAATCCTTTTTCCTGCGGCAAGGATGCGCTGGATTACTGCATCATCAGTGCTCAATTTCATGGCTGGGAAACCCAACGTAGCCTGAAAATCTAGCTCTGGTACGCCTTGAACCTCTCCTGAAGGATCGTGCCATGCAGCAATCACCCCTTGGAAAACAGCTTCAATCTCTTGAGTCAGTCGCTCCAGTTTCTCTAGGGAATGGCTGCGGATTTCTCCCTCAATGAGTACTTGCTCTGGCACGATATTAGAGGCAACGCCGCCTTGGATGAGACCAAAGTTGACGGTTGTTTCATGATCGATTCTGCCACAGGGCGCAGCAGCTAAGGCTTTGGCTGCTAAGACAATAGCATTGATGCCTTGTTCAGGCTGTAGCCCTGCATGGGCTGCTACCCCTTTCACCTTAATGTGCAGTTGATTATAGGCTGGGGCATTGACAATCACTCTCCCAAAGCCGCTGCTGTCCAACGCATAGCCCATTTTAGCCTGTACATGAGCTGGATCAAGAGCCTTGGCTCCTAGTAGGCCAATTTCTTCACTGGTGGTAAAGAGGAATTCTAAAGGGACATGCGACAGTTTGTTCTCCTGAATGACCTGCCACGCCTCAAGCAGAGCCGCAATGCCTGCCTTGTCATCACTACCAAGGATCGTTTCACCACTACTTGTAAAGCGATCTCCTTGCCGGACAACTTTGATCCCCTGACCCGGCTCTACAGTATCCAAGTGACAATTTAAAAACAATGGTTCTTGCTGCGGATCACCAGCAAAGCGAAAGATTAAATTGCCACAGTCAGAGCCAGTTTCCTCGGCTGAAGTATCCTCAAATGGAGGAGCTGCGCCCAAACCACAAAGTATGTCTGTAACGAGCTTGGCCATGCGGCCTTCTTGACCAGAAGGACTGTCCGTCTCGCAGAGCTGAATAAAGGTGCGAGCGAGTCGTTCTTGGTTAATCAGAGCATTAAAGTTCATAGAGAAACATTTTGGAGTAAAGCAGAACTCAGGTGTATCCTGAAAAGAGTGCTACACTCTTTCCAGAGCGTTATAGACATGAGTTGCAAAAACCTGAGCCTTACTGAGAGATACTATAGCGAGATTGAGTTGAAAAAGAAAGCGGCTCAAGCGATAAGCCACTCTCAACGGACTCTTCTTGGTGAAACAACAGGAGGAATATAGCCATGAACCCTGCCTCGCACTTCCTTATTAGCTGGTTAACTGCCAACACTGTACAACTTGGCCGCCGTGAGCGGCTCCTGATTACCTTCAGCGGTATTGCCCCAGACCTAGACGGCCTCGGCATTATCGGTGACTTGCTTACTAGAAACAGCAGCCATCCTTTGCAATGGTGGGGCGACTATCACCATCTGCTAGGGCATAATATCGTCTTTGCTGGCTGCTTGGCAGGCGGCACCTTTTTCCTAGCCAAGCAACGAAAAGCTGCTGCTGCCCTCCTGACCCTCGCCACCTTCCACCTCCACCTCTTCTGCGACCTCATTGGCTCGCGCGGGCCAGACGGATATCAATGGCCCCTGCCCTACTTCTGGCCTTTTTCAAAGAACTGGCAATGGGTATGGCAAGGACAATGGGCCTTGAATGCTTGGCCAAATGTACTGATCACCCTGGTAGCACTTGTTGCTACCTTGTATCTTGCGTGGCAATCAGGCCGGTCACCGCTAGAATTCATCTCCAGCAAAATGAACGCTGGCTTTGTTGCGACCCTGCGTTCGCGCTTTGGTGAGCCAAAACAGCACAGCAAGAGATAACCTGCTGCGGAGCAAGGCGATGCTCTACTTGGCGAAAACTTTACGTATTGACAGCGGCAAGCCGAGTGCTTATTGTGGCTCGGTTAACAGTCTGCCTATGTCCGAGTCTCGATACTGGTGTCCAGCCAATCTCGATACTGGTATCCAGCCAATCTCGATACTGGTATCCAGCCAATCTCGATACTGGTATCCAGTTAATCTCGATACTGGTGTCCAGTTAATCTCGATACTGGTATCCAGTTAATCTCGATACTGGTGTCCAGTTAATCTCGATACTGGTGTCCAGTTAATCTCGATACTGGTATCCAGCTAATCTCGATACTGGTATCCGCCGCCAACGGCAAACTCTACACAAGCGAATTTAACACCCAACGCCGCCCGATACCTTCTCCCTCCCATGCGTCCTCTTGATCCTCTTCGCCTACCGCTGCGTGACCAAATCCTTATTGAAGCTAGCGCAGGTACAGGCAAAACCTATACCATTGCCCTGCTCTTCCTCCGGCTGCTGCTCAAGCGAGAGCTGGCGGTAGATGAAATCTTGGTTGTTACCTTTACTGACGCAGCGGTTGAGGAGCTACGCGGCCGGATTCGCCAGCGCATCCGTGATGCCTTGGATGTCCTAGAAGGGAAAGGGCCAGACGATAAGACACTGCATGAGCTGCTGGCACAAGCCGGGGAAAGGGAACGGGTATTGCTCAACGATGCCTTAACGCGGATGGATGAGGCTGCTGTCCGTACTATCCACAGCTTTTGCCGTAAGATGCTCCAAGAGCACGCCTTTGAGTCGAACGCGCCATTTGAAATGGAGTTGCTTGAGAGCGAGGCACCGCTGCGGACGCGCATCATGGAAGATTTCTGGCGACAGCGGTTTTATCCTGCTGCCGAAGGAGAAGCGGCTTGGGTGCAATCGCAGTGGCAATCACCGGACGAGTTGCTCGCTGCCTTGGGCGGACATCTGGACCGAGAAGATGTTGACTGTCTGCCAAAGATTACTCCGCAGGACGTGCTCCAGCTCGAAAAGGAATCAACCAGACTTTTCCCAGAGGTTCGGCAGCAGTGGCAACAGCAGCGGGAAGAGATTGCCAGCCTCTTACGAGAAAACAAGAGACTGTCACGGGATAACAGCAAAGCCTATGGCCTCAAACGGCTTGAGCCTGCCTTGGCCGAGCTGGACAGCTTGGTCGAGTTAGCTGAACTGCCTTGGCTGCTGCCCAAGGAGCTGGAACTGTTCACGACCAGCAAGCTGCTCAGTTCGCTGAAAAAAGGTAAAGAAGAAGCACCAGCGCATCCGTTCTTCGACCTGTTCGAGCAGCTTTGGCAGCACCAGCAGGAGCTGATGAAGGGCCGCAAAATAGCTGTTCTCTTGGAGGCAAGAGAGCATTTACAACACGAGCTGGCCCGGCGGAAGCAGGAACAGAATCAACTTGGTTTTGATGATCTGCAAACCTGGTTAGATAAAGGGCTACGTGGGCCAGAGGGTAAGGTTCTTGCCCAGCGTATTGCCCGCCGCTTTCCAGTCATCTTGGTGGATGAGTTCCAGGACACGGACCCGCTCCAGTACCGTATCTTCAAGGCTATTCACGCCGCAGCCCGCTGGCGCGGTGGTCTTTTCCTTATCGGCGATCCTAAGCAGGCGATTTACAGCTTCCGGGGAGCGGACATCTTCACCTACATCCAAGCCCGCCGCGATACGCCAGCAAGTAACCGTTGGACCATGATGGAGAATCACCGCTCCAGTCCAGCAATGGTTGCGGCTGTCAGCCGTTTATTCGAGCATCCGTCTCCCTTTCTCTTCTCGAAGAGCGAGATCAATTTCCCTCAAGTCAGAGCGGCTGACAAGCTGGATCGGAAGGCACTCCGCCGCGACGACAAACAGCATCCGGCCCTAACTTGCCTCCTCTTGCCAGAAAAGGAGGGCAAGAAAGGCGGCCAAGCTCTAAGCAAAGAAGATGCTAAGGAGATCGCCGCTCGCTTCTGTGCCCATGAAATCGCGGCCCTGCTCCTTGCTGGCCAGAACGGCCACGTAGCAATCGGCGAACAAGCCCTAAGTTCTGGTGACATCGCCATCCTAGTCCGCACTCATGCTGAAGCAGAGCTGGTCCGGCAGGAGCTAAATGCCCTTGGTATTGCCAGCGTCTCTGGTAACCGTGATTCTGTTTTTATGAGCAAGGAAGCTAAACAGCTCCGCCTCCTGCTGACCAGTCTCAGTGATTTGTCTGATACTTCCCTGATGCGCACCGTGCTGGCTGGCGACTTGTTCGGCTGGACCGCCGAGCAGCTTGACCAGCTCCGCGAGGATGACTTGGCACGAGAGCACATCATGGAAGCCATGAACCGCTACCAGCAGCTCTGGCTAGACAAAGGCTTCTTGGCCATGTTGCAGCAGCTTCTTAGCGAGCAGCATACGGTCAGCCGCCTTTATGCTGCGCCTTCTGGTGAGCGAATGCTGACGAATTTCCTCCATCTGGCGGAACTGCTTCAGGAGGCTTCCCGGCAGCGGCCCGGCATGGATGCGCTCCTACGCTGGTTCGGCGACCAGATGCAGCACCCAGAAGGGCAGGCGGAAAGCCAACAGCTCCGCTTGGAGAGCGATGAGAACTTGGTCAAGATCGTCACCATTCACAAAGCCAAAGGGATGGAGTATCCGCTGGTCTTCCTGCCCTTTCTCTGGTCAGCCCGGCTTTGTTCCGATAAAATACCGCTCTCCTTCCATTTGCCGAACCAGCCTGACCGCCTCTGTCTTGACCTTGGCTCTGGTAGTGAGGAACATTTTCAATTAGCAGAGCGCGAGCGGTTGGCAGAAGACCTGCGCCTGCTCTATGTTGCTGTGACCAGAGCGGTTCATGCCTGTTTTTTCTGCTGGGGTTGGATTAAAGGGATGGAAGAGAGTGCGCTCTCTTATCTGTTGCACAACAGTGAGCTGTCTTTGGCGCAGATTACTGCTGATTTGGAGCGACTAGGAGATGTGCTGGCTGTCAAAGCGTATCCAGCAGAATTGGCCCCGCTGCCTGCCTTGCGCTCCGCAGCACCAAAAGATGCGCTGCACGCGAAGCAGTTTCGGGGACGAATCGACACAGATTGGCGGATCACCAGTTATTCTAGCCTCACTTCCCACAAAGAGGATAACCGAACTGAGCAGCCAGATTACGATGAGGGCACAGACGAGGAGAAAACAACGGTTGGCCAAGGCGTGTTTGGCTTTCCCAAAGGCGCGGCCGCAGGTATTTGTCTCCATGCCATTTTAGAGCAGATCAGCTTCAGCGACACCAGCAACCATGCAGAAGTCATTGACACCCAGCTTGCGCGGGCTGGTTTTGCTGATTCATGGCTGCCTACAGTCAGCGACTGGATGCAGGACGTGCTCCACAGTCCGCTGCTGCCGGGTTTCTCGCTCTCCTGCCTGCAAGAAGAAGAGCGGCTGAACGAGATGGCCTTTTACTTCCCCCTCGTATCACTGCGCTTGGAACAGTTCAACCAAGTGCTACGAGATTTCAGCCATGCGCCTTTGCCAGAACGGAGCGGCACCTTACATGGCTTGATGACCGGCTTTATTGACTTGGTCTTCTGCTGGCAGGGCAAATATTATCTTGCCGATTACAAGTCAAATCATCTTGGCAACCAACGAGAAGACTACAACCCGGAACGACTTGAGGCGGCCATGCAGGAACACCGCTATGATTTACAATATCTGATCTATACAGTGGCCCTGCATCGCTTTCTTGGCCAGCGGCTCAAGGACTACTGCTATGAGCAGCACTTTGGTGGAGTCTTGTATCTTTTTTTGCGCGGTATGAGTACAGAGCCAGAGAGCGGGATTTGTATTGCCCGACCACCATTTGCCCTGATTCAAGGCTTGGATATGGCAGTAAGTAAGATAAGTCATTAATCTGGCTTGCTCAGGAAGGCTTCAGTGGGTATACTAAAAAAGTTGCTACTTTATCGAATCCACACTCTTATCCATACTAAAAAAACAATGCGATTCTTGCTAACAAGTTCCTTGTTATTCCTTTCTCTTGTCTCAGCGCAACCCAGCCTTGCCGAACTTGGAAACGGAATTCGTTTTCTTGATACATGGTCAGAACTCAACTCTTGGGAATTAGGGACACAGCCAGTTGATTTTGCCCAGACACTGGATAAAAAACTCGTCTTTGTCTTAGACCAAAATGGTGTCACGCATCTCTATTCAGCAGTTGGTGAACAGCTCGGCACTGTAAAAATAGGAGGTCGTCCTATTGCCTTTGCTATCGAACCTCGCGGCAAGGTGCTGCACCTTGTTGACCAGAAAGGCACGTACTTGTCTATTGGAATCTCGCTGGAAGGTGGTATGCTTCGAGGTTCTATTCTGAAAACATGGCAAACCGCAGCACGGCCTATTGACATTGCTGTTGTCCATGAGCGACAGCTTGTTTTTGTCCTTGAAGCCGATAGTGCTATCCATGTTTACTCATTTACTGGGCAGCCATTAGGAAGAATTGCCGTCTCTCCTGACACTGTAGCTTTCAAACTTGTGCCTTACAGCAGAAAGCTCTACCTTGTAGGGCAAAACGGTACTTTTACTCGCACCGAAAGCCCTTTTTGACCAGCGTAACTTTTTGAGCACAGAAAAAATACGGCTGTTCCGCTTGCTGGACAGGATAGCAAACAGTATAATGGCCGCCATATAATCCTCTTTTCAATACTTATCAAGGAAGGAAAAAAGATGAAAAAAACTCTTGCATTATGCTGCCTTTTTCTGCTCCCAGGTCAGTTTGCCTTAGCACAAGATTCTACAGCAGGTAAGCCAGACGCGCTGTCTTGGACAGAAACGCAAACATGGAAACTGGACACTAAACCTGTTGATTTTGTTCAGGCTCTTGATGGCAGATTAGTCTTTGTCTTGGGCGAGGACAGCAAAGTGCATCTTTATTCTGCTGAAGGGCAGAAACTAGGTGAAATTCCTGTTGATCAGAGCACAGTTGCTATTGATATTGCCCCACGCGGCGAGATGCTCTATCTCGTAGATAAAAACAATACCTATAAAGCACTTGATATTTCTTTTGCTAAGGATATTGATTTGACCGGCTCTCCAGTCAGAGGCAAGGCAGATGCACCTATTGCTTTGGTTATCTTCTCTGATTTCCAGTGCCCTTTCTGTAGTCGGATTGAGCCGCTAGTGTCTGAAGTTCTGAAAAACAATCCTGATACAGTTAAGGTTGTTTTTAAGAATATGCCTTTGGGTATGCACCAACATGCAGAACCAGCAGCCCGTGCTGCCCTTGCTGCTCAGGAGCAGGGTAAATTCTGGGAAATGCACGATGCTCTTTTTGCTGCCGCTTCTGGTGGTGGTTTGAGCGCGGCTGCCATAGAGAAAGCAGCAAAAGATATTGGCTTAGATATGGAAAAATTCAAAGCTGATATGGAGAGTCCTGCAATCAAAGAGAAGTTGGCTAAAGATATGAATGCCGCCCGTTTGGCTGAAGTCAACGGCACCCCAACGCTGTTTATCAATGGTCGCCGGGTCAATTCACCTAACCCGGAATTCATCCAGAAGATGATAGATCAAGAGATGAATAAGAAGAAATAACAAACCAGAACGGTTAGACTTGAAAAAAAAGGCTGGACTCCATCAGGAGACTGAACAGAACGTAGAATTTGGCGATAATACTGCCGCACAAGTTCTGTTTGGCGGCTTAAACCGCAATCTACATACTGTTGAGCAGGCTGCCGGCGTTCAAATTCATCAACGTGGTAGCAGTCTGCTGATTCAAGGACAGACTCATGCGGTGGATCTAGCAGCCTCTGTGCTCCAGCAGCTTTATGGGCTGGTTCGCAAAGGCTGCCCAGTCTTTAGTCAAGATGTTGCCTTTGGTGTCAAAATTCTTGAAGCCTCTCCCAATGCTTCTTTAGAGGAAATCTTTCTCGACAAGGTCTGCATCACGGCCAAAAAGCGGATCATTTCACCAAAAACACTCAATCAAAAAAATTACATTGAGGCCATTCGTCATAATGGCATTGTTTTTGGGATTGGTCCAGCAGGTACAGGGAAGACGTATCTGGCTGTGGCAATGGCAGTAGCAGCTCTCACTTCAGAGCAGGTGCAACGGATTATCCTTACCCGGCCTGCTGTAGAAGCAGGGGAAAAACTTGGCTTTCTGCCCGGTGACTTAGCTCAGAAAGTTGACCCTTATCTGCGGCCGCTGACTGATGCCTTGAATGAAATGCTTGGTTTAGAAAAAGCCGCAGAGCTAGTTGAACGTGGTGTCATCGAGATTGCGCCTTTAGCTTTCATGCGCGGCAGAACGCTGAACAAGGGCTTTATTATTCTTGATGAAGCGCAGAACACGACCCGCGAGCAGATGAAGATGTTCTTGACTCGGATTGGCTTTGACTCGCAGGCTGTGGTTACTGGCGATATCACGCAAATCGATCTACCTAGTGGGCAGCCATCAGGACTGGCTGACGCAAAGCAAATACTTTGCGACATCGAAGGAATCAGGTGCTGCCAGTTTGACAGCAGCGATGTGGTCCGCCATCCGCTTGTCCAGCAAATCATTCTCGCTTATGAAAAAACTGGTCGCCAGAAGCCCCAAGAGGTCTGATTGCTCATGTTCATCAATCTTATTGATCATGCTGACCAGACACGCTTCCAGCTTAATTATGCTTTGCTCCGAACACGGACCGGCCGATTACTGGAACTACTTAATCAGCAAGATATTGCGGTTAGTATTGTTTTGCTTGATGATCAGGAAATGGCCCAATACAATCAAACCTACCGGCACAAAGAAGGGCCAACCAATGTTCTTTCCTTTCCAGCCGAAACCAACGAAGAACTGGGTGATATCCTTATTTCTGTTGACACCGCCTGGAAAGAAGCCGGAGAAAAGAATATCCCCCTGCATCAGCACCTTACTTGGCTGATCATTCATGGCCTTTTACATCTGCTAGGTTATGATCACGAGCTGTCTGAAGCGCAGGCAGAACTCATGCTCGTTAAGGAAGAAGAACTTTTCCAAGCCATTCAGCATATTCATTCAGGAGGAAAAACCATGCCCCAGCTTGCCATTAATGTTGACCACATTGCCACCATCAGGGAGGCTCGAGGTGGTGCAGAGCCTGATCCAATCTTGGCAGCCGGAATTTGTGAACTTGCCGGAGCCAAGGGGATTGTTGTCCATTTGCGGGAAGACCGTCGTCACATTCAAGAGCGGGATGTACGCTTGCTTCGCCAGACTGTCAAGACTCGACTGAATCTGGAAATGGCCGCAGTTAAAGAGATTATTAGTATTGCCTTAGAAGTTGTGCCTGACTTAATCACCCTCGTGCCAGAGAAACGCAAAGAGTTGACTACTGAAGGTGGCCTTGATGTCATGAGCAATGAAAAAAAAATCAGAAAAACGATCAGCAGGATGAGCGAAGCTGGCATTCCTGTTTCTATTTTTGTCGATCCTGATGCAGAGCAAATCAAGGCCGCTTTAGATGTTGGCGCAGCCTATGTAGAATTGCACACTGGCCGTTACTGCGATGCAAAAAGTGAACAGGAACGAGATCGGGAATTTCATCTGATTGAGCAGGCAGCCGAAACCGCTTTTGCTTCTGGATTACGGGTCAATGCAGGTCATGGTCTCGACTATCGCACCACAACCAGAATTGCAGCTATCCCGGTCATTGAGGAGTTGAGTATTGGTCATGCGATCATTGCCCGTGCAGCTTTTGTTGGCTTGGATCAGGCGGTCCGAGAAATGCAGGACTGCATCGATCTTGCTGGATAATGAATAAAATTAGTCGCAATCAGCCTTGTCCTTGCCGATCAGGTCGAAAATATAAACATTGCTGTCTCCCGCTACAAGAGGCAGGGTTAGCACCTATCGCAGCTAAAAAAGATATGAAGATCTCTCTATTAGGAGAGGTTACAAAGATTCAAGATGCAGCTCGTCTGCGGCAAGCAATATGTCACGAGTTAGGAGTTTTTATCTTGTTCAGTACTCAAGATGGTGATGCTTGGGTATTGGAAACTACAGACCGCGATGCTTTCCAAGCGGCGGCGGCGGGGCAGCCTTTAGCACTACCAGTAAACGAAAACTCAGACATAATAGAGGTAGACTGGACACACCATTTTGTCTTACGTGACCGTCGCTTATTTCTAAGCAACTATACAAATAGCGCAGAAATTGAAGTGCTTCTTGCTCCAACAATGCAGATTAGTGCTGCTCTACGTAGGATAACAAAACAATATCCTGCTGAACTCCTCCGCCAAGTACATGTGCGGTCAGAGTCAAACCAATCTACTGGCTGATATACGCTTGCTCCATTGGCTACCGGTCATCGGAGTGATGGGCTTATTGTTTTATCTTTCCTCCATACTTGGCAATGTCCTTGTCATGCCAAAGATATTTTTTTGCCAAGCTCCAGTGTGCCTATGGCGTTCTTGCTACAACGAAGCAACCAGCAGCAGCGCAGACCGTACCTTTTCTCTCTCCTGACAGTTTTTTTTGCCTGTTCTCCGCTATTAGCGACGAAATCCATCAGTCTTTTTTGCCATTCTACTGGGACGTTGGGGCACTGATCGCTCTGCTTACGTGGCCAGCCCGCCGTCAAAAAAAGGCGAGCTGACCCTACTTCTATCCTTTTTCTTAAAAAGACTTCCTTGAAAATTTCAGCAAGGGTGGTACAATTTATTGTACTTGCTGAAAGCAGCAAGGCTTGCTGCTAAATTTTATCAAATTAGAGTACTATGATCTCGCGTGTAACACGCTGGGCTGCTAGGCATTGTCGCTACCAGCAGGGAAAACTACATATGCGGCTGCCAGTGGGGAAGACCGTCAGAAAAAACAAAAAAATGATTATTTGCAGTTCATTAGTCATCTTGGCAGTTGATCTAACCTTTCTTTATATTAATTATATATCCCTGCGGGATACGATGTTCTCTACCCTCCTTCAACAGGCAGAACGGCACCAAGATGAGTTTACGCTCAATTTAAAAATGGCCTATAATAGTATGTTGCAAATGTCCACCCTGATTACGAGCAACGGCGATTTAAGCAAGGCACTTTTGAAAGAGCAACAGCCTGAAAATGGAGGAGAACCTGTCAAGCAAGCCGCAACAACAAAACAATCTTTCCACAAAACCTATCAATTTGGTTCTCTTGAAAGTAGCCCCTATCTTCTTTCAGAAAACAAGCAGAGTTATAGCTGGCTACGGGGTGTCTCGCCAGTTTGGGCTGTAGATCCTAGTACAAATGATAAGGTTTATGTTGGTGCCGTTGAAATTAGCACCACATTTAAAGATATTGTCAAACTTTATGCTAAACTATTTCGAGTCGATACGGCTGTATTGCTCAATAAAGAGCATGTAAGAAATAGAATGTGGAATGAAACAACTAAAGCCTATTTTGAGCAGCATCCCAATGCGAATCATTATGTAGAAGTAACAACTTCTCCACGATTACTTGCTAAGATACTTTCCCAAGTATTTATTAGAAATGACTATAAAACAGATACTATAAAAGTAATTTATGATAAATATTCATATTATTCTGTGTACTATTTTCCACTACCAGAAAATGAAGAACAAAATGCAGAGTTACCAGGTTTTATGCTGATCTGGGAGGATGTATCTGACCAAGTTGCTCATTATGCTAAGAATTTTTTTGTTAATATGTTGCTGGCAGCACTTGCCTTTTTTCTTATTGAAAGTGGTTTAATCTGGTTACTTAATAGAGAAACGCGACTTTCCGCAGCAGAACAGTGTGCAGCAATCGATGAACTGACAGGACTTTTTAACCGTCGCTATCTTGATGATCTTTTAGATAATGAGCTGCACAGAACTCTACGAAGTCAAGATGCGCCTTTGTCGTTAATTATTTGTGATGTTGATTATTTTAAAAGATATAACGATACCTATGGTCACAAGGCTGGAGATGAATGCCTGCAACAAATTGCCGATAGCCTTAGACTACAGGCCAGAAGAAGTAGCGACTGTGTGGCCCGCTACGGGGGGGAGGAGTTTGTCATTGTACTGCCACGTACTGATATTCATGCAGCAATTGATATTGCTGAAACAGCGAGAAAGGCCGTGCTTTCCCTTAATATTCCTCATGCCAGTTCCAGTATTGTACCTGTTGTTACCGTAACATTAGGTGTGGCCTGCACTAGGCAACTTGCTGAATACGATAATTTATTCGAGGCTGCTGATCGAAATCTGTATATTGCCAAAAATAATGGCCGTAATCGAATCGAGCCATTAAAAATATAGCTTGCAGAATAGCACAGACTATCTGTTATGTATTGCTTAACTGGCAATTCCTTTTCTGCGGGACTTTACCTTCACATCCCTTTCTGTCTAAAAAAGTGTGCCTATTGCAGTTTTTACTCCTTACCAGACCGCCAAAATTTCAAAAGATATCTCGCTGCTGTCAGCAAACAACTTTATCTGTGTTCAACAGAATATCCACTGACCAGCATTTTTTTTGGTGGCGGCACTCCAACCATGCTGCCGCCAGAGTCTTTACGCAAGCTGCTAGATGAATGCCAACAACAGTTTTCTTGTGTTGAAGATGCAGAGATATCGATTGAGGTCAATCCTGCAACAGTTGATTTGCCCGACTTGCAGGCTCTACGACAGGCAGGCTTCAACCGTTTATCCATTGGGGTACAATCTTTTCAGGATCAGGAGCTACAAAAGCTGGGCCGTCCGCACACAGCAGAAGATGCGGCGCAAACTGTCCGTTTAGCTCACAAGGCTGGATTCACCAATATTGGCTTAGATTTGATGTATAGCTTACCCAGCCAAACGCTCCGCACGTGGAAGAACACGCTTGAACAGGCTTTACAGCTTGCCCCTCAGCATCTTTCGATCTACGAACTGACCATTGAGGAAGGCACGCCTTTTGCAAGTCAGCAGCAGCGTGGTGAACTGCCTCTGCCAGACGAAGACTCTGTGCTACAGATGCTGGCAGAAACCCAAGAAATGGTGCGGCAAGCTGGCTTGCAGCGTTACGAGATTTCTAACTATGCCAAGTCTGGCTTTGAATGTCGCCATAATATCAACTACTGGCGGAACGGCAGCTGGATTGGCGTGGGGCCAAGTGCGGTTGCCTCAATTGCTGGAACTCGCTCTACAGCAGTTGCTGATGTAAAAGAATTTTGCTGCCGAATAGAAAACGGGCAGGACATTTGGCAGGAAAAAGAAACATTAGAGTCGGAAGCGGCCTTCCGGGAAACAGTGGTTATTGGCTTGCGGATGACCGAGGGCGTGTCACTGCTAGAATTGTATCGCCGTTTCAATATTGATGCTAAAGCGTATTACGGCGAAACGCTAACACGCCTCATTAGACTAGAAATGCTTGAGATTACTCAAGGTTATCTGCGTTTGACCGCACAAGGCTTACTGCTCGCTAATACCGTGATGGCGGAATTAGTTTGATACGTTATTCAAGAAAATTCTTGGTACTCGCTGACTAATACCGGTCAGCACTTCATAGTTGATTGTCCCCAGTTGGGCAGCAAGATCATCTGCGGTGATAACCTCATCACCCTGTTTACCAATTAGAATGGCTTCATCACCGTTGAACGCCTCACCATCGCCAATATTAACCACAGTCTGGTCCATGCAAACCGTGCCGATCACAGGATAACGTCTACCGTTCAAGAGAACCTGCCCTTTGTTCGACAAGCCCCGCGAATAGCCATCGCCATAGCCGACCGGCAAAGTAACAGCTCGACAGTTTTTCGGCGCAGTCCAAGTTCCGCCATAACTCACTGCACTGCCTTTAAGAATGACCTTAAAATACATCACCTTGGCCCTGAAAGATAGCGCAGGTAGTAGCTGCACCTCAGCTTCTGAATATTTAGAAGGATGATAACCATAAAGCATAATGCCGGGCCTTACCATGTCGAGTAGGCTTTCCGGTATCCTGAGAATCGCGGCAGAATTGGCAATTTGCAGCAAAGGCTTAGGTAAGCGGTGTCGCTCGTAAAAAGAGGCCGCCTCCAGAAAACGTTCAAGCTGTAGATGGGCAAAGCTGAGATCTTCGCTGTCAGCACTGGCAAAATGCGAAAATAAAGAGACCACATTAATATGCTTTTCTGCCTTCAAGGCAGCCTCAAAAAGCTGATGCGCGTTAGAGTAACGGATACCAATCCGCATCATACCGGTATCAACTTTCAGATGGACATTGACTCGCTTTTTGTAAAAGGCCGCAGATTCACTGATCAGTTGAAGCGCGTCAACAGAGGCAACTGTAAAATCAATTTGATTTTCAATAAATAGACCAATCTGGAATTTCGAGAATGGGCCAGAGGTGATAATGGGAATGCTGATACCTGCCCGCCGCAGCTCCAATGCCTCTTCGATAAAGGCAGCTCCCAGATAATCAACTCCTTCTGTAGCCAGATGCGCTCCTATTTGGGCTAGCCCATGTCCATAGGCATTCGCCTTAACCATGGCAATGATTTTACGACCCGGAGCCTTTTGCCTCACCACCCGCAGGTTGTGTCGAATACAGGCCAAATCCACCACCGCAGCAGCACGATGGTATAGCTGGCTAATATTTTCCTTCATTTACGGCTTAGTTGTCGGAGCCACTGTGTCCAGCCATGCCGACTCGACAAAAGCAATGCCCAACCAATAGCAAAATAGATAGCTCCAATGAATGCACCAGGATGGGTTAATTTACGTAAGGCGATACCAAAAAGCATCATGAGCACTACAAGCAGCCATGTCCTCCATGGATAAACTGCACCAATGCAGGTGTTATCACCAAAGCCCATGATCCGACGAAGGCCTTTTTTCGCTGTCCGATCCAGCACAGTTAAGGATTTAGCTGTACCTGCGAGAAGAGCAATAAGAAGTAATCGCAGGGTTAGGTGTAGCCCTATCCAGCCTAGCCCTCGTTCCATTAAGACAATACCGACAGTAGTCCAAATGAACGGCGCGACAAAGAGATGCGCTGAACGGCCTACACCCGGTTTAAGTCGTTTTTCAAGCACTGTTGTTCCAAAATCATGGCAAGAGCCGCTTCTTGCGGCAAGATAGAAGATGTATTGGAAAATCTCCTTAAGGAATTCTCTACAGAACAGCCCTCTGTTTGTCAAGTTTGAACTGGGCAATATTCTCTGAATAAAAAAAATTGTCTGGCAGAGATATTATCTATATTTTATAATAAAAAAAGGTAAAAAAAGGTAGTTCATCAACAGAGGGAGAAAAAGGTTATGGTTCGCAATATTGTGATAGTTCTGATTTTGCTTTTAATTTGTGTGCCTTCTTGGCAGATTGGCACGATTATGATCCAAAAGAAGCAAGTTACCTATATGCTTGAAGAGCAGGCTAACTCCATAAAAAGGTATCAACAAGAAGATATTGTTAAGAAAAATTTGGCAAGTGAATTGGCAACATTAAATTTGCCAACGAATTTTACCTTTGAAATGTTAGAGATACGTAAGGTACGTATTCGTTATATCTACAAGGCCGCCGCCAGTATTTTTGGCTATACTTACTATGAAGTCAATGCGCCGCTAGAAGCAATAACAGAAGACGGTAAATTTGAACGCTAATTAGCGATAAGGACAGCTTTCCTTTTTTCGTGAAGCTGTCCTAGCGTATTGAATCTACACTTGCTTTATATCCCCAGCAGATAGTAAATAGCATTCATATCCATCTCTTGTCGTATCACTTTGGCCAGCCGCTCCAAAGCTGGTTCAAGATCATATTTTACGCCTTGGCCAACAAAGGCAGGCAAGCCTTTTGCTGTCCGCAGATGGTTGATGAACCAGCGGCGGAAGGGGTCACTGTCAAAAATACCGTGCAAGTAGCTGCCCCAAATTCTGCCACAACTGCTGGCCCGGCCACAGGTTGCGCTGTCTGTAAAGGCAAGCAGCGGCTCTGCTTGGTCTGCACTGGCAGTGCGGCCATGATGGATTTCATAGCCCAAGACGGGCGTACCAGAGGGCAGATGCCTGCCTGTGCGTCGGGTCAGGGTTTTGTCCGCAGCCAGCTCAGTGTGGAAATCAAGCAGGCCCAAGCCGGGCAGCGTACTGCCTAGCTCGCCTTCCAAGCCGTGCGGATCAGTAACAGATTTCCCCAGCATCTGGAAACCACCGCAGATACCAACCAGCTCCCTGCCCTGCCCTGCTGCTTTGCTGATCGCCGCCGCCAAGCCGCTTTGCTGGAGCCAAGCCAAGTCGTTGATCACATTCTTAGAACCAGGCAAGATAATGCAGTCTGGCTGGCCCAGCTCGTCAGGATTGCGGACAGTGCGCAGCCAGACATCTGCTTCTGCTAACAGCGGCTCTAGGTCGGTGAAATTGGAGATATGCGGCAGATCAATGAGCACTATTTCCACATGCTCGCCAGCAGGCTTGGGGCGACTGTAGATGCCTGCCTTAAAACTGACCGAATCCTCTTGCGGCAGGCCAAGATCAGCCAGCCAAGGAATCACTCCAAAAACTGTTTTGCCAGTCCGCTGTTCGAGAAAACGGTGCGCATCTGCGAGCAGGCTGGCATCACCCCGGAAGCGGTTGACGATAAACCCAGCCAGCAGCTTGCGCTCCCAAGGAGCCATAACCTCAACATGGCCAACAAAGGAGGCATAGACCCCGCCTCGGTCAATATCACCGATGAGCAGCACTGGTGCTTGAGCCTGCTGCGCCATGCGCATATTAACAATGTCGTGCGACTTGAGGTTAACTTCTCCCGGACTGCCTGCGCCTTCAAGAATCATGCAGTCATGCTCGGCAGCCAACTCGTCATAGGTTTGGCAAACCGTTTGCCAGAGCTGCTCCTTCGCTCGCACATATTCTGCCACCCGCATATTACCAATCGGCTTACCAAGGACTATCACCTGACTGCCTACATCAGAACAAGGCTTGAGCAGGATCGGGTTCATGCGTACATCTGGGTCAAGACGGCAGGCTTGGGCCTGCACTACCTGAGCGCGCCCCATTTCGCCGCCATCTTTGGTAACAAAGGAGTTGAGCGACATATTCTGGGCCTTGAACGGGGCCACCCGCAGGCCGTCTTGGAGCAGAACCCGGCACAGCCCAGCAGCCAGCACACTCTTGCCTACGTCTGAGCCAGTGCCAAGCAACATGAGAGCCGGAGTTTTCTTGTGTCTTTTTTGAGAAACTGTTTGCTCTGGAGCAAGGATTTTGTGCAGCGCATAGATGAGCTGGCGGTTCTCATCTTCCAGCCGCACTGCTATGCGGAAGTATTGACTGTCTAAGCCTTCGTAGTTGTCACAAACCCGAATAGCAATCTTGAACTCTTGCAGGAGCCGCTCTGCCAGCTCGCTTGCAGTGAGTAGCCTAGCAAGATGGATAAGCAAGAAATTGGCGGCACTCTCAACCACGCGGAGCATGGGCAGCTCTGCTAGGTCACGCAGCAACCTTTCTCGATTGGCGCGCACTATCTCTTGGCTTTGCTGGAGATAAGCAGCATTGTCAAGCACAGACCCACCCGCCGCTTGGGCCAGCGTATTAACAGACCACGGGGCAATCTCTTTTCTAACCTTTTGGCAGACTGATACAGAAGCGGCAAGAAAGCCAAGGCGCAGGCCGGGAATAGCAAAAATTTTGGTCAGCGAGCAGAGGGTGATGATGTTTGCTCGGCAGCAGGACAGCGACTCGTAGTCGGCAACAAAACTGGCAAAGGCTTCGTCAATCAGGAAGAGAACATCTGGGTGCTGATCAGCCAAAGCCAGCAGAGCAGTTCTGTCATTCAGTCGCCCAGTTGGATTATTAGGCTGCCCAAGAATGAGCAAATCACCAGTTCGCAGCAATGCAGAGAGCTGGTCTAAATCAGGCTGGAAATCTTGCTCTACGGCCAGCGGCACTGATAACACTTCTATATTGCTTCTTTCACAGGCTTGGCGATAGTCAATATAGGCTGGCACAGGAATAACAACCCGCTGCGGAGCAAGGACACGAACCGCAGCATAAAGCAGCTCCGAGGTACCGTTACCAACTACAATGTGCTCTGGCTTGAGTTGATACTGGGCACAAATTGCCTTGACCAGTTCTGTTGCTTCTGGGTCAGGATAATGAACGATTTCTGGCATCCGAGCGGACAGAATATGCCAGAGTTGCTCTGGCGGCCCAAGCGGATTGATGTTGGCACTGAAATCAAGAATTGCCTCTGCCTGACAGCCAAGCTGATCTGCCAGAGCACGTACATTACCGCCATGTGCGCCACTCATGCTGCTAGACCACGTTCCGCAAAAGGCGGTAGCTGAAGAATTTCCATAAAGTTGTTAACATGCCAGCGAGCTTCCAACGCCGGGTTTCTAAATGCTATTAGGTCGATACCAGCAGCGGCGCAGTGATCCCGGTCAACTGTAGAATCACCAATGAAAATTGCTTCATCTACACTCAGATCAAAATGCTTGAGAATAACATGCAGGGCATCTGGTGCAGGCTTAGGACGAGGCGCAGTGGCCGCCGTCATCACGATCTCAAAATGCTCACGTAACCCAAAAATATCCAAGATCATATCCATCGAGGTAGTTCGGTTGGTGGAGATAGCTCGATGACAGTGAGGCGTGATAATTCGCAGAAAGTCCTTCAAGTCTGGAGCCATGATCATGTGCTGGAGATACGGGCTATAGTCAAGAGAACGCGCATAGTCATTTACTGCCTCAATACTAATCTGCGGATGCTTACGGAAGATATAAACAATAGAGTCAGCCACATTATGGCTATGGACATAGCCTAGTTCTTCGGTATCCATCAACGGACAAGCAAAATGCTCTAGCAAATGATTGTAATAGACTCGATTGGCCTCGCGGGAATCAAACATGACCCCATCACAGTCAAAGACAACAAGTTTTAGCATTATTCCCTCTCTACTTGCAGCATACTGCCGTAGATTTCCAAATTTAGTTCAGAAAAAAATGTTTCCATAAAATCGTGGCGCTGTTTGGCGATTTTTCTTCCCACTGGCGTGAGCATCATGCTGCACACTTTGCACATTTTCACCTGAAACTCGCGATAGGCCGTGTCTTCAGCAGAATAAGGTACAGTCAGGCCATGATCTAGTTCAGCATTGTGGAGCTGCGCCCCGATCTGGCCAGCAAAAAGAAAGGCCCGGCCAATGCCGATAGCACCAATAGAATCAAGTTTATCCGCATCAAAAATTATTTTTGCCTCTACTGTTTCTGGGGCAGCACTGCCTCTGAAGCGATGGCTGCGGATACAGTGGCAGATTGCAGTCCGATCTTCTTTGTTGTAACCGAGTTCGTACAGTATCGCCTCTGCCATTTCTGCGCCAATATCTGCATGACAAATTTCGCCGTTGCTCTGATATTCTTGACTGCGGCCTATGTCGTGCAGAAAAGCGGCTGGAGCAAGAATATCCAAGCGCGCCCTCATTCGCTGGCCTATGGACATTGCATTCTCGAAAACTCGCTCTATGTGATCCATACCATGCGGGCCGCCTGTCTCAGTGCAATGCTCTGCGCTCACTTGGCGGAGTTTGCTCAATACGTCTTCTGAGATTTTGGCGGGATCTTTCGTCATTATCACTCTCCAAAATATTCTTGCAAGAGCCAACGCAGGCTGAGGAGTAGCAGCTCTTCCTCGTCACCAGCTAAGGCTCGAAGTTCCAGCGCAGAGAGTGGGCGGTTCATTTTGATCCGACCATCACTCATCTCTTGGCGGAAGAAATCCAAATTATATAAAGCCATGATGAATTGATCCATTTGGGCTTGGTTAGGGCGGAAGCCAGCTTGAATCTGAGGATGTTGCAGGAGAAGGAGCAGTTGGTCGTCAAATTCACTATATTCGGTCAACTCTTGGTCAGCGAAATATTCTGGTGCGGTTTGTTCCTGTGTTTCGCTAAAGCCAAGGCAGTGCGGTTCGCGCAGGAGAACAAACTGTTCTTCAACAGTCCCATCAGCTTGGCGTGAAGCACCACGTCCAGCAGGATATGCTCTACAGGCCGCAGGCCGATCCTGATAAACACTGCATCCTTGCTCGGTAACAAAGACACAGCTTGCTCGACCATCATCAACCATAGTAAGGAAGCAGGTTGGAAAAATCATCCCTTCTTCCCAAGCGACAATCACATACTGTTCAAGAAAAGTGCCTGAATCCAAATCAAGCTGTCTTTTTAAACGCAGCACGTCGTAAGGAGTCAGCGCAAGATCGAGCTGACGACAGCATTCCGTAAAACAAGCAACACCGGGATGGCAGGCAAAGCAAAATTTTTCTTTAGCTGGAAGCGGTTGGCAATGGTCAGGAAGAGAAGCAGGCATGGTAAGTCAATGTTTGATTAAGCAAAATCTTGGTTTTGCAGAAAAGAAATCGTAGGCGTGAATCTTTTTCGGAGTTTAACGCATACAAAATAGACATGCAAACATCATGTCACTCTGATGTTGAAATGCTGCTGCTCTCGCTGAGGCACAATCTAGCTTACTAGCCTAAAAAGAGTGGGGAAGTGACCAACTAGAGCTGTTTTAGCTAAAAAAGGCGCAAGAGTTGAAAACCTAAGAAAAAGTCTTGAGTATCGTTCTCGGTTACTATACAATAAAGCCGCAAATGATATTGTGTTGTTTCCTAAAAAGGAGAAAGAATCATGACAAAGTTGCCTGCCGTTGCCACTTTTTTTGCTGCCGCTGCTATTTTGAGTGGCTGCCAGCCCTATTACAACAACTGTCCAATTGATGATCAATACTGGACAGAAGAGTATCCTAGTACCTCTTCTTCGTATTATCCTAGCACCTCTTCTTGGGAAACACCAGTCGTAGAAGATGGGGTTTACGTAGATAATAGCTTCAGTGATGATAGTTATGTGATGGACGATGGGTATGTTACGGAAGACTCTACGGTCTCAGATCCTTGGACAGAAGAATACTATCCTTCTTATCAGACCTCAAACCGTTCTATTTTTTCCTATACGCCATCATCTTCGTATTCGTATTCCTATACACCATCATCTTCGTATTCCTACCCATCGTATTCTTCGGACGACAGCATTACATACTATCCACCTTCTGTATCGTATCCATCCTCATCATGGCGGAATAGATATCTTGGGCAACGACGATCATCACCTATGTATTATTATTCACCAAACAACTCGATAACCATGCCAAGTTGGCAGCCGGTATATCCTTCTTATCGATATTGAACACATCCTGTTTACTTCTCGTAGTGCTCGGATAAAAAGGATTTTCTGTTGAGCATTGCTCAGTAGATGTCTATAATAAAGGACAGTGTTCCTTCAATCCCTTTTCAGGAGAGGTCTACTATGAGGACAGGGAAAATGCTACTAGGACTGGCTGCCGCACTGAGTATGGTATGTTTAAGTGGTTGCTATTACTATGGCCCGCCGCCGCCAGGCCCAGCTGTCATAGTTCCACATCCACAGCCACCATCGTACCACCATCACCATAGGAGGTATTAGTATCAGTAGTATTGTGCCCTGCGGGAGGAAGAAAGCTATAAAATTGTATTGTAGCTTTCCGAAATAGGGCAAAAAACACTTGAAGGCCACGCGCAGATCGCAGTATAGTGGTCTGATTTTTTCTGTTAATCCTTTTTTATGTGAGGACAATATGATGCGCGCATTCAAACTGTCAGTTGCTCTACTTCTTGCAGCCTGCCTGCTCTCTGGTTGCTATTTTCACGATCGTGATCGCGATGATCATAGAGATCGTCGGTCAAATAGTTCGCAGCAGCAACAGCAGAAAGGGGCCTACTAATAGTGTAGCGTTCAGGATTCTCTTTAGAGAGTCCTGAATAACAACATTTTTTAATCTTTCCGCCAAGAGCAGAAGATTCTCTGCTTGACAAATTAAAGATTCTGATATACGTTTCTTTCCCTTCCTCTATCGTAACAGGATGACTATTACAGTTTATCCTGCCGCTATTTATCCAGTTACTCTTTGCCAGACTTTTCTGTTTGGTATTTCTTATTTTTTTAATCTGTTCATGTCACGAGGAGACAACATGAAAAAAGGTATGCTCAAGAAGACCCTTGTTAGTGCCGTTAGCTTGCTGGCTTTACTTGCTACTGCACCTGCTTTTGCAACTGATCTCAATGCAGATCAGGCTATTACCAAACTTAAAGAAGGCAACGAGCGTTTTATTAGCGGTAAATCCATGCATCCGCATACAGACACTGCTCGTCTGATTCAAGCTGGTAAAGAGGATCAGGGTAAATATGCGTATGCAACTGTTATTACCTGTTCAGATTCGAGAGTTCCAGTTGAGCGTATTTTTGACGCTGGTGTTATGGATCTGTTCATCATTCGGGTAGCTGGTAACGTTGTTGATACTGACGAGGCTGGTTCAATTGAGTACGGTCTGGCGCATGTTCATACCCCAGTTTTAGTGGTTCTTGGCCACACCCAGTGCGGCGCAGTTACCGCTGTGACCAATGCCATTGAAGGGCATGGCCATGCGCTGGAAATCAATATTCCGCCGCTGGTTGACAACATTGAGCCTGCAGTTAAGCGCGCTATAGCAGAGAATCCTAAACTGAAAGGCAAAGACGTTATTCCGGCTGCCATTGTTGAGAACGTTTGGCAGGGCGTGCATGATCTGTTTATGAAAAGCCCAGTTTCTCGTGAAATGGTTAAGGAAGGTAAGGCTAAGGTTGTTGGTGCTCTCTATGATGTAGGCACTGGCAAGGTTGAGTGGCTGCCAGAGGACAAAGTCAGCACCATCCTCGCTGAAGTAGAAAAAGATCCCAAACGGGAGATGAAAGGTATGGCTGGTGAGGAGTAAGCAGCACCTGCGCACTGAGTTCTTTTATTTCGTGTAGCAAGAAAGGCCGGATTGCTCAATCCGGCCTTTCTTATTTGTGCTGCTCCCCCTGCCAAACAAGCTGCTCTAGCACTTCCGTCGCATTCGTAGGCATTCTGTCTAACTTAACGGCAATAACCGCCGCCTTTTTCCCCACTTCCAAACTACCAAGCTGTTTATCTACGCCAAGAGCTATGGCCCCGCCCAAGGTCGCCATGCGTAAAATATCTGCCGGATGAAGAGCAGGATGATCCTCTGAGAGCAAGCGCATCTCTCGCCAGAGTGAAACTTCAGGGTTGCTGGTCAGGCTGTCCGTACCCAAAGCAGGCAGGATACCATGCCGTAAGAAGCTGCTAACCGGAGCCTTGCCCACACCGAGATACCGATTACTGCCCGGACAGAGGCAGACCTTGGCTCCCGTTTCTCCTAACAAGGCAATTTCTTCTTCACTTACATGCACACAATGGACACAGACAGTGTTGCTGTCCAAGAGGCCGTGTTGATGCAGGTATTTGACTGAACCTCCCCCCTGCCCCATCATCTGCAAGGAGCCATCCCAGAAGCCGCGTTCTTCCAAAAAGTTGCGCATCTCGCCGTTGCCAGTACAAAGCAACTCTATTTCTGCCGCAGATTCAGCAGTGTGAATGGGAAAGACATGGCCGAGCCGGTTCGCCCGTGCTTTCAGAGCGCGCAACAGGGCAGGATGAGTGGAATACGGTGCATGGCCGGTGCAGGCTTGCTCTTTGCTTTCGTTATGGAGTTGGACGAGATGAGCTGCTACAGCCTGAGCGCGTAAACCAAGATATTCCTTGCAACAAAGCAAGCTGCCATTAAAGCCAGCCGCTAATTCACTCGTCAGACCAGTATTAGAGATGTCAGCAATCGCCGCAACACCTTGGGCCTGCTGCTCGGCCAATACCTGCAGGGCTGCTGACTTGATTGCTGCGTCATCTGTCGCGACCTTGGTGCGTTCCGCCAGTAGCCGGGCAATCCAGCCGGTGAAGGTCGGTGGTGCAGGCTGCTGGGCAAGATACGCAAGATGAGACAGCTCAAGGTGAGTGTGAGCATTAATCAGGCCGGGCAGCAGTGCTGTATCAGGATGATCAACAAGCTCTGCCCTTGGCCAGCTTCGGCGGAGATCAGCAAAGCGACCTACTGCGAGTATTCTGCCTGCTTGGACAACAAGACCGCCGTTCGCAATTGGCGGCTGGCTGATCGGCAGCAGCCACGGAGCGCGATGAATGATCACAGCGGCTCCTGCATGGTCATGGCTTGATCACCAGCACATTGATCAGCCTGCTGCCTACCAATACTGATCACGCAGATGATTGAAGTTGAGGGCCGTGCCGCCTTGTGCCAGCGCAGCGCAGTAGAGGCCGAGGTCAGTTGTCAGCAAGGTGACTTTGTCCGTGCAGACCTCCAGAAGTGCTGCATCCGTAAGCCCCAGCCGGATGAACTCACTGCGCTGGGCCGCCAAGCGGCTGGGCACATAGCGTTCCTGCGAGTTTGCACTCACCGTGCGCAGCACATCCAGCACCTTGCTCTTGGCAGGCTCGCCGATGTATGCCGCCAAGTTGGAAGTCTCGGTCAAGGTGTTCGGCGTGACCAGCACCTCCGAAGCACCTGAGACGATTCTGACCAGCATGTCGTAGTCCTCAATCGTGAACGCAGTCAGCTTCTTGTGTTTGGCAATATACTCCTTGGCTGCCGTGCCGACAATGAACAGCACCAGCAGATTGGTGTCTATGAGGAGCGGAATGCCTTTCAAGAAGTCGCCTCGCGGTTCTTGACTCCTTTCACTTGTTCAGCTTTATCATCAATGTACACAATCTTATACGAGCGGTGTGGCAGATTCGATTGCGCCAGCGAGGCAAGCGTGTTGCGGGGTTCGTCCCACGGACGTGAGAAGCCAAGCGTGACAAGCCAGCAGCCGTGTTCACTGTCACGCTGCACCTCTTCCAGACCAAGATTGCTGATGTTCTCCTCAGCGAAGAGATCAAGGACATGCTCCTTCGCCAGTTTAACTGCTGCTTTCACATCCATAGAGTTCTCCTTGCCGCATAATTGCGCCGCCTTCAGGTTGAAATGTGCAATGTCGATGACAGCAGGCGCGCAAATGGCAATATCTCCAAGAGACATCACCGTTTACGTTTAGATGAATAGCCATGCCTGACTTCTGGGTTAGTATTGATGTATGTGTTCAATCCATCTCCAGAATCAGCCAGTTTCCTCATTTCGCTCAAGTGTGCCGAGCCAATTCCTGATGACCGATATTCATATATGCCTCCATGCTTGAATTGGACTTGAATCCAATCTTCTCCGTATTCATAGGCGGAAATTCCTGAATTTCCATTTACGTCTCTGTATGTCTTCATAGTATTAACAAGAGGTTAATCTTTTTCTGCCATCCAGTGCAGATAGCAATGCAACTCAGGGAGTTGCAAAGCGGTCCTCAACATCTCCATCTGTGGGTTCTACAAGGTTAATTCATCAGCCAAGATACGAACCTGCGTTGCCTCTGTCAACAGGGAATGTTGCCGGGAGGAAGGCGGTTCACTGCGCAGCAGATGCCGCTGCCTTGCAGAGCGGAGCATTGTCCTCTTGCTGCCTGTAGAAAAGCATGTCCCGCAGCC